>JBHIVA010000008.1:0-58331 GCA_042138015.1 Nitrososphaeraceae archaeon | reverse complement strand
TCCTCTATTGTTACTTCCTCATCCCCTGCTTTATCACTCTCTTCTTCCTCTATTGTTACTTCCTCATCCCCTGCTTTATCACTCTCTTCTTCCTCTATTGTTACTTCCTCATCCTCAACTTCGTCTTCAATTACTAATATTCTACTCAAAGAACCAAAGGAATTATCACTAGTGGATGATTGATAAATATCATCTGGATCCGTTAATGCATTCAATGGGAGAAAAGGAAAAGTCAAAGGAACAACTAATATTGTCAATATTAAAACTAGAAAACCAGAGAAATACTTCAACATATATCTATAGTTAATATAGGATATAAAGGATATAAATCAACCTCTAATGTAATTCATCACATTACACACCTTATTTTGTTGCAAGATTTAGTTTTCCAATAACATAGGATATACAATAAAAAATGATAAAACTAATACCTATTTATTTTATTTAACAAGGATAATCATTCTGTTTTTATTTATATTCACATTTTAATCAAAAGTATTAAATTTTTATTTTTTAATATCATTATTTGATTCTTCAATAGATACATTTTATTCTAAATAGTAATATTTTAAATCCAGAGGGCAAAAATGTAAATTTTTATATCGCTTTATGATAAATTTCATATTTGAAAAGTATTTTATCCCTCTTTTCTTGTATTTCAGTAATTATGCTCTTTATATTATTTTTCTTAACTAATAATATTTCAGCCCAAGAACCTCAAAAACCTATTTCCATGCAATCAAAGCCTATAATACATGCAGGAAGCTTCCCAATTGGAATTGATATAAATCCAGTATCTGGTAAGATTTATGTTGCAAATGAATACTCAAATACTATTTCCGTTATAGATATTGAAAAATCAGAAGTAGAAACTAATATAGAAGTAGACGATTTGCCATATGATCTAGATATCAATCCATTTACAAACAGAGTTTATTCGTCAATTAGAGGGACAGATATTATCTCTGTTATTGATGGATTTACAAACAGAGAAATCACAAAATTGCCTGTGGGAAATGCTCCCGTAGGACTCGGAATAAATTTAGCTAATGACGTGTTGTATGTAGCGAATATGAATTCTAAAACTATTACAGTTATTGATCTTATAGAGAATGAAGTTTTAAAAACATTAAACTATACATCTTTATTAGACAAATTTGTTCCATACGATATTGTAGTCCATCCAGATACAAATAAAGTATATATTTCTGATTTAGGGAATCATAGTATTGCAGTATTAGATGGACGTCCTGCTAATCTAACTCTTCTTTCATCAATTCCCGTTGGATTAAGGCCTTCCGTACTTGCGATTAACGTAAATTCTAATACAATCTATGTTTCAAATTTTTTATCTGATTCCGTAAGTGTAATTAATGGAACCAATGATAAAGTTGAAACTACCATAAAGGTAGGAGATAACCCTATAGGAATAGCTGTTAACCCCAAAACAAACAAAGTCTATGTACACAATTCTCAAGATAATAATATAACTGTAATCAATGGGACTACAAATACCGTAATCAAAAATATTTCTTTAAAACCTGTATTAAATTCATCAGTAGCAACTGATCTTCTTGACATAAAATCAAAAGTTACATTTCCATTGATTGCGAGCAAAATAACAATTGATACAGTCACAAATCTAATCTATATGACTGATACTAAATCAAATGGAATAATAACTATTGATGGTAATAAGGATGAATTAATTACAAAATTATTTATAGATATTAGTCCTCCGGATTCAGGAATTATATTGTGTAATGAAACAATTTTAAAAGCTGGGGAATTTATAACTGTACCTGTATCCTCTCAAATTGAATGTAAAGCAGACCCTGAAAGAGGTCACGTATTCGATTTCTGGTCTATGAATAATAATACACATGAAAATCCTTTAAAATTCAATATAACAGGATATGGTATTCTAACTGCAAATTTTAAAGGAGCTATTTTCACAGAAATGATACTAATTCTAACTTCTGTAGCGATAGGCTTGATTTCAACTATAGGGGGATGGTTATATAGGGAAAAATCAAAAAGATTTTTTAAAAGACACTTATCAAATATTGATTATACCTATGAAGTATTATCGAAAAATAACAAAGAAGAATGTATAAAACAACTTGAAAAGATTCAGAGCGATATAAATATGTTACACAGAAAAGGAAAGTTCAATGAATCCCAGTTAGATTTCTTAGAAAAGAAAATTAATTGGTACATAAGTCGAATCAATTAAATAAGATTATATCTTTAGATTCCAAAGCTTGTCTAATTAATTTACAGCAATATATTTAATATGCTTAACAGTATCATAATAAAATTAAAATTCTATTGATCTGTTTTTCTATAATATAACTAAGATAGTCAAAATTATTCACTTGAAAAATATAAAAAATATATTATTTTGATACTTCCTCATCATTGATATGAATTATACTAATTATTTTTAATTTTTGAAACAACTACTGATAAATAATGATACTGTAGAACAGTCCTTTATCTGAGCATTTCAATTTATTCATCTTTTTTAATATCAGATGCAAGTTTTAGTGACTTTTTTAGGCTATCAATTTGAATATCGTCACTTCTAGTGATTAACTTTGAGAATGATGGATGTGCATCTTTTCCAAGCGTAAAAACATTTTCATCTTTATTTAAAATAGACAAGGTCAAGTTATGTTCAGAAAGTTTGCGGGCAAATACTTTAGCTTCTTTTATGTAATTCAGAAAACTAGTTAACTTATTGTTCTTGTTATTACCCAGAGGAATCTCAAAGATCGACGGATCGATAATATTTAAACTTACCTTATTATCTGAACTATAAAATATCAAAGAATAATTATTATCAGATCCTATTTTTATAGATCCACTTATGCACCTTAGGCCTTTGACAAAAAAGTCAGTAATAGTTGAATCAATTGTGTTTAAATTTTCATCATTTATTTCAAATTTTTTTAAATCTTCATAATTTATCTTTAATACAAGTTCGGATCCATTATAGTTTTCTATAGTTGATTTTGGGATCTTATATTGATGACTATTTACTACGCCACTTAAAATTAGAATATGATCCTTATAATTGGCTACTACGTTTCCTACAGACACATTATTTTTCGAACGTACATTTTTTTTTGATAATACAATATTATCCCAATCTATCAATGAAAATTCTCCACTCATAGAAGTTATTTTGCAACTGCTTCTGCTTTTATTATTAACTTTCCATTTATAGTCCATTCAGCAGATCCCAAATCTTTACCTCCAGGACCAGAAGCTCTAGGGATGTTAATTCTTAAATTGTCAAACTCATAAGTGACAACTGCTTCCTTTCCTGTAAGTCTATCGAAGAGCGAACTAAGCAAGTCCACCCATTCACTTGTTCTAGACATATTATTATGCTCTCCTTTTCCTTGATTTTTATCTGAATTATGATTTAATTGACTCATACACTATGTAACAACTCATATTATTTAAAAATTATATGATTTGATGATATAGTGCTATCGATTACTGGAACGGATAGGTGTAATTTCATAATTTTATTCTAAACAGTAAATAAAATACATCCAAGATGTAACCAATTCCTATCTTCCCATCAATAATCTCTCTAGTAATTCATATATCTGATTTGTTTAGTTAGTTTAAGATTCTAAACCTATTTTTTGTTCCTATTCTATTAGGTTTCCCAATTATAGGAATTTTAGTAAAACACCTTTCACACCTATTCTTTTTGTCAAGATTCCATGAAATAATATCAAATCCAAAACGTTGGACAACGATTATGCCACATTCTGGACAATAAGTATGTTCTAGTCTGTGTCCAGGGACATTGCCAATATATACATATTTTAATCCTTCCAATTTGGCAATCTCATGATGTTTTTCAAGGATTTGAATCGAAGTGGATGGAAATTCCATCATTTTATAATCTGGATGGAATCGTAAAAAATGAAGTGGTATATCATCACCTAATTGGTCATATATAAATTTACATAATTTTTTAGCAGCTGATAAACTATCTCCAACTTCAGGCACAATAAGATCAGTGATCTCTAAATGGATTTTCGTAGAGTTTTTAATTTCTTTAATAGTCTGAAAAACTGGATCAGAAGAAGGAATCCCAATAAACTTGTTAACAAAATTTTGTTCACCACTCCCTTTAAAATCAACAGTCATACAATCCAAAAATCTTTTTAACATATCAATTGATTCAGGAGTAAGATAACCATTGGACACAAATATATTAAAAATATTATTTTTATGTGCTTCTAACCCACAATCCTTTGCAAATTCAATAAAGATTGATGGTTCATTATATGTATATGCAATGCCTTCAACTCGATATTTTTTTGCATTATTGATTACATCCTGAGGTGATAGTTCTACACCTTCAATTTTTCTCCTCTGAGATATATCATAATTCTGACAATACTTACACAACCAATTACACCCTGTAGTAGCAATTGAATATATAGATGTTCCCGGCATGTAATGGGATACAGGTTTCTTTTCGATAGGGTCGATGTTACCTGAAATTACCTTTCCATAAGAAAATAAAAATAATTTATTATCAACTACTCCACGTACGCCACATAATCCAATTTTATCATTTGGTATCTGACAATATCTAGCACATGCGGTACATTTTATTCTTTTATTACTTAAATTTATAAATAATTCAGCTTCTTTTCCTAATGCTACATTATTAGATTGCAATTTGGATAATATTATATGATTAACAAACTTAAAAGGATTAAATAATTTTAGTTCTTATCCTATAAACAATCCCAAGGATTTATGGAAGTAAATACCGAATTAAATAGAAATGTCTGAATGATTATTATAAACTAGACAGGAAGACTACTTTATCTTACAATTAATTGATACACGATTTTATACTAATAACTTAGTAATACGATTAGTAAGTGAATATTCTTATTGAATGATGATATATGGATAGTAGAAAAACAACATAAAATCTTATTATTTGCTGCTAGTATTGCAGTTAAATCTTTTCTTGTGGCCATTATAACTAGTTATATCTTTTGTAAAAGCATTGACCCTAATGTTCTATTTTTTAATTGCTCAACAAATATTGTTTATGTTGGAGTTAGCATAGGTGTGATCATAGTAATGGGTACAATATCTGGATATTATATAATACGGATTAAAACCTTTGATAATATTTTTGTTAATATGATGAAATCAGATTACATTATAACTACAATGTATTTCGGTATGGGCTTTCTTGCTCCTGAATTGATATCGACTATGATAATAATTTGGTTATTTGGTATATGGATCCTTGGTATGTTTTTAGCACCATTCAATAAAGAAAAAACAATTTTAAAGAAAGTTACACAATATGGTTCTTTAATAACAGTAGGTATTTTATTATTTGCTTCTTTAATACCTCAATTACAAGTCTATGGAGAATCTTTTGCGTTAGGTGCAATTATTAGTAGTCTTACAAGTATCTTTGGCTCCGGTAGAATACAAACATAAATTTCTGATATTAATCCTAGTTTTAAAGATCAGAGAAAGGGAAAGAATTTTAGCACACCTTACGAATGTACTGGGAATTCGATTATCCACACCCATTTCTAATATATATTTATGGAATAGCAGTACTCATACTAGTCTTCTTGAAAGACTGCATCTAATAATGGGTACCCTAGAGACTTTGTAGTAGAACATATCCAACGAACTAGGACAGCCCTTGAAAATGGAAATACACAAGAGACAAGGAATCAACTATAACAATAAGAGGCAACCACAACAATAAGAGGAAAAGATTTCAATATATTATCAAAAATAAGAACAACTCAATAGTCTTGATCTATAAATCGCCTTTATTACTAGCATCAAAACGACACAAGAGTGATATCTATTTTTTTAACGGTTGTGCAAAAGATAATTCATATCCCTCTGGATCTAGGATATGAAAATATCTTTCTCCCCATTCAGCATTCTTCGGTTCATTTTTAATCTTTATAAGTTTAGAAATAATTTCATCATTTTTAAAAAAAACATAGAGATTGTCAACATCTTCTGAAAAAAGTATAATCCTTCCAAAATTCTTATCCTTAACATTTTCTGAAAATTCTAAATTAATAAAAGATACCGACCCAGTTATTCGATCAGTTAATTTAAATGAAGTAAACATACTATCTGGACTTCCATAGGATAAATTTAAGCCTGGAATTCTAGAGTAAAAAGTAAACGAATTTTTCATGTTTTTAACCTGTAATGTTATAGCGCTAATTTTTTGAATCTTCATTTCATAATTACTTTTCAAATACTATATAATTAATTTAGATAAAAAAACTAGGTCATTTTTATATAAGATCTATAATGTAATATAAAACAGCATAAATGTTACATAGTACAAATATACATTAACAAAGTACTATGTAATAGTATGGGAGTAATTTTATGGATAATTGCAATTATATTATTTTTAGCTATTATAGGTTTAGGATGGGAAACCTTTTTTACCGGTGTTATCAAAGGTGCCGATAAAATCGGAATAATGCCTGTCCTAAAAAATATTACAGATAGCACAAAGGATACTATTGGCGAGGTACTTTCAGATTCTTCTAAAACTACGCTAGAAAATACATTGAACTTTAATACCTAGTTTTAATATATTTGATTTTATAAGACTTGTGTCAACATACTTCTGTTTTTCTATTCTTAAATAGGAATTTAGAAATTTTTTAAACATATTCATTTTAAACTAAGCTTTTATGAACATTTTCAATGACTGTCATCTCTGTTCTTTCATTATTTTTTAGCCTAACCAATATCTCCAAAGCTGCCTTTTTGTGTAAATATTCATTATTATTTCCGCATCGATAGGAATATGTACATCTTGGACAGCCTTCTAATCCTTCACATGGACATTCATCCACTATGGTATGAGCACGTATAACGGCTAGTTCAAACCTATCATACAAACTTTTACTCGCACCATTTCCACCTATGCTGCCATCTCTAATTACTATAATACCAGAATCTCCAAGAGAAATACCTCCTAAATCATATGAAGCACCCCCAGTTATCATGGCACTACCTTCTATTATTACATGTTCTGTGGCATGGTAACCACTTATCTCCACTAATTCTCTATCAATCTGGTTTTGAATAACACTTAAAGGTTTAGGAACCTTAAACACAAAACCCTTAGTGACATATTCAAAAATTTCTGGAATTTCAAAAAAGATTTTCTTTCCTTGATTTATTTCTTTTCCGATCTCTATATTCGAATATCCAGTTATTCTTTTCGATATTTTTAATAAACAATACTTTAACTGAATCCCAAATACATTTTTCTCTTCAAACACCTTCAGGACTTCAGGTATTTCTTCTACAATTGCTTTTGTATAATTTGGGTAAAGAGGACTAACGATTTCTACATTAGCAAAATTTTGCTGTGAGTTTTTATCTATCGATAATTTATTAACTTTGTACCTTTTTCCAGAAATAAAATAGATCGCATCATGATGTAATTCTTCTAAAGCATACGGTAGATTTCTACTTCCAATTTTTTTATTATTAAAAATGATAGCGACATCAACTCCTGTACCTCGAATATTATATTCTCTTAACACATTAAAAGAGCTGTTATTTGGTATATATTTCCCATCTTTTAGAACTAATAAATTTTTTTTAGTTAATTTATCTATTATCTCTTTAAAATTCTTAGATTCATATAAAGAAATTGGTCTATCACAAGACATAGACAAAATCTGATTTTCTTGTACTATAGGATTGAGTGGGTCTATATAATTTAATTCATAGTCATGAAAATAATTTTCCGGGTGATTTTTATAATATTGACTTATCGGATCATGGCTTAGAGTAAGAAAAGCAAATCCATCCTGTCCTTTACGTGCTGCTCTTCCTAATCTCTGTAATAATCTATTAATTGGAACTAGATTTGATATTACTGCATCTAAATCTCCAATATCGATACCTAATTCTAACGTTGGGGTCGATGATAAAACGTCCAATTTTCCTAATTTAAAGGAATTTTCCATAATCTTTCTCACCTTTGGTAAAAGACCTGATCTATGTACTCCAATTCTTACTCCTGATTTAAAAGAGTTAAATGCCAAAAGTTCTGCAGACAAGTGCGAATTACTGAAAACCAAGGTTTTATGTTTTTTGGCTATTTTCTTAATTATTTCTAATCTCAATGATCTGTTAGATCTTAGTGATGGATAAATGATCGAGAAGTATATTTTCCCTTTTCTTCCTTTTCCATGAATAATTTCCATTTTTCTGTTAAATAATTGGTTACAAAATGTTTCTGCATTTGGTAACGTAGCTGAACAAGTTATTACTTGAACTTTGTCTTTATTTACTATTATTCTCTCTAGCCTTTTAATGATGTAGTGAACATTTGAACCAAATATCCCATTGTAGCTATGAACCTCATCCACAACAAGAAATTTTATATTTTTAAATAGATTTACAAACCTTGTGTTATTTAACAGATGGTAGTGAAGCATATCAAAATTAGTTATCAATATATCCGGCGGATTATCATAAAGTATCTGTTTTTCCGATTCATCCAGATCACCATCAAATATTTTTATCTTAATATGTAAAGGAGAGGAATAATATAATATTTTTTCATGTTGGTCCCTTGCTAGCGCTTTTGTGGGATAAATAAATAATGCAGAAACCTTTTGAATATTATCACTATTACCGTTAGGATGAAAATTGAAAAAATATTTGTCTTCATCACCAGTTAAAATTCGATTATCAGAAATTTTTTGGAGAACGGGAAGACAAAACCCTTCAGTTTTTCCTGATGCGGTTGGTGCTATTATAGTAGTATCCTTTCCACTAAGGATTTTTAAAACAGCATCTTCCTGAAATTTATATAACTTCTTAATTCTTTTTTTATTTAATTGTTCTAACAATTTATCATTTAAGGGTAGGATATCTATCTTTCTTCCATAATCTATTTCCGAGTTAATTATTTTTCTAAAATCTACAATATAATCTTTTTCAGAAAACAAAATATTATTAATCAATTGATTATCGATCTTATACTTATCAATCATTTCTTCGATTTCTTTTTTAGACCTTACTATCTTCTCTTGTTCTAAGTCAACTTTTAGATCATTCATACTAGTAACCGATTTACTATCAAATCTATCCAAAAATTCTAAATATGTTTCATCTAAACTAATATCAAATGGGATTACACAACATATCTTGCATTTTTCACACTTAAATAAAATCCTACCATCGAAAATTCTGTCAACGGCAATAGAATCTAGCAACATACAGTTGGGGCATCGATATTTGATCACTACTTAATTAAATAATTAATCTGATAAATCTGTTGTTTTAGAAGTCATTTTTTAGTATTGAATATATAAATTAAACAGTTAATAAATAAGATAATAGTTTTGGTGGAAGATCGAAATTTCCAAAAGAAGAAAGCCGCTATTGAAAACTTTATCAAAAAGAATAAGACAGTTGATCATGCTAGGATATTAAATGAAATAGATATAGACTATGATACCCTGATGAATATCATAAGAGATTTAAAACATAAGGGTAAAATTTCCTAATAAATGAAATATTTTTTAAAATTGTGGGAAATAACAAACGGAATAACATGGATTGGATATATTTTGAAACAGAAGGCGAGATATGAGCATTTTGATGACCTAATTAATTTATAAAATCTACATCTTCTTAAATGAATTAGCTATTATAGGATTGATAATATAAGGAAATGTATGTTTAAGCCAAACAGCCGATCGAACGTAAAATGGGACAACTATCTCTAATCTTCTAGAATAGCATGCATTCAATACTGCGCTAGAAACTTTTTTAGGATTTAACATATATCCAATTTTATGAATTTGTTTCCCTTTGAATGAGTCATTATCAAAAAAATTTGTTTTAACTGCTATTGGACTAACAACAGTAATCCCAACACCAGTCCCTTTTAATTCATGATATAATGATTCAGAAAAGCCTAACATCGCAAATTTTGATCCACAATATGCAGCTATTCCTGGTATACCAAAACTAGCGGCTAAAGAAGCGACATTTACGATATGACCTTTTCTTTGCCTTATCATAGAATCAATAAAAACTTTTGTACAGTAAATCATACCTAAATAATTTGTAAATGTTACCTCTTCCATTTCTTCGATCGTTTGTTGTATGACAGTTCCGTATCTCCCAAATCCTGCATTATTAACTAAAATATCTACATGTTCATATTTCTCTTTTATTTCTTTTCCCATTTTGATAACATTATTTTTTTTTGATATATCACAGGGATATACAACTGTGTCACATTTTTGATCAAGTATTTTCTTTAATTCCTCTAATTTAGTTAGTGATCTAGATACCAACACTATCATTTTTACACCATTCTTGGAAAAATCAATAGCTACCTGTTTTCCAATTCCTGACGATGCCCCAGTTACTAATACTGTTTTATCTCTAAACTTCATTTATAGGAGTACTATAAATTAGTTATTTTAAAAAGATCCGCTACAAATTATTATTTATTGTGAGCAGTTAATCAAAATTTTTTACCAAACTATACACGGGTTTTAATTGAGCTAAAGTATATTCTTTCATTTCATCTACTATAAAACCCAAAAAACTAAAATATAATTAAAGTTTAATATGAATAGCTACTGTTGTTCGACGAGAGTCAAAATGAAGATAGGGATGAATCTAGTTCTTTAAGGGATACTAATGTTGATTCAAATGTTGATTCAAATGTTGATTCAAATGTTGATTCAAATGTTGATTCAAATGTTGAAATACATAGTTCTAACATAGATGAAATCAATAATGGAGAAAGAAGTGAATATCTCAAAGCTATAAGACATCTAGATAAACTTTTAACCTTTAATCCTAGTGACCCAACAACATATTTCGACAAAGGATTTATTTTGGAAATATTAGAAAAATTTGAGGAAGCAATAAAGTGTTTTGACGATGCCCTAAAAATTAAACCAAATTATTTTCAAGCTTTATATAGAAAAGGGTTGGCATTATCTTTTCTAAAAAGATATGGTGAAGCAATAAAGTGTTTTGACGATGCCCTAAAAATTAAACCTAATGATATTAATGTTTTAAATAATAAGGGATCAACATTCAACAAAATGGGTCTGTATGAGGAAGCTTCAAATGCTTATGAAGAAAGTCTAAAAATAAAACCAAATAACATTACTGCATTAAACAACAAAGGAGTTGCTTTGGTAAATATGAAAAAGATACATTCAGCATTAGAATATTACGATAGGGCCCTTGGGGTAAAACCAAATGACATTACAGCTCTAAATAACAAAGGCATAGCTTTGGCGTCACTTGGAAGATATGACGATGCAATATCATATTATGATATGGCTCTCGGGGTAAAACCAAATGACATTACAGCTCTAAATAACAAAGGCATAGCTTTGGCGTCACTTGGAAGATATGATGATGCCATTTTTTATTATGATGCTGCTATATCTCTAAATCCTAATGCAAGTGATATTTATTTTAATAAAGGAATTGCACTAACTAATGCAGGAAATCATCAAGAGGCGATTGAATGTTATGATAAGGCTATCAGTATAAAGAGTGATTATCTGGATGCTTACTACAATAAAGCAATATCTTTATCCGAACTTTGCCAGTATGATGAGGCAATAAGATCCTACGATGAAGTTCTATTTAGATCATATGATTATGTATATGCTTATTATGGCAAAGGTTATTCATTGGATGCCCTTGAAAGATATGAAGAAGCGATACAATGTTATGATGAAGCTATAAGAATTGAACCAGATTATCTCCATGCTTACTATCGTAAGGCACACAATCTAGAAAAATTAGGAAAAGCATCTGAAGCTGATAAATGCTTAAAAATGGCTAGGAACGTCGAGTCACAAAAGACTAAATTAACAAAAAGTTTATAAATAATATTTTTCTGCGTGAGGTAACTTGATATTATTAATCCAAAATATTATCAATTATTATTTATTCCCTCTTTAACATCTATTATGTGTTCATATTTTAATGGTTCTGGCAAAAATGTATTATCAAAGTCTATCCCTGTAATTTCAGCTATGAGTTTATATTCCCCACTATTAGAAAAAATCGGTCCTTCAATTTTAATAGGGCTACCAAAATCAGGAACATAGCTTGCTGCTAACGTATCATAATTTGCGTTAATTTGATATTTTTCTAAATTACTGTTGACAAATTCTAGGTTGATATCTCCACCATGTCCATGGAAATTTTCTGTTAATAAGTTATTATTTTCATTGTCACGTATACTTATGATATAAGTAACATGAGGTATATTTTTTGATGTTTTATTGTCCATTAGTGCTAAACTAAACTTTCCTTTTTCAGAAGTTGTAAATTCAGTACTATCAAATTTTAAAAAAATTTCTCTATCCCCAATAATCGAAGGTGGTAAATTATGACCTCCATGTATCTGAGCTGATGCGTTATTAAACGATATTGGTTGATCAATTAGCAACGTTGAAAAGAAAATCAAGGTAAGTATACCACAAATACATTTTTTAAAATCTTTTCTAAAACTTGTCATATGGTTTATAAAAAATGATATTAGCGTTGATATTTAAAGTTTAAACTAAAGAATATACTAATGTAAATATTTTATATTTAACTTTATCCTGTTAATAATTTAAATAATATAGAATAAATTTATACAGTTTATATTATATAATATTGTGGTAATCGACACCATAAGAACTATAAAGATTTTAGGAAAATGGTCCAAAAATCGATTTTTGGGAAAAAAACGTCCTCTGATAGCCGTTTTCAGTCTTACACATTATTGTAATTTTTATTGTCCTATGTGTCCTTTTGGTGATTCTGATAAACTTGGACAAATCAATACTGCAAGGCGAAATGACTTGACTACAGAACAGTGGAAGATAATTTTTGAGAAGGTTTCAAAATATTGTATATGGTCTATTATCGAAGGAGGAGAACCGACTAGTAGACCTGATTTTATGGAATTGATACTTTATCTAAATGAATTAAATATGCCTATAACTTTAATTACCAATTGTTCACTACTGCATAATGTAGATTTAATTGAATTAAAGAAATATATCCAATTTATTACATGTAGTATAGATTCTGTATATGAAAAATCTTACTGTAAAATAAGAGGTGTACCAAAGATAGTTTTTAATCGGGTGTTAGAAAATCTTATCCTCCTTAAAGAACATAATATACCGCATTATTTTAACTCAGTAATTACTAAATATAATACTGAAGAATTTATCAACCAATCTTATTTTGAAAGAGCAAAAGAATTAGGATCTAATGCTGTTTCTCTTACTTTTGTAGAAGATAGATCTGATGTAAGCTATTCTTTGTTGCCTGATCGAAATACCATGATTTCAGTCTGCGAAAGTATTATTAATTATTCCAAGAAACATACTGTTCCTAAAATTATGATACCAATTGAATATTTCCAACAGATAATAGAACACGGTAGAGGATTGTACGATGAGTGTGGAGTTTGGAAAAGTATATTTATTAATGGAAATGGAACTGTTATCGTTCCTTGTTGGAAATATAATTCTCCTGAAAATGTGTATAATTTACTAGAGAAAGAAATTGAAGATATATGGGAAGCTCCGCAATGGGATATTTCAAGAACTTGTAAAGATTGCAAGGTATTAGGTTGCATTTGGTATTCATCACAACCTATCACAACGTTTGCAAAGAACTATTTGCGAGGGATATCTAATCTCATAAATCAAGAAAAAAATGAATCACTTATTTGATAAATAACCCAACATATCTTTCGAATATATAATGAGAGATTGTAATTATAGCAGAGTCTATAAAATAAACTAAATTAGATTATATGAGATAGGTCATCAATTTACTAATGACCTATCTCATCGTGATGACTCGGCTGGGATGTAAATCACAGACTTGGTGGGATTGAGAATATGTCCCAAATATCTTTTAGTAGATGTATTATATAATAATATTTATCATATAAAGAAGACTAAAAATATTTTTTATTATCTTATCTTTTTTCGGCGCCGAAAAATTTATTACTATATTAATAAGTCAAACTATCAATATTAAAAATATTATTTTGATGGCTTGAAATTATGATGAAGTGAATATGCTTGATCTATTACCTCCTCATCATACAAGTCTCCTATAATTTTCTCTTTTATGAATCAATAATAACATAGATTTCTAATTATTTTTAAATTTATTCTAATAGACTACTTTACTATTATAGAATAAACTGAAATGTAAATTCTATACAATCTAAAAATATAATTCAATTTTTAAAATTCTCCTTTCAACCAGAATTATTTGTATAGACTAACTACTAAATATAGATCTGTCTTAGAATGCACTTAAAGAGGATTAAATATTAAAAGTATCTATAAACCCCAACTTATCTTTTTTATTACAATCACTTTTATAAATGGAGCCTCTCCTTCCTTCCATGGATCATTTCTAACCCACTTAAATTTTTTTTCAAAAAAGGAATAAATCTTTTTGAATTCTTCTCCTTTTTCAATAATATCAGCAAATCCGTGGATGATAATCGCTCTATTACCCTTTATACTATCGTATACATCAACACTTATAGATATATGATTATTTTCTAAGATGTTATGGTATTTTTTAGTATTATAATCCGTGGCGAAATAAATGTAATTATTCAGATAAACATAACATATAGGAACAACATGAGGAATATCCCGAACAGAAGTAGCAATTCTACATACTTCATTTTGCTCTAAAAACTCATTCTCTTGACTAGAAAATTTTATCATACTACTCTTCAATTAACAATGATTGTATATGTTATTATAATATATTTTGTAAAACACTTTTTATCCCTCTCCATACTCTTCTTATTAAATCCAATAAAATATTGTTTATTGGATATTAACTACTGAATAAACATTAAAAAATTAATAAAAAATATTACCTACTAATTAAATTCAAGTTTTTAAACAAACTATTATAATATAAAAGCTTAAACATTCAAATTCTTCGAAATTTTTCCATTTTTTAATCTTCATAATTATATTTTGATATACAACTAATCTAAAAAAAATCTGGGACTTAAACCAAATAAAATTTTAAAAATGAGTAAATAAAAAGTGAAAATATAATAATTACTAAAAAAAATTTAAACAAATTAAAGTTTTTAATTAACTTCCTCTCTCTTTCACGCATGGAGCCTAACAAAATTAAATGTTCTCATATTCTTTTAAAGAAACATAGTGAAGCAATAGAAATTTTAAAAAAAATAAAGAGCGGTGAGAGTTTTTCCAATTTAGCAAAAGATTGCTCAATAGACAGGGGTAGTGGCAAACGGGGTGGTGACTTGGGATTTTTTAGAAAAGGAATGATGGTTAAGTCATTTGAGGATACAGCATTTAAACTTGCAAAAGGTGAGATTTCTGAGCCAGTAAAAACAGAATTTGGATATCATATTATAAAAAGAACTAGTTAATGACAAAATTTTCTGTTGTTATATGATTTGATTGAATATCTATCTATGGTTATAATTTTATTATGTAACTTTAAATAAATATTCAAATGTATATAGTATCTATCATCTCACAAAAAAATTTACAATATAAATTACTTTTTACTTTATTACAATAATAACCTTAAATTTATAATTTGTTTCTTCAAAAAATATCATATGTTTTATTTGTCTTAGTTTTAATTAAAATTATTATAGAGGAATTAACTTCTATGAAGATAATATTAAAATGAACATCAAAAATAAGATAGCTTAATGCTATTATAATTGGAAAATCACAAGTATTTTTTAAACTTACAGATAAAAAAATTCAATTTTTATTTTAGAGACTATACTATCTAAACTCTAATAAATATGAGTATATTAGAAGTCAAATAATGAATTATAAGTATATTCTATCACTAAATATACTCATTAAAATAGATACTCTTTTTGTTAGACGAGAATTAAGTCAAATCTCAAATCTTTTTCTAATCCATAATAATATAAATGAAAAAATTTACTTTATACTATTGTAGATAGTATAATAATATGCTATTAATGGGACTCTTGTATGTTAGCAACTAGGATTTGAGTAATTGATATAAAATGCAAATTTTGTATAAATTCAACTTGACGACCTACTTCACTATAAGAATAAGATACGAGACGACTATAACGTTAATGTAATTTTATTTATCAGATGATTGTTAAAATTTTAAATTTAAATAAAAATTTTAAATAAATTACAATTATTATCCGATTTACATTACTATTTTTATTTTTTATCCGAGTTTTTCTATATTTTTTTAACATTATAATTGAACCCAAAATAATTATTCAATTCTATACTATATTTATCGATAAATAAAAAACCAATATAGATAAATACTTATCAAATCTTATTATAGAGAAATGTAGTATAATCTTAATATTTGTGTAAATAAGAATCTATTTGATGCGACTAGGCTCTATTACATTCTTGCTTCTTTTTGTTTTAACATCTAGTTTAGTTTATAATTCGATATTCTATAATTTACCTAATACTTTTTCACAGATCTTTGAAGTTGATGAGAACGATTATTTTGAGTTCGATGAAACATCACCAGATGAAATAGAATCTGATGATGAATTTGAAGAAATGGAATCTGATGATGAATCTGGAGATAAGGAAGATGAGGATGATACAAAAAAAAAATCAGAAAAAAAATCCAAAAAATCTAAAAAAGATTCGAAGTCCGATGTAGATGAAGATTTTTCTCCTTCCACGCAATACATTGGCAAATACGATATAGATGATGTGCAAAAGTACTACATTCAGAAATACCATTTAAACGGTACATTCATTTCTGGATGGGGAGAAAGTGGAACAGGTGACGGTCAGTTTTTACATGCTCATAATATCGCAGTAGATTCTGATGAAAACGTCTATGTGACTGATGAAAGGCGTAGTGATGTTCAAAAATTTAATTCTGATGGTAAATTTTTGCTTTCTTGGGGTAATGAAAGTATATTTTCTCATAAAATGGAGGATATAAATGTCGATAAGGAAGGAAATATTTGGGTAGTAGATTGGGGCAAAGGAAAATTATACAAGTTCGATCCCAAGGGTAATCTCTTAATGAGCATAGGAAAGAAAGGAAAGGGACCAGGGGAGTTTAATAGGGCTTGGGGAGTTGCCTTCGATTCAGATAATAACATATACACAACTGAAAAATATTCGTACAGAATACAAAAGTTCGATCCAGAAGGAAATTTTATTAAAGAATGGGGAACTTTTGGAGAAGGTGACAAACAATTCAGACATCTTCATGCAATAGCAATAGATTCAAAAGACAACATCTATGTAGATGATGAAGATAATGGCAACATCCAAAAGTTCACAAAGGATGGAAAATTTATAACTAGTTGGGGAAGTGTTGGAAAAGGTGAAGGTCAGCTTGATGAACCTCATGGAATTGATTTTGATTCCAAAGATAATGTTTACGTTGTTGATACTCAAAATAATCGGGTCCAAGTGTTTACCCCTGATGGAAAATATATTAAAAGTATTGGGACTGAAGGCGCAGAGCCTGGCGAATTTCTCTTAATACATGATATTGACATTGAGAATGATATTATGTACATACTAGATAGTAGAGATGCACATCCAAATAAGATTAACTAAGATTTTTTGCCGGATCGACTTCTAAGCAAATTATTCTCGGTCAAGGTTAATGAACCAAATATGACAAATAATTACATCTAATCTTTAGTATATATTTCATCTTACTACCAAAAAATCATTTTTATTAAAGTATAAATAATTTAATAATAGAACATAATATATAAAATCTTTTATTAGCAAAAATAATTAAATCAATTACTTTTTTCAGATAAATTTGATGGTAGTATAACCTATATATAATAAATATAAGATTATACTACAAAAAATTCAATAATGAAATTTAATTAGTCTAAAAACTTGGGTAGATTATTTGACATCTTTGGGTTTACTCCAATAGAAAATATTTCGAGTTCCGCATTTTCTACATTTAGATGTTGATTTAACATAATCATTCCAGTTCAAAACCTTTTTATCAATATCTATATGAACCTTATCTGGTTTGGAAATAACAATTTCTGCATGACATTTCCTGCATGTTACTACGCTCATGATAATTTAATAGAACTAGTTGATTAGGTAATTTTTGTCTTTATATTGAAATTATATCATATTTTGGGTTATGAAATACTTCATATTAACAGTAAAAACCTCCTTTTATCTCACATAGAAGATCATTAACGACGATATTAATACCGCTTGTTTCATTCTTGGAATCTATGTCATGCTTTAATTTTTTTATATTAAACAGTATTTGCTTTTCGCTTTCAGTTAAATTACTGAAATTTTCTAATAGATTTATAGCTCTTTTGAAAAACTGTTGTGAATCTTGGTATTTTACGAGATCAATAATTTTTCCTTCATAAATAGAATCAGAATATTCCTCTTGTGCAGTATTTATAAGTTCTGCAGTTACATTTAAGATGTATTTATCGTTTGTTCTCTGTTCTATAGGTATTGCCTGATTGAGCACTACATTTAATATTTCTTCTATATTATTTTTTTCTATAGTAGAGTCACTAAGAGAATTTGAACCAATAGAAGCTAGATAATCTTCTAGTCTATTGGAAACATCATTCGCAAGTGTAGCATTGGTTTGAAATAAGCGATCATTAATCTTTTCGAGAATATCTTCAAATGGATGTAAAGAATGTTGTATTGCCATAACGATATTGTTAAACTGTTTATTTTCTATAGAAGCCTCCAGATGTGCAATTATTTGTTCGATATAAGAATTAAATTCATAATCACTTAACCTAAAACTATTATTCTGTGAGTAAATCAATACGTTTTCAAAGTTTAAAAATAATGATAGTGATATTATTAATAAAACACTAATTAAAATTTTATCTAGATATCGACTATTCATCACATTCATTTAATTATCTTATAGTATATTTATCCTATACTATCTTAGAACTTAGCTTGTTTATCCTATACCATCTAAATTCATTCTTACATCTATGTCAAATTTTGAGATTGATTTTCCCATTTTGCCTTTTTAAGAACAAAATCGCAAATAATATCTTTTAAATCCGCATACATTATATGTTTGTAACAATTAACAAGGCTTAAAAAGGATAGACGGCAGATCTGTTAAGTTATGCAAAATACTTCTCATATTTTCCGTGACCTTTGTAAAAAAAAAAGTGAAAAATAATGACAACGACATTTGATAAATTAGGTTTGAGTGCTAATATTATCCAAGCACTTAAAGAAAATGGATATAAATCGCCATTTCCTATTCAACAAACAGCTATTCCATTTTTGTTAAAAGGAGTAGATGTAGTTGGACAGGCACATACAGGGACAGGCAAAACCGCTGCGTTTGCTTTGCCTATCTTGACCAAGATAAAGTCTAAAGGTCCAATACAGGCTTTGATCCTTGTTCCTACTAGGGAATTGGCTATGCAAGTTACTACCGAGATCAATAAATTTGCCAAATACACTGGAATTAGAACTCTTGCCATTTATGGTGGACAGAGTATTAATTTACAGTTTGACCATTTAAGAAGAGGAGTCCAGATATTGGTTGCGACTCCAGGTAGGTTAATTGATCACATAAAACGTGGTTCTATCAATTTAGAAGAAGTGAAATATGTTGTACTAGATGAAGCGGATAGAATGCTTGATATGGGTTTCATAAAAGACATAAAATTTATTCTCTTCTATGTTAGTGAAGATAGACAGACTTGTCTTTTTTCAGCAACAATGCCACCAGAAATCATCAAGCTTGCAGAAGAATATATGAAGAATTATGAAGAGATTAGGCTCAATAAGGAAGAGATCAGTCTTGAGACTATAAACCAATCCTATTTAATCGTGAAAGAAAATGAAAAGTTCAAACATATGTGTAACTTTATTGAAAAAAGAGATAATGATCAACAGACGATAATTTTTGTATCTACTAAACAAAGGACACATAGAATATTACATGATCTAAAAGATTCTGGATTTAAAGCAGTTACTATTCATGGTGACCTCTCTCAACGACAACGTGACGATGCTATATATAGATTCAGAAAAGGCAAAGAGGATATCTTGGTTGCTACCGATATTGTCTCAAGAGGAATAGATGTTCCGGCTGTTGGTCATATAATAAATTATGATATTCCTGAAGATCCGACGGTGTATTTTCATAGAATCGGGCGAACTGCAAGGGCTGGAGCAACAGGCACTGCAATATCACTAGTATCATCTGAAAGAGTAGAAGATTTTACACGCATTATAAGAAAAACTGAGTTACCTATTCGTAGACTTAATGAAGAGATGGGAATAGAGGTACCAGTAAGCCAAAAAAGGACGTATGGCGGATATCGTAATCAATATCGATCTGGTTTCGGAAACAATAGAGGGGGTAGAAGATTTGGATACAACAACGGAAATAGTTACCGTGGTGACAGGTCTTACGATTCCAGAAGACAGTATACACCCAACCGCACTTTTAGACGATATGGATATAATGAAGACCGTGAGAGATCTTATGAGAACCGTTATAATAATAATGACCAGAGACGAGAAAGACATAATAATGGAGGAGTAAAGCGAACATATTACTCGTCCACTTAAATCTTATATTTATCACATAAGCATACAATGGTAACTGTCAGATAACTCAATAATTTTTTGAGTCAATATTTATAAGATAAAGTATATAACATTATGTGACTTTTTAGCATAATTATATTAGTTGTGATTTTATATTAAATACAATTTAATAAATGGCTCTGTTAAGATAAGGTAATTTCAAGAAGGAAATATTAAAAAATCTACGAAAATTGAGCATAGAACATATTAGAAAAAGTAGACTTTGAGATTACATTATCCTTAAGTTAACAGAGCCTAATAAATATCTATAATATAAAAGTACATAATAAAATTTTGTCCAAGATAAACTAATATTATACTTTATGTATATAAAATATCTAAGGTTATATATTAAATATTTTTACATGATGAGGGGTATAACAATGCGCTTAAAGACAATAATATCTGCTTATTAAACATCTCTAAAAGTCCACTCAAAAGTATTGTTATTAATTAATTTAATAAATAAGTTATCTGATTAGTAATAAAATTAATAGATAAATTGGTTCTTCCTTGTATGAGGATGTACATCCTGTTTAATTAAGGTTTTCAAATTAAAAAGCATAAAATATATGATAACCACAAATCTAAATATTGAATATTAATATAAAAAAAATCTATTTAATTTCTTTTTCCTTTTTTCTGTTATTTCTAGGAAAGCCTATTCTTTTTGAGGATACGTTCGGTTTCTTTCATGAGTCAGGACAAGTTCAAAATTTTATTCCTTACGAAAACCCTTCAATGAAATTTAGCATAAAATATCCCTCTAATTGGAACGTAGAAGAACGTATAGGTGGATTTGTTACCTTTACCGCACCCATAGAGGATTATACACAAACTAAATTTCCAGCTGGTTTGGGAGTTTATCCTATAAATCTGGAATCGCAAAACGTCTCTTTAACGACTTTGAAGAATGTTCATCTTAACAATATAACAAATAATCTTAAAGAATTTCAGTTATTAGATTCAAGACCAATTTCTCTAGCAGGAACAAATTCTGCGTATCAACTCATTTTTACAGCATTAGATGGAGAACAGCTTAAAAAATCAATGCAGATAATAGTCAAAAATCAAGATAAAGCTTATCTTATAACTTTTAAGGCTGATTTGAATAAGTATGATAGTTACGTTAATACAGCCCAAAAAATATTGGATTCTCTAGTACTAGCAAAATGATAAATGTAAATGGATTCAAAATTAAAATATATTAAGCTAATCTATTATTTTCTTACTCCTCAAAATTATTATCTGCGTGTTGGATTATTTTTATTGATCACCTTTTCATTTCTGAGTGTATATTTAAACCTACAAGGATTTAACTGCCTTTCAGAATTATCTACATATTACAACAATGATTCTGATATTGTAACTAATTCTAATATACAATCAATTGAGGATTTAGAATTACAATGTTTTGTTGTAACTAATTTGTATGTCTATTCAATCTTTATTACCATTATTGGAATAATTTTAATATTATTTTACTATTTCAAAAAAAGAAAAAATAATTAGTAGTTATATTCATATAATTTATTTTATTTAGTTACTCCAATACCCTCTCCATGTACCGCTTATTATTCATAATCTTCCCATTTAGCTATTTTATAGTCCAATCTCAAAAGATGACATCACATTAAAATCTAATCCTCTTCAGTAGGATTCACTCTAAAAATATCTGTTATCATAGAAATATTCCAGATAGGTTTTAAATCTGCTGGAAAAAAACATAATTATCTTGGATTAGAAATTGCTGTTCGATTTTCTAAAAACCTTAGGGAAGCTCAGAAGCAAAACTTATGAATACCCAAATTGATGTGATTGAATCATCATAAAATGGTAATTTTAAATCTGTATGACCATCTAAATATTGGATGGATCAATTTCCTATAGATGGATAAATCCTGATGTGGTATTGTTCTATCTTGAAATACAACGCTGACTAAATCTCTAACATTAAATCTCTCACCAAATGCTTCTTAATTTTCTCATTCTCTTCTGCACTAGTCATTTTAACCAATTTCCCATTAGATATCTGTGCAAAAGCTAATGTTGTATCCATGATTTTAGAAATGTTGATTACCACTAGTGTCATCTTCTAGTGAGTATCACTACAGAATTATGTCTTAATGCAAATGATATTGTATACATATAAAGAATACGTTACTATGATAATATTTATCATTAAATCTATTTTAGATTAAATACTTTTAAACTTGATAGTAAATCATTCATAGTTTGAAAATTATTTCTGATAAATAATATCACGATCAAAAAATTTCGGGATACCATATAATTTCAGGTATGTCACAAAATACATTCAAATCATTATGATATTTCCCTTTTGTTATTACACTTCATATTATTTTTAAATATAGATTTCATAACTAGATATTATCTATAACTAGGAACTAATGAAAATTTTATAGTCATTTCTGAAGTGGTTTTTCCCTCTTTTTCCCTTTCTTTTGTTAACTTGAATAGGCTATTACTATCCAGAATATAGTGTATTATCAAATTTGAAGAGTTTGAAAAAGGATCTATCGATACAGAACTCTTACTTATATCTTCAACTCTTATATCATTTATTTCTATATTGGAAGTATTATAATAAAATAATTTATCAAAAGTTTTTGGTATTTTTAATTCGGTATGAATATAAATGAAACCTTCTTCTATTCTTGTTAAATTATAATTAAAAGGAATTTTAAAGGAAATTTCTTTGGTATCTTTACTAATGGATTTGTTAACTATAATATCATTATATGAAAGTATAGTTATATTTTCTTCTTTTTGATCAATGAAAGCAGTTACATTAGTTATTTCACCTAAACTTAGAAACGTATCAAATTGCAGATAATCCTGATCTCCTAAACCAAGATTTTTAATATTAGCTTTTACTTTGAGATGGTAAAAACCACTATCTAATAAAGGATGATTAATATGAATTACTCCGTTATTGTCCGCTTTTACAATTGAATTTACTGCAGAGTTATTATATTTTTCTCTTTTACCATTATCAAAGGAGTTAAATTCGAGTATCAATACATCTGCTTCTGAAAAAAATGTATCATTTAAAAAGAGTTCTTCAGTTATGCTTTTATTTTTATATATATTTTTAAATATTAGAATTTCCATATTTTCTGGAATATATGTCTCATTATTATCAATATTAATTAACTTAAAAATTAACTGTCGTTTTTCTTTTATAAGAGATTGGACCATTGACGGATTAAATTCTACCCACAAACTAAGCGGAGTATCGTCTGTGTTTAACGCTGGCAAAATATCTAGTCCAAAGTTGTTTCTTATGCCATTTGCATATGCATATTCATAATAAGTAGGAAACAGAAAACTTATTAGACAAATTAAAATCGACAGTGAAAGTAGAAGGATTAATAAATTTATAAATATAATTCTCTCACTTTTCATTTCTGCTCAAATATATTGTTAGCTAATAATTTCTAACTCAATATTTCTGAAATTAAACGATCTACTATCTAAATAAAAAGTTGCAAATGTTTTCGTTGAAACTTCTAATACATTCTTTTTTGAGTTCTTCTAGGTTTTTACCTTGTCCAAAGGGGCTCAATTGATCTGAATCATCATCTGGAAAAGGCTGGATTTGAAAATCTTCAGATCTATTCATATCAGGCAAGATTTCTAAAGTTGCTGAAATGTTTAAAGGTTTACCATCTCTTATAATAGAAAGGTCAACAACATCTCCTGCTTTTTTATTTGCAATGTAATCACTGATATCGGTAGCATTATTTATTTCTCTACCATCAATACTCACTATGATATCTCCACCTAATCTAACCTGAGTATCATTAATTATTTCAACTTTGTAACCTCCTCTTAATCCTGCTTTATCGGCTGGACTATTGGAATTTACATCTATAACAAGAAATCCTTTCGCTTCCGTAAGATTCATTTTCTCGGCTATCTCTGGAGTAACATCAATACCTGTAACTCCCAAGGATGGTTGTCCTTCTGTCTTTGTCAACGTTTCAGAATCAGGTCTCGATTGGAGAGTTGTATTTTTTTCTTGAGTAGTTCCATTTCTAATGATCGTTAGCGTGATTGTATCTCCAACTGATTTTTCTAATTCTAAATGTGTCAAAATATCATCTATTTTTCTTACAGGATTTCCATCTATTCCTATAATAACGTCCCCTCCAACTTCTATTTCTCTTCCGTCAATATTGTCAAGCCTATCTCCTCCTCTTAATCCTGCTTTGTCGGCTGGACTATTGGAATTTACATCTATCACAAGAAATCCTTTCGCTTCCGTAAGATTCATTTTCTCGGCTATTTCTGGCGTAATATCTACTCCAGTCACACCTATCCACGGATGATCATATTTTCCTTGATTGATTAATTCAGGTATTACTTTTTTTACAGTGTTGGAAGGAATAGCAAATCCTACACCTGCATACACTCCCGTATTCGAAAAAATTGCTGAATTGATACCAATAACCTCACCATTAAGACTCAAAAGTGGGCCACCAGAATTACCTGGATTTATAGCTGCATCAGTTTGAATAATTCCGGGAATATTAAATGCCCCGACTTGTCCGTTACCAAAAATAGGTTCTTGAGATGAAGGCAATAGTCTTCCAAGGCCGCTAATAATACCCTCTGTAAGAGAACCAGATAATCCGAAGGGATTTCCCACTGCTGCAACAGGTTGACCTACAATCAAAGTAGATGAATTTCCCAATTTAAGTGGGATTAGTTTTTCCTTAGGAACACCCTCCAATGATAGCACAGAAAGATCACTATACGGATCTGATCCAACTACTTTGGCAGAATATATAGTTCCGTCTGAAAAAGTAACATGTAGTTCTTGGCTATCTGCAGTTACGTGATTGTTAGTTATTACATGACCATCTGAATCGTAAACGAAACCAGAGCCTAATCTATCACCTAATATAGCAGAACTTTCGTCCTGACTAGATATTTGAACTACTGAATCTTCTACTTCTTTGAATAAATCGGAAAGGGAGAATGTCTGATTATCGTTTTGTGCAAAAATAGCAATATCAAATTGCTCTACGGTGATTAATGGTATTAACAATAAAGTTAACAAAAATATCATAATACTGCTACCTTCAGTAATAATACTACCTAAAAATTTTTTATTTATACTTTTCAACATTTTTTTATAAACATAGTTATGTATATTTCTTGATAATTTTAATCAAACTGTAGCTGATCCTTTCTTTTTGTTTATGTTTGATATTGATGCAATTATATCAATTATATAACTTATAACAACATAGTTCTTTGTGGTTTCACATTATTACCCCGTTGTTTAGATCATTAGATATCATTTACATTCGCATGATTAATTAATCTAAAGAAATTAATTTGGATATTGTAATATGGGTAACTTCTACCCTAAGCAATTCTTGATTCTTGTTAATCATCATCCTAATTATGTATATATCATTTTTTCATTTTTTTCATTTTTTTAAAATTTTTGATACGATACCTTTGGAAAAATTTCACCTTCAAATCTTTCTATCAAATAGGAAAAGTAAATCATACTTAAAGAATTAAAAAATAATTAGTAATTATTTTAAACAGATACACACATTGCTTTTTCAAATTATTTTGTATCATATTCTCTTCCTATTAAATAGCGATATAGAATGTTCATGTCTTAAACTAGCTTAATTTTGCAATTCATAGATAATACAAGTAGTGTAACTGTTCAAATTATATACTATTTTTACTTATTGAAATTGTTAAGAATTTATTTTTTATAAATAAAAACAAATATCAGAAATAGTATGGTTATTCCATGGATAAACAATCCTCTCTTCTAGAAGAAATGAATTCTTTCGATGTCAATAGAACTGTTAATTCAGATACTATTGCGGTGCTAGTCTTTGGAGCTTGCGAAAATCATGGAGATCATATGCCTTTTGGTTCTGATTTTATATTTCCTTTAGAACTAGCAAAACGTATTTCTATTCGAGTTAAAAATTTGATAATCTTACCTCCTATTCCATATGGTGTAAGTATACATCATAAAAAATTTTTTATGACCATTAGTTTAGAAGCAAGTACATTAATTAATATTATTGAAGAGATTTTTAAGAGTATAATAGATAACGGTATTAAAAAAATTTTAATAATTAATGGTCATGATGGTAATATCGCTCCTATTGAAATTGCATCTAGAAATACAAAAGATAAATTTCCAAATGTAACAATAGCTTGTTTAGAATCTTGGTGGACGTTAGTAGGTGAATTATCTTCTAATATTTTTGAGGTATGGAAAGGAATGGGACATGGAGGCGAAGCTGAAACTTCTGCAATGATACATGTAAGACCGGATTTGGTAACGATGAAAAGAGCACCATCAGATACCATCCCTAATTTACCTGAGTATATAAGGATATATTGGAATATTGATGAATTGACAAAAACTGGAGCTACAGGTTCTTCCAAAAAAGCTAATTCTAGAAAAGGCAAAATTATCACAAAAATTTTAGAAGACTTGTTAGTTTGCTTTATAAAAAACATGGAAAGGGTAGAATGGAAATATGGTATTCATTTGAAGCCAAGTTAAAGATTAAATTTCTATAAACTTTAATTTTTACAAACTATTGCAGTATCAATATTTTTATATTAATTTACAATATAAATTATTAAATTAAGCAGTTTATTTATAAAAGATTTTTCCATATTTATCTTCGTATATTCCACTCTCGTAATGATCATAATAACCCTTACCATCTCTACCTTCATGTTCTTCATTTAAATTATTTATCTCTTCAAAATATTCATTTGAATCTTCTACATATGCTATTACATTACTTGCTGACAAAAGAGTAGGTAAAAAAACGGCTCCAAATACTAGACATCCTAAAATTAACAGTGAGTATGTTCTATTCATCTTTTTGTATACAATCTTACAAAAACATCATATATTAAGGAAATTCAGATGAGTTACATAACAAGATTACATCATCTTTTTATCTATAATATTTTTGATTAAAATTACAAAACAAGATTAAATTCTAAATTTTAATATTTCTTCAAAATATTTATCTAGATTTATTGTATAGATAAATATTCTAAAGTAAATTGCATTCTTTCAAATATTTACATGTCTTACGATAAACTAGAATAAATCAATGGCAAAGATATATCATATCTAAAACTCGTATTAAAATGGCCTCCATCAAATTCCTCATAATGATGTTTGATATCTAATTTATTTAATTTTTGGTGCATAATCCTAGCACCAAGATGTAGATTGAATTCATCTTTATTACCACAATCTATATATAAAAATTTTAATTTTTTCAGGTTATTAGAGAACTTGTTGATCATATTAACAGGATCATATGTTTTCCACATTTCCCAAATATCTTCTATTAATTCTCCTGTCTCGAGATCAAAAGGTAACTTTACTTTCAATTCTGAACTATCATCAGGTGAATAATGTGCAGACATAGCAAGGATGTTTAAAGCAACGATGTCTTTTTTTTGTTTTTTATTTTGTTTCTTCCAAAACTGCTCAAACCATTTCTTTACTCCGCCTGCTTCCTTGAATACTTCAAATGTATCAGGAAAATCAGGCAAATAACAATATTCAAATGCAGAATCTCCAGAATGACAAGCGATGGCTTTAAAGATTTCTGGATATTTCATTGCTAGGTTAATAGAACCATATCCACCAGATGATTTTCCCCATACTCCAAAGTCTGATACATTATAATTTCTCTGCATAAAAGGAACAATTTCATTTACGATATAATCTTCATATCTTCCCGTAGCTTTAGAGTTTATGTATTGATTTCCTCCAAATTTAGTGAAACAATCTGGAATAACTAATACCATAGGTCCAGATTCACCTTTGGACACTAATCTGTTCATACGTTCTTCAATGTTCTCACTCAAAGGATCATAATTTAAAAAAGTTCGACCATTACCAGCGAAGCCTGCTAATCCAATTAAAACAGGATAACCGTTTGACCTACTCTGTGAATAGTTAGCAGGTACATATACTATTATATCCCTTATGTAAGGATCATTAAGAGGATTAAACCTTAAAATTGAACTTTCATAACTGTGTACATTTATTTTTCCTTTTAAATCTGTCATGTTAGCGAAAACTCCTTTTTTATATATAAATATTTACTGCATCTTCAGATTAGCAAACTAGTAGATTAAATTTTTTATTATTAGTTAATCAAGTTCAATTTAGTAATGGAAAAAGTTATTTAGAGTCTATAAAAATAGAAACTATCATAATAAGAAATAACATATCTAAATAACGAAATCATGAAATTATTATTCCATTTTACTTCCATATATTCTATAAATATTACCAGTAGTACTGGAAATATAATTCCAAACTTCAGAATTAATTGGTAATTCATTAAATTTCTTTTGCAGATTTTCATCTATTACATCAAATACCATTTGTCCGATGACAATTTGGTCCGGTTTAGCTAACGATGTCATTTTTACAGCAATACTTATAGTATATCCTAAAATATCAATTATTGGATTTCTAACTTCAAAATTTTCTTTGTTTATATTTATTGTATGTTTTTCCCATCCATATTGTACTACTACATTTTCACCAACATCTACTGAAATTCTTGCGTGAATCTCAGGATAATCATATTGACTTAAAATTGGATTGATTCCATGTTTAATAACTTTGGACATCGCAAATGCACAATTTAAGGCGTTAATACTTGGTATTTTTTCTTCTTCTGGTCCTCCTGCTTTTACCATAAAAAATCCTAACACTGCATCTCCAACAAATTTTATAATATACCCGCCATAAGAACATATTAAGATCGACATTTCCTGACTAAACGCCCTAATAATATCTGCCAACCTATTTGGAGATAATGTCATACAAAGTTTAGTAAACCCTACCAAATCTACGTGGATTATAACTAATTTTATTTTTGATTCAAGATATTTTCCTAAAATATTTCTAGAATCATCAGGAGGTAGGTTAAATTCTTTAGCTTGTAATGCTGACCACGTTCTAGCTTGGGCTTTCTTAATCAACTCGTTTGTATCAACTACTGCATCAAGATAAAATTCTGCCAAAGTGGTTGTCTGATTTAAATTTTGCTCGTCTAATCTTTTTTCTTCTAAACTTATAATTTTTAGAATTTCGTCAATTTCTAAATCTGTCTGTAGCGCTATGACCTCTAAATCTATTCCAGATTTATATAAATTAATTACTGTTTGTTTTTGTTCGATATATATTTTTTTTCACCCTCTTAAATTGTCATATGCCTATGATGAATTAAAACAGGTAAAACCCTAATAAAAATCGAAATCAAAGTAATTATAAAGGAATTCTAAATAATTCCTTTTGGTCAATTGATTCCCAAGCACCCATTCCTTTACCATGTGCTTGAGTTCCAGCTATTTCACTCACTATGATTTCTTTCGGATTCATAGGCGGCCATATCATCGCTACATATTCTCCCAATTCTCCTGCCTTATCCAAAGATGCCATACCTATATTTTCAGGTTTTACTTTTTTCTCTACTAGTAAATTTTTAACTTTTTCAAAAATTTGTCTATTTCCATGAACAATTACATGTATCTTTTTTTCATCACTTAATTGAGACATATTTTTTCTATATCAATAAAATATAAAAGCTTAACCTTTGTTAAGATCACTATGATAATTTTCCTTATGGTTTATTTACCAAATACTCCATTTCTCTTTTTAAAATTAATGATGAAGAATTTTAACAAAGAGAGTAATCTAATAATTTTTGAATAGTATTGTGCAAAATATGCTAAAGATAATGTAGCAGCTCCTCCTATTACTAACCTTATACCAATTATAGATAATCCTTCACCATCCGAACCTAATATCTTACCTATGATGATCAAAACAAAGCCGAATGTTGTAATTACAACTCCCGATGAAACTAAGGGAAGGAAAAGCGGATGAAATACCTTTCTAACCATGTAATGTATTTATATTTTTTTATGTTGTCTTATAAACAATTTTATTAAGAAAATAGTGATTTTTTCCTGTTGCGGAATCTAAATGTAGCTGTATTAGGAGACTATACGATACTTGAATATTTAGGGAAACGGGGCACAACTTCTGATATTTCTCTTTATGATAGAAAGAGTAGGGATAGTATTATAACTTATGTAGCACCTATCTCTTTTCCAGAGAAAATACAATCACTTATTCAAGTATTAAATATGACTGAATTTGTAATATTGAACATTAAATCATTAGACAAATATTTTGCTGAACAAGTTATTGCTCTAGATTCATTAGGAATATCAGAGGGATTTATACTATATTCATATGAAGTTGATACAATTAAACTTAATCAGATCATAAAAGATACCAGTGTGGCTGGCTTTAAATTTATTGATGATATCGATTCTCTGAAAATAGAAATTGATAAACTTTCAATTCATCATAATGATGGTGAACTCATTATTCCTATAGATCACAGTTTTGATGTTAAAGGTGTTGGAACAGTCATACTGGGCGTTATTAAACAAGGTAAAATAAATGTCTATGATAAATTGAAAGTATTTCCTTTAAACAGAGAAGTCTTAGTAAAATCTATTCAAGTTCATGATGATCCAGCAAATGAAGCCATAAGTCATACTAGAGTAGGTCTTTCTTTAAAAGGAATATCTCCTGATGAACTGGAGAGAGGCGATATTATATGCAGTGGCAAAGAAATACATATATCAGAACTTGAAATAGAGATTTTCAATTTTTCAAAAATTAAATACTTTAAAAAAGAGATTACAGAAAATCAAACCTTTTTGATAGCAGTAGGCTTACAAATCAAACCTTTAAAAATTCTGATCCAAGACTCGAAGACAAAGTTACTTCTCGAAAAACCCATTGTTTATTATAGTAATCAAAAGTTTGTTATTTTAAAACCAGACAGCGAAAGTACCCGAATAATAGCTAAGGGAAATTTACCATAATAAAGCATAGTAGATTGGTAATTAAATTCGTATTATGAAATAAATTCTGTCTCATTTCAATCAACCGATATATTATTATTAAATATTAATTAAATAGTTTAATATTGAAATAATTTACAATAATTTGAAAAGTTACCATTTAGTTTATTCTAACTTGCACCTTAATTATTTTGATGTATATTTTTGATCTACTTTTTAAATCATTCTTTGCTTAGAATTTGGCTTTAGATTTATGTACTCGTTCATTATCAAAATTTAGATTATTAGGTAATTTCAAGTGTCTTCATAAAAACCCCTTTTTGTAGTTAATATAGTGGGTTTTGCTTATTTACAACTATTCATCGGGTAAGGTTACTTCAATTATCAAATACATGAATAATGACTGATATAATAGTAGTAATTTGTGCTAACTATTTTTATTAGTTGTTGTACCAATCGACATATCCTTATCTTCGGTAGTAAAATTCTGTAGAGTTTGATTTGTAACATTTTTCGGGTCTATAGGGGTAATTCCTTCATTTTGAGCCACACTCTCATTTATTATATTTAACTTTGAACTATAAATGATTAGAATATAACTTACTGCTAATATTGCTGAAATAATTATTAAATTATTTCTTGTTTGTTTTATCATTTTCTGTATATTAATATAACAATATACTATATCAAACTTTAAGAAATAATTTCTTTATTTGAGCTAATTTTATGTAAATTAAACTTGTTAATTCTTTTCATACCTGAAATTACTTCAATATATTAGCGAAATATTTTGTTTTTTCTAATAATTATGTACAATTATATTAGATCACAAATATATAATATGTAAAATCTAGACTATTTCCTAATTTCATTGTATTACAAGCAAAAATAATATATCCTAATAATTAAAATTTTCAAAACCAAATAAAAGATGAATTTGGTATTAGAAATTTATACTAAATATATATAACTACCTAATTTTTTTATGAGAATAATACACAACTAATATGTGATTAAGTAACCTATCAATGAAGAATTATTTATGTGCTAATTAAATTGCTTATTCCTATATCAATAAGTAATCAAATATTAATAGCTATAATTTTTGATTAGATAATTTGATATGAAACATTGCTTTTTTTATCAAATAAATAGGAAAGATTAGAATCAAAATAACAATAGAAGTTACAACCATATAAAAGCCGGCTTCATGGTGGTTTTGAATATCGTATACAACATAAATATTATCTTCTACAACACTAAACAATATTCCAGAGAGTCCCATCATGCCAATTAAAAATACTAATAAAATTAAACTGAACGATTCTCCAAAATTTCTGATAGCCATATAAATTGATGCACCAACAATCATAAATGAAATATGTTGTAAAATATGGGTAAAATTATGTAGAACTGCTAAATCAAATAAAAGTGGAATGTGCCAAAAAATCATAAGATCTATTGCTATAAAAATCCATAAAATAGGATATTTATTTAACAAAAAAATCACCTTTAAAAGTGATTTCCACCTTTTTAATAATTCTTTAACAACAAAAAAATAAGAAAACTTATTAGACTTTATATGATTTTGGTCTTCATTTTTCTTCAGTAAAAGTAATGAACCATTAAGGATCTTTATGATCGATTCATTAATTAATACTAATGAAACTCCAGCCATAAAGAAAATTGAATGTTCGACAATCATATGAAACGACAATTTTTTTTCGATAGATTCAATAATAATATTTTGTGAAAAAAAAAATCCTATCATTAATAAGAATGAAAAGAGAATCAGCAAATTACGCTTTTCTCTTCCAAATCTCACTAATAGTATAATAATTGTGGTAATTAATATAATGATCCAATATTAAGTATGTATACTTAATCTGAATATATTCACTAAAAAGAATAAAAAATCGAATATCTAACAAAATATTAGTCAGGTGGAATACCTAATCCACTGTTTTCTATCATGTCTATTACTAGAGCAGCAGTCCAGGAAAAAGCTTTACCGCCCAATCCTTCCCCAGTAAAGGGATCATAGTATTCTCTAAATCCATGGTTGGAAACCAATTCAAATATACCTTGTTTTATATGCTCTGCCGAATCTCTATATCCGTATTTAAGTAAACCAAGGTAAATTAGCCAATTTGTGTTAACCCATATTGGTCCCCTCCAATAGGTTTTTTCTTTAAAATATTTTTCTTTCAAATCAGTACTCGTCAAAGCAAAAGTATGACATTGACCACCTCCACACCAGTGATTATGTGATACCCATTTCACATAATTTGGCATGTCATCCTTAGGTACAAGGCCTGTATAAATAGGAACTAGAGACGAAATAGTTCTTTTTATTATCCAGTTTTTGTTAATTAAGTCATAATCATAGAATAATGCATCTTCTGTAATTCCTAATTGACTTCCTTTTGCTGGAAAAAAATATTTGAAAAAATTTTGTTTAGTTCTCAAAATCCATTCTTGTATTTCACTTACATTCGATTCTCCTAATATATTGGCTATATTAAGTAAATATTTGTTAGCAACATAAAGTATAGAGCTAAAAATTAAATCCTTAATTTTAAAGGGAAATTTTTCGTACATTTTATACTCGTCGTAATTATAATCTTTCATCAATTGTATCATATATATGAATTTATTATACATATGGTCAGTAGGAATAGTATCCTTTGCTCCGTCTACAGCAATAACATCCAATCTCTTAAATTTTATTAAATGTTGTATTTTTATCTTAGATAAGGCATCATCCCATATTGGAGAATCATCAAGTCCTGATTCCCAAGGATGAAAAATGGTAACTAAGCCAGATTTTTCTGGGTCTCGTGATGTCATTAAATATCTATGGAAAGAAACTAATTTGGGATATATCCATTTAAGGAATTTCACTACTCTATCTTTATCGTTAGAATTTTTATAAATATAATAACATGATATTGCATGAACGGGAGGTTGAGTCATACATGAAGTTCCAATATTTGTAGGAGCATTTGGAGATCTTTTTATATCATAAAAATCAGAAGCTGGAAAATATGTCTTTTCATTATCATTAAAGACGATATGTGGTACCATACCATTTTTCCATTGAGCATTGAATAAGAATTCTAATTCAGTAATTGCTCTCTGTGTATTGAAATAGGAATTTCCAATAGCAATAAAAGCCGAATCCCAACTCCACTGATGTGGATAAAGCGTTGCTGAAGGAATGGTAAAATTTCCTTCCCAATTTCCTTCAAGAGTTTTTTTTGAATCTTCAAGTAATTTATTAAGATAAGTCATTATTTTTCTCTTTACCTATAAATTCATGTCTTGTATTTATTAAATGAAAATTTCTGATATGTTCTTCTAAAAGTTCTTTAGTTTTAAATTCATTTCTACACGCTCCACAAAATGCTTTTTTATGTTCTTTTTTTAGATGTTTTCCTAAGAACTCTTTATTTTTAAATTTTTCATCACATTCATCGCATTCTATTTCCAATTATTATCTATTTTTTACATAGAATAAAAGATTTTCTGAGTTTAAATTTCTCTTCACTTATTCAAATAAATTATTTTAAAATAATTTATAATTAACTTCTTTGCATATATAATAATTGATCTTTGAATATCTAATATTTAGTTTGAAGAAATTTAATAACTAATAGATGTAATCAGATTATTTCTAAGGGCTCATAATATATAGAATAAAATTTTTAAACTTATTAGGAAATAGATAAACTCGATCCAACCATCCATGGATGAATAGTGCAATAATAAGGAATTTCCCCCTTCTGGCTAATTGTAATAGATTTGGAAGATCCAGGCTGAATATCTCCTGTATCAAATATACTTCCAGAGTTAGGATCAGAACTATCTTTTCCAGATGTAGCTGTATGAGGAGCAAAATCCTTGTTAACCCAAGTGACAGTCATACCCATCGTAACATTTGCAGTATTAGGGTTGTAATACTTGTTATCTAGTGAGGCAAGTTGATTGCCAGCTCCTTGAGGAATGTCCACGGTAATAGTTTGGCCATCGTTTTGTTGGGTGGCTAATGATGACTTGCTTTGAGCAGAAGATGATGAAGAACTGGAAGGATTGTTTTGTTTAAAAATTTCTTGATTATTCACTGCTATAGTAGTAACATATATCGATATCACAGCACTAATTGATAGTATAACCCCTATTCCAAATACAACTTTAGAATAAACTGGATTCATAAAAAAAATTATAGTTACAAGTATATAATATATTATATAATATATTATATGATATATTATATCAAAGACTAGAGATAAGCTAAATTCCTTTGTAAAAATATAATAGCAACCACAACCAGAAATACCAAGTTGGGTGAAGTTAATCTTGCAGCTGACCTAGGATTTGGACTACCTTGGTTAGTAGAGACATTGACTGTTGCAATTCTCGTTACTACTGGTTTTATTATATATGTCATGTTATCCACTAGGTCAAACAAGGTTACGTTATCTGGTTTTGATAAAGCCAAATACCGTTTGTATAAATATCATGCAGAAAGGTATTGGGCAGTTTTTGTCGCTGGGATACTAATATGGTTTTGGTATATGGGAATTCCTTGGATGCCATCGATGGCTTTCGATAATATATCAGAAAATCAAACTATTCATGTAATAAAAGTAACAGCCGGTCAATGGTTTTGGGAATTTGAAGATGGAGGCTACACAAATAAAAGTAATAATGCAATTATTCAACAAACTCAAATACAACAGGATAATACAACAGGTTCTGATTTTAATGGTGATAAAGAAATATATGTTAAGGCTGGAGAAACAGTAAAATTTATTGCTAAATCTGAAGATGTCAATCATGGTTTTGGTATTTTATCTAGTTCAAAAAGTATGGATTCAATTCTAATGCAAATGCAAGTAGTTCCTGGATATGATAATGTTTTTTATTATACCTTTGATAAACCTGGAACATATACTATAAGATGCCTAGAGTATTGTGGTTGGTTACATCCTTACATGATGTCTGAAATAACGATCCATGCAACCTGATTTTTAGGTTATCCCCACCAGGAATAATTATTATGTCTAAATCCGAATTTTATGAGAAAGAAGAATCTCCTATTCCCAAATATGAGGTAAAAAAAGAAGTATCCGATTTAACTATTCTGTTTATAATTGCTTCTATTATTTATTTTTTAATAGCAGGTTCTTTAGCACTTGTTATGCGCGTAATACAATCAAATGCATTTATTTTTATAAATCCAGAAGATACACTAGGTCTCTTTTATGCTTCTTTAACAATTCATGGTCAAGTCATGTTTTTTGGATTTATTTCTATGCTTACCGTTGGAATAAGTTACTACCTAGTAAGTAAATTTGGAAAAAAACCGTTACGTAGTATAAACTTAGCAATTTTGTCTTTTTGTTTCCTCAATTCAGGGGTAATCCTTTTAATTATAGCAGGGACAATGTTTTTTGGTGCCGGTTGGTATAATCTCATGCCATTAACATTCCAACCAGGTAACGATGGATGGAATACCCATTCTGCTGTAATATTTTTGTTAGGTGATGTGTTAATCGGTATTGCACTTGTGATGTTTTGTATTAACATTATTACCACAGTTTTATCTGGAAGTATTGCAGCAGGAATTCAGAAAACAGAACAGATAGCAAATATATATAATAATAACAAAGACTTTGAAAGCCATGAAGACATTTTGCAGAGGGAAGATAAAATAAGAGATGACTCTCTTACTCTCCTATATCTTCCCCCTTCTGTTAGATGGATATCTGTTTTAGGAATTAGTTCTTGGTTTCCAAAAAAATATAGATTAGCAATACCTGCAATGTCGATCGTAGTAGTAGGAATATTTGTAAATGCAATGGTCCAATTTGTTGGGAATTTCGGACTATTCACTCAACTTTTTACTGGTTTTACCTTTCTTCTTAATCCTGATTTTCAACCAAGTTGGTTGTTTACAAAAGATGCGTGGTGGTTTTTTGGTCATCCTATTGTATACTTTACCTTATTTTCGTTCCTTGGAGCGGCATATTATTATATTCCACGCTATGCCAAGAAAATAATTTCCTACGATAAATGGGCGTACAGATCGTGGCCATTTTATTTTGTTTTTACAATGACAGTTTTTACTCATCATGCATTTATGGATATGCCTAATCCTGATTGGTTAAAATTTATTGCACAGACATCTAGTTTAGCCATCGTATTTCCCTCTGGTCTAACTATAATGACTATTATGATGTACATATTTCGTTCAAAAATATCATGGAATCTTACTTCGTTGTTTATGTTATCTGGTATAGCTGGATGGGCATTTGGAGGGTATAGCGGAACACAAACTGGTTGGTGGGGTCAAGATGTATATTTACACAATACATTGAATATAGTTGGACATATTCATCTAACCATATTAATGGGTAGTGTATTATTTGCTATGGGTTTGATATATTCGGTTATCCCAAGCATCACCAAAGTTGCATTTAATAAAACTCTTGGAATTGTTCATCTTCTCCTTACTTTGATTGGAGGGTTTGGAATTGCCTTTCTCTTCACCTACCTTGGTTTTGCAGGGTTTATTAGAAGGGAGGCAATAGCGCCAGACGAATTTGCTTGGTCAATGCCTTTAATGTTATTTTTTGCAATAATTGTAGCCATTGGACAAATAATATTTGCATACAACTTAGCCCGTACATTAAATAAAAAATATAAATTTGTAGCTAAAAATAACAGCATTTTTTATGTTGGTATTATATCTACTGCAATAGCAGGAATATCGCATATATTGATAGTATCTTTATTTATGGGATTCGAATCAAAACCATCTATTTTCCTTCTACTAAGCGGAATAATTCAACTATTTTGGATATTACCATTAGTAAAAAGATGGGGGAAAATCTGGTATTTAATTGGAGGAATAGGAACCATTTTCCTAATATATTTATTTCTAAGTGTCCAATTCGATATTAAATTCGTTCTGTTCTTTTTAGTGATGGGTTTAGCACAAATATTTTGGATGGTGCCTTATTTAAAAAGAACATGGAATAGGAAAAGACTCTACATAGGAATTGTTATATCTTCCATACTTATATTATCGTGGTTGTTTACAAATGCACCTGAAAAAATATTTGGATTAAATGCTCCATATGACGATATATCCTTATCACTAGAAATAATGCAGGTTATTTTTATAGCATCAATATTAGTCATAGTTATAAAAGAAAAAGATAATAGATTGTCTAGACTATTACAAAAAATTACTAGACGTCATGACGGTTAGATAAGTAAAACCACTAATAATATAATTGTCCAAAACCTAGATTAAGTACCTAAATTAATTTTAATTAGTTTCTTGTCAACATCAAAATTATTTATTAAAAAATAGTTAACTATTATACTAGATTTTTCCTGGGTATCTATATTTTCAAAATAAATATTTTTAGAGAATTCCATCAAACAAACCTTTTTCATGATTATAAATTAAAAGAAACATCATGTATGTTATTGATATAAGCTATTCTAGATTTAAAATTTAAAATATATTACTACTAGAACAAATTTGATGAAATATAGAAGATGATATTTGAGACATTGATCTAAATCTTTTAATAGATATTATTAAGGTAGTATTGAGAAAAATTCGGATCAACGAAAGAATTTTCAAAGTATAATATCTCTTATTTTTATAATACTAATGATAATGAGCAATAAAATTATCTACTACGAAATCAATTATTTAGTGATTTATTATTCAATATAAAGAATAATCATCATATTTTTAACCTATCTATATTAATTAATTACATGTTAGAAAATAAAAAAGTGGCTGTTGTTACTGGTTCCAGTAAAGGTATAGGGAAAGCAATCGCGTTAGCCTTTGCTAATTCTAATGAATATTATGGAGTGGTAGTAAATTCAAGAAAGGTAAATGAAGCTCAATATATATCTGAGGAGATCAAGAACTCTAATCCAAAATGCGATTCAATAGCTATCACTGCAGATATCTCCAAGGAAGAAGACTGCATTCGTTTAATTGACGAAACTATTAAAAAATATCACAGAATAGATGTATTAGTAAACAATGCCGGAATTCAGAAAGATATACCATTAACAGAAACTACACTGTCTGATTGGTATCAAATTATCTCAGTAGATCTAACAGGTCCTTTTGTATGCAGTAGGGAGGCGGTAAAACATATGCAGACTCAACAAAATCCAATGGGAGGATGCATTATCAATATATCTTCAGTTCATCAGGTAATACCTAAACCTCATTACGTTCCGTATGCCACGTCAAAAGCTGGAATAGAAATGATGACTAAAACCATGGCATTGGAATTAGCAAAATTTGGAATACGAGCAAATGTGGTAGCACCTGGAGCCATTGAAACTGATATGAATATTGAGCTTCAAAGTGATAAAGTGGAACTCGAAAATGTACTTAAACGAATACCGATTGGGCGTATAGGTAAACCTGAGGAAATTGCAAATGTAGTTGAATTTTTAGCATCAGATAAAGCTAGTTATGTTACTGGAACGACATTCTTAGTAGATGGAGGAATGACATTATATCCAAGTTTTGCATATAATGAAGAACATAATAAAATTAAACATTCTTTGGATAAAAGTTTTTAGTAACCATTTATGGAAATTTATTAAGTACACTATTTACTAGAAAACAAGAGATCTGCTTTAAACTTATGTTAGTCCATATTTTTCATTATGAAATGATTAAAAATTAGATAAAATATAATTTAGATTTATTCGTAAACTAAAATAAATATATAAAAAAGCGAATAGAAACGATAAAGACTAAACCGAATGGATCTTACGAAAAATTAAGTATTTTCTCTGAATTTTACTTCTATAAATTTTAAAAGATATTATTTATGAGATTTTATAACAATTAAACCCACTCCTATTAAAATAATTATAGTTGCCACAATCGTTAAAAATGTTATATATTCATCGAGGATAACCCATCCTAAAAATATAGCTACAACAGGAACTATATATGCAAATGTATTCGCTACTGGAGCAGTTGTTTTCTTAAGTAACCAATAAAATTCAGCATATCCGATTACTGTACAGACAAATATTAAAAATAGATAGGACAGAATAAAATTCGAATCTATATCATAAATAGAAGGAAGTAAACTTATTTCTCCAAGTATAATACTTACTATTAATAGTAATATCCCTCCAATTAACATAAACATTCCTGCCGAGAGAAATATATTTTGTGGTGCTGATAATTTATCAGAAAATATAGATCCCATTGCCCAAAATAACGAACTTAATAATAACGAAATTATTCCAGTAATACTTATTTCATCGCTTTCAATAGAAGGACCTACAAGTATCATCATTCCTCCGAAACCAAAACCTAAACCTACTTTAGTAAGCAATGTCGTCTTCGTATGAAATACAAAAATTAGAAGTAACACTACCCATAATGGAATAGTGGAATTTAATAGAGATGTCATTCCCGAGGAAAGATATTGTGCTCCCCAAGCTAGTAGGCCCTGTCCTCCCACTATAAAAAATATACCTAGAACAAATGAATTTTTCCAGAATAAGATATTCTTAATTTCAATGTTCTTTTTACTGGATATATATGATGCTAAAATTAAGATACATCCTGAAACTAGAAATCTAATTCCAAAAGCAAATAGAGGTGGAATAACATCTAGTACTATCTTTATCGCAATAAAGCTTGAACCCCAAATTAGAGATAACGTCAAAATGGTGATCCATACATTTAGCTGCTTCATTGATGTTGGAATACCCTATAGAGTAAATGTGAGATTTTAATACTATTAATACTTTTAAATTTGAATTTATTTATAAAATCCTATTTTTAGATAACGAAAATTCATTTGATATTTTAAAACTTGTTCTCCCTATACTAATTACTTTTTTAACAGTTGCTCTATTGATAATTTCCCAATAGATCCAAAAATAATCATAGCTACTCCATGTATAAGAAGTATTCCAAACAATAGCCGAATAGGAAAGACAATTCCAAACATGTCTGATTGGCCTACAAAAATTCCTGCTCCTATAGATAGAGCGCCAAGACTTAGACTCGTTATTCTGAACCAACTTGATTGTTTTCTGGCGAGTATACCTTGTAATAGTCTACCAAAGCCATTGAACATCACACTTATAGCTACAGATAACAGAACTAATGGTACTCCAGATACAGTTTTAGGAGATATAATGGCTATTATTGCAAATGCTAATGCTAAGATCCCTAAACCTATATTTGTAAAGACAGTACTCTTTTTCCGACCTGACGTGTGTTTTAATGCAGAAGATGATAGTATAACTAATGATATTCTTTCAATTCCAATAATTAACAAGGTAATGGAGAGTAGAGTGATTATCGTAGCTAATGTTAAAGTAGGAAATCCGAATGTGATTACTAAAGAAGATAGAATGAGTAAAACTACACCACTTATTATTTGTAGGCAGCGAAACCACCAAGGTGGTATAGGTTCAACCATTACTGCCTGAATTTGAGTATCAACTATATTTAATTTGTAGCTAAATTTAAAATTATATAAATCTCATATAAAAACAAAAGAAAGAGATTGATATATAGTTATAAACAATCTTTTGAGTGAAACAAATTCTAGAAATACATTATATAACGTATAAGACTAGTTTATCAAAACTATTATAAAAATTCCTAACTTAATAAATATTAATATGAAACCAATAATATCCATAATATTTTTGATAACATACGTAAGGAATGTAATGTAGAAATAAGAGATTCCTGATCAACAATTGATTAAATTAACTACAGAGTATGTAAAGAAGCAGAATACTTTTCATCCACTTGTAAAACTCTCTAACAGGCGAATACTAAAGGAAAAATTTGGAATATGATATCATTGATTAATTTTATTGGAAGATATTTATCTGAAAATAGAATTCATATTACAAAATAAGATGTAAATTCTAATATCTAATCCAAATAAATCTATTTTCAAAATAGGTTCAATAATCATATTTAAATTAGGTTTTCTAATTATTTATAGCCAATATGAATGATTTACTTCATGCACATAAAACAGGAGCTAAAATTAAATACACAAAGAAAGAAGATATTCCTAAGATAATTGATCTTCAAAAAGAATCTATGCCTTATCTGGCTAGGTATGGTAACATATGGAAGAAGGAAGAGTTAGAAAGTCATCTCAGAATATTTCCAGAAGGACAGTTTGTAGCTCTAGAACCAGATGGTACAGTTGTTGGTTCTGCAAGCACTTTAATAGTTAATCTTAATCCAGATTATGCAGAACATACTTGGACTGAAATTACTGGTAATGGTATGTTTACTAATCATGATATAAATGGAGACAGTCTATATGGTGCTGATATCTCAACACATCCCAAATATAGACATGACGGAATCGGTAGTATGCTCTATGATGCTAGAAAATATGTAACTATGAAATTAAATTTAAAACGTATGATAGGCGGTGGTAGATTATTCAATTACTGTGATTATGCTCATGAAATGACGCCATTAGAATATGCTCATAAAGTAATTGAACGAGAGTTGCGAGATCCTGTCTTATCATTTGAATTACACAATAATTTTAAATTTATAAAAATATTACCTAACTATTTAGATGATGTACGTTCTTTGAACTATGCTAGTTTCATAGAATGGTTGAATCCTTTAAATGATTAAAATTTAAAGGAAAACTGAATACATCTCATCATTTATTTTTATTATATATATAATTATTTTTATCATATTGAAATACTTTAAAACATGGATAATTGTGTGTTATTTAGCTTAAATACCATCTATCTCGGTATTTAATTAGACTTCAGATCTCTATTCATATCACCTGTATTATCAAATTGCTAATAAAAAAATAAGAATTATTTATACTAGGTAGCAAGCCAAATATCGTGAAAATTTGAATCAAAAATTATATCAGATTGATCTTTGAAGATATTTTGGAAAGATCAAACTAATTAACGAATAAACGAATTAATCAAAAGAGAAGAAATATTGGATAAATTTTTTATTGGTAACAATTAACAAAGTTAGAGAATTAATAAGAACTAATCAAGTATGAAAAATCTTTTGAGCATTTTTTAACATTAAAAATTCCAATGTTTCCTTATCTAAATTCAAATTATCTACAAAATTCAAATAAGAACTCAGATTTGAAATTGGCCAATCACTTCCAAATAGTAATCTATGAGGCCTACCAATATATCCCAACGCTTCCTTTATTCTAACTTTATAGTAATTTCGACTGAAACTATTGAAATTGCCTACTACTAATCCAGAAATATCAGCGTAGACATTTTTATTTTTATATACTACTTCTTGACAGTCCAATATCCAAGGATTTCCTAAGTGGCATAAAACTATATTGAGATCAGGATTATTAACAGCTACATCATCGATAATCAAAGGATGCGCATATTTCACTTTGCCCTTCCGAGAATAAGTATCTCCTGTATGAATCATAATAGGAATTTTATATTCAGTACATAAATCATATATTATCTGATATCTTTTATCATTAGGATAATAGTATTCATATCCACAATAGATTTTTATTCCCTTAAGGGCTCCATTTTTATACCATGTCTTATATTTTTTTATATTTTTAGAGTCTTGGTTATCGATAGTAAAACTAGCTACGACTCCAAGTTTTTCAAACTTATTATTCTTATCGATAATTTTAACAACATCAGAGGTCTGCGGTCTGCACAAGTTAACTTTGTATGAGGTTAAAACTAGAGAATAATCTATATTGTTATTATTCATGGATTCTAAAAGAGCGTCAAGTCTACTCTGTAAACTCCATATATTTTTGCTATGGTTTAGTTTGCTATAATAATTGAGATGAACGTGAACATCAATATTTTGCACTCCTAATTATTTTATTAGTTAAAAATATATACTTTCAATCAATTTATTGTAAATTAAATCTGTTAATCAATAAAAAGAGAAGTTAGGACGGAGTGGTACTTTATCAAATGACTTGAAAAGCTTAACTTTACATTAAAATTGTAAAATTATTTTTATAATTAAAGAAAAAAATTTATATATTTTTTACCACGATCTTTATTATAAATTATATAATACTAGATAGTAACATAATATTATTTAAAATTGTTAATATATTTATTATTTTCAATTATGATTTTATGAATTTCGAAAAAATTAGAAAATCATCATACAAATTTAATCCATTTGTATAATTAATCTCAACAAAAGAATTCAAAGCAAAATAGAAAAAAATGGATTATCACTCTAATTTTTTATAGAATATGAGTCAAATCAATGCAAATTCAAATTAAATGTAAGTTATAGTGTCTAGATATGTCTAGTGATAATTTCTGTAGATATTATTTGAAATATTATGATTTTTTACCTTAAATTTTATATGCTAGTAGTTTCTTGTAGCTATGTGGAAAACCAAATACAGTATCCATCTGGACCTTCCTCTATACTTCCAGCAAAAATATTACGCAAATTTATTCATGATCCTCTCAATACATTAAGAAATATTGCAGAAAAATATGGTGATTTATCCCACTTTAAGTTAGGGCGGCAACACGCCTATTTGGTAAATAATCCCGATTATATAGAAAAATTATTAATTTATGATCACCCTAATTTTAAAAAAGGTAAACGTTTACAAAATGCAAAAAAGCTTTTAGGAGAAGGATTAGTAACAAGCGAAGACAAACAGCATGACGCGCAAAAAAAATTAATACATCCTTTTTTTCTTCCTAAAAAGATATCAGACTATGGTCATATAATGACTAATTATACGGTTGATGTGGCTAGGAAATGGAAAGATGGATCAATAATTGATATTCATAAGGAAATGATAGATCTAACATTTGCGATAATCTGTAAGTCAATGATGAATTATGATCTTGATACCAAAGAGGCAAAACAATTTATAAAAGCATTTTCTATTATGAAAGATTATAGTAATAGACTCCAGCATCCAATTGGTCACGTATTAGATAGCATACCTATTCTTCCCAAAGTAGCGCAAAGTAGAAAGGCAGAAGAAACACTTGAAAGGATAATTTATAGGTTAATTTCAGATAGAAAAAAAATAATTAAAGATGAAAATATCTCCGAAAAAAGTAATTTGAAATCAGATAATGCAGATCTACTTACAAAATTGTTATTAATACAAAAAGCTAACGAATCTTCTGATTTTGATACAAATAACTCAAATAATAACAATAAAGAAAATAATATCCAGGCTAATTCCTATTCTGCGTTACCTGATAAACAAATACATGATCATCTCATGACAATGCTCGTAGCTGGTCATGAAACAACCGCTAATGCATTAACTTGGACATTTTATCTTATTTCTCAAAATCCTGATGTAGAAAAAAAAGTACATGAAGAAATAGACTCATTAATTCAAAACAAGAAGGGAGAAAATAATTCTAGAGATAAAGATAACACACAATCAGAAAGTAGCATTACCGTTAAAGATCTTCCTAAATTAAAATATATCGAAAAAGCTTTAAGGGAATCTATGCGCCTCTATCCTCCTGTTTGGTCTATAGGTAGAATAGCTAAAGCTGATTACCATTTAGGAGAATATACTATCCCTAAGGATTCTGCAATTTTTATGAGTCAATATGTAATGCATAGAAATGATCGATTCTATAAAGATCCCGAATTATATAGCCCTGATAGATGGACAGATGACTTTAAAAGACATCTTCCTAGATTTGCTTATTTTCCATTTGGTGGTGGATTAAGAGGTTGTATTGGAGAACCATTTGCTTGGCAAGAAGGAATAATAATTTTAGCAAATATAATGAAATATTGGAGAATGAAGCTACTTTCCAATCAAAAAGTAAAACTAATGACAGCAGTAACATTATATCCTAAAAAAGGAATAAAAATGGAATTAGAAGCTAGGATGAAAAATTAAATAATATGGCGACAGACCAAGAAGAATTTAGAGATTTTTATAATTTTCTTTTCCCATAATGAATTGAGTTTTCATATTCGTAGACCAATTGAATAAAGATAAAGATATCTACTAATCTATTAAAAGATAGAAAGCTCTAACTTTGTTATTATTAAAAATCTTCTACAAAAGGTATTAATTATAATAAATGAAATTATTATTATGACAGATTCAACTCATGATAACGATATATATGAATGGCAAATAGTTAACAAAAAAATAGAGACACATGATACGAACACATATACTTTTGTTCCAACTAGTAATTCCCATAAATTCTCTTTTAACTTGGGTCAATTTGTAACCCTAATTGTAAATCTTAAACGACCTAGTCAAGCAGGTAATCTGGAGGATGGGATTGTTGAACGTGCATATTCAATCGCGTCTTCTCCGACACGCGATCATGTAGAACTAACTATTAAGAAAGAAAAACCATATGGTTACATAAATCCAATTAGTAATAAAGCAGATGGATTTGCTGCTTATTTCTTTGAACAGATGAAAATTGGTGATAAAGTGAAGGTTAAGCCAAACAAAAGTAAAAACCATTTTCTATCCAAAATTGCAGAACATACTGAAACCGATATAGCCTACTGGTCAGGTTCAAATGGAGCTGAATCTGCAAGATGCTTAATACAATATTTGGAAGACACTAATAAATATAGTAAAAATCCAGAATTCAAATTGATATTGTTTTATAGTAATCCAAAGGTTTACAAAAATACAAATAGCACAGAAAATAATGATATTGACATAATTTATTATGACTGGTTGCTAGAGATGGCAAAAAAACTTGAAAATTTCAAAGTCGTCTTTACTTTTACTAGAGAGAAAGATATTCCATTGGAATCTGATCATCCTAGAATATTCTATAGAACTGGAAGATTCTTCAAGACAAATGATGGAAATTCGGAAAAGACACTTTCAAAATATCATGGAAATACTCCATCTACATTTAATCCTATATGTGGAAGTAGTGCTTTTATTAGTGGAATTATAAGAGAAAATACAGGAAATATAGTTCATGGGAGAGGAATAGTAAATGACCTATTGGAAATTGAAGGTATTAATTCTCAAAAGATAGATAGAGAACAATACTATCTACAAATGTCTAGTGGAGCATAACATCCAAATATAAAAGTTAGTTTTTCAAAATTTTATTTGTCTCTTATAAAAATATATTGTGTTTTGTTAAAACTAACTGGTATTCAAATTCTAATATCGATGATTTTAAGAATTATCATTAGTTAAAAATTGATACATTAAATAGTCTTTATAATGGTCAATTATTTGATCTAACGAAAAGTAAATATTATTCTATTCTATCATATAATTATTTCTAATCAATACAATTATAATTATTTATATTAAATCTGTCATCATCATTCTACAACTAATTAAAGATGAAATAAAAAAATATAATTAGCATAAGAGAAAACTAGGATCCTTAGTTGGATATTCATAATGAGCTAATTCATTTGGACGAATTATAAAGATCTAGGATAATCAAATAGAGATATATCAATATTCTTAGATTTTAGAATTTAAGATCGAAAAGACTAAATATAAAAATTAAGTTATGACTCTAAATTCTATTTAGTATAAAATCGCCTTTTTGAAAATACAAATTTCTGAATCGTAACTACATGTTATTAAAATATAATCTAGATAAAACTATAGAGATTATATCATTTCGTTATAAAAAATAATGTAGGTCAACTGTTAACATATATTACTTGTAAATCTAATAAATTCTATTAACATCCAATTGATGAATGCCACTAGTGAGATAATAGAGCAAGAAAGACAACATGTGCCTCACCCATTGTTGGAATTATATTTCATTATATTGCAAAAAATAAATAATGTTAGAAAATCACTTATCATACAATATATTATTATTTTCTTGAAAGTAATAGATCTTCATACTCTAGACTGATGTAATATGAACGAAATTACCTTTTTCTCTAGTGAAATTTATTTTACTCTATTAATGACGTTAATAGTAGCTTGTGCCTTTCCACTTGGAGCGTTTTTTTCATATTATATAAGACTGCCATCAAGAGTAAAAGGAGACATTCCTGCTTATTCGGCTGGATTATTTTTTTCTACTATCGCTTTTATTCTAATAGATGAATCAATACATGTTGGTTCTTTTATAACTATGTCAATAGGTTTCATTGCAGGTTCAATAGTATTTAGTTTGACACACCGAGCATTAAAGACTAATGTAATAAAAGATTTAATACAAAACAATATACAAACAGACGATAACGATTCTTCATATCGACAAATTGATAAAATAAATCGAACTCAAAATAAAAGAAAAAAAATTAGTTTTAGTACTATTATAATTGTAGGAAAATTGATGGATAGTCTACCGAAGGCATTATTTATTGGTATCATAATTGCTCTAGATCTTAAAGGACTTTTTCCTGCGATTGTCGCATTATTTTTAGGTAATCTCACTGCTACAATGGAAGGTGCTCGAAGAATGAAAGAAGAAGGAAAATCTATAACTGAAAGTATGCAGAAATGGATGTATATTTTTAGTACAGTTACCATTGCAGGACCAATCGGTTATTTTTTAGCAAAGCCTTTACCATATGAATATTTATCAATCATGATTGGATTTGCGGCAGGAAGTTTGATAGCCTTTATAGCAGAAGATCTCATTCCCGAAGCATATAAAAAAGGGAAATGGCATATAGGACTTTCTACTGCTTTTGGATTTTTAACCGGTATGATGTTATTTCACTATTTATAATAAATATTTTCTTGTCTGTATACCTAAATAATATTACTATACTCTACATAGATTTGCATAATAATTATGTACTTGTTTTAATGTAGTCATATAGAAAAAGGAATGTCTATATCCATTATCAACAGTGTTGCTATTATCATTTGTTACCGTCAAATATTAATGTAAAATGTCGAAATTCTACTGACAATTCAAAATAGTATTACTATATAGTTCCATATTTTAATGTCTTTTTATCTAGGTCATAAACAGACTTAACCGAAATTTACAATAAAAACAAGATCTGATATTATTTGATTTTTTAATTAAATTCAACAATTTCAATCCAGTTTGGAGCTTTACCAGACTCATGACGGTCCACAAGTTCTAATTCGCCAGTTTCTGTATCGATAGCATGTACCGATACATGATCTGATTCCTGTCCTGCTGCAATTACAAAATTACCATTAGGATCAATATTAAATCCCCGTGGGATCTTTTCAGTATTGTAACTTCCAATGTATGTCAAATTACCTGAGTTAGGATCAACAGAAAGTGCAGTGATTGTGTTGGTAGCTCTTTCACTTACGTATAACCATTTACCATCAGGTGTTATGTGAATATCTGCAACTTTGATGGTAGTATCTTCCTCATTTGCATTGTCTTGTACACTGTTTTGGCCTATAGGATTTGATGATTCAAGGCTATTGTTAGGAGGAGGAAATACAGAAATTCTTTGGATTTCCGTTAAAATTCCTGTCTTGTTATTCATCTTATAAGAATAAACAGTACCGTCAAGTTCATTTGATACATAAACAAAATTGTTGTTTGGCGAAAAATCAAAATGCCTTGGTCCAGAACCATCTTTAGTATATACAGCCTCAGGATCATTTGGGATAAGAGCTCCAGTTGTTTCATTAAAAACAAATTGTTTTATCTGATCAGTTCCTAAATGAGGTACATATACAAATCGGTTTGTTTGGTCAACTAAAATTGAATGTGGCTTTGGATCCGTGGTAATTACCTGTGTCGGCTCTGCTTGGACTAACCCATTACTGTCTATTGGATTTACTGCAATTTTTGCACCAGTATAGGAAGTCGATAATAGAAAACGACCTGTTTGATCTACTGAGATATATACCATGTTATCCGGTAGGAATTCATTCGAAAGATGAGTTAGCTCACCAGTCTCCGAATTAATTGAATAAGAAATTACCGAAAAAGGTTCTGAACGAACAGAGGCATAAAGGAACCTATGATCTGGACTCAAAGCCATATGCATTACTTTTGGACCAGCAGGTTCCTTTTCTACTAATTTCATATTTCCTGTTTTAGGATCTAATTTCCAAACTACAATATCTCCATCTCCACCGTTAGAAACATATACAAATGTTTGATCTGAATTAGCATAAACAAACGTAGTATCTGAATTGAGTTGAATTATTACCACAAATAAAATTGCAATCATTATCGTCGACTCAAAAATTCGAAGCATATAGTCATGATGTGTTTTGATATTATTAATTTATCTGTATTTGTTATTAGTAGGTGTTATAGCTTGAAAAAAAATATTTTAGACGTATTTGAAATAGAGAATATCTTAAAGAACAAATGTAAATAAAAAACAATAAAAGGATTAAAAATTAAAGATGTGTTGGTAATGGTATAATATCATTTGATTCGGGTATGATAATCCAATTTCTTATGATTTAGTCATTTCTTATAATGCCTACTTATATCAAAAATTGTTAGTAATGTTGTATGATAACAGAAATATGTAAATACAATCTGAATAGCGGATTTCCAAATAATTATCCTTTTATTTAAATAATTACTTATTTTTTTCTATCCTAATATTGTTAAGAATATATATAACGTATGAAAAATTCATTAGACCGTGGGTAGAAAAATATGAAAAATATATCTTATAGACATATAAATTACACGTTATGATGAATTCTGTAATGGATTTAAATTGAAACACTATGTATACTCACCATTTCAGAAAAGGATAGTTAAAAGAGATTCAGTATTTGAAATATAGAATAGAAAGTTTTGATGAATATGATCAATGTATGCAAAAATAGAAATGTAACCTATTTTATTTACATAACTGGATACAATTCTTTATTTTTATGTAAAATGATACTTTAGCTAATAATCTTACTAATGATTTTGGTTAAAGGATTATGAATATTACATTAAATTAATGCAACGATAATCTGTAATAATCTTTAGAAAAGTTAAAAATTATCTAATATATAAGTAACATATAGATTAAAGAACCTATAGATGTAAATTATGTATAAAGAAATAAAGAAAAAAAAATTTTTGGATAGCGACGGAAGAAATGAAATATTAGCAATCTATGAAGGGGATTTTGTTAGATTTTATAGAATGGAGGGAGACAAGATGTTGGATGAAGATGTTCTTATTGAAGGAGACTTCCGAATAATGACTAGGGAAGAGGGCTGGAAGGAAATACTATAATCAATATACTTCAATCACCAATAAGATTTTTTATATTTATTATAAAAGGCGATTAATTAACTATCTATCATTCGTTATACTCTTTGACTAGCTATTATTCACTTTGAAATATTTTAAATCATCTCTATTTGGTAGTTATCTTAATAGGTTAAAATAGATTGAAGGAATTAAAATACATGATACGAAAACGGGTAGGATATAATCTGAATCGTCATTATTATTAATAATCCTAGGTATTAATAATTTCCGTTGTTAAAATTATTCCACAACTTTTAAAAATTCAATAAAGAATTCCAATATTCAATTTTTTAGGAATAAACTAGTTTTTTCTAGTTAATTTATAAAATAAATATTCAGTAACACTACAAAAGTTATTTATATGTATAATTCAAACCATTGATTTTATCTAGATCACCCTTTCTTTTAGAAACAATAATATATTTTAACAAATATCGGTATAACTCTCGTTTGATTTGTAAAGTCAATACTTCAAGGCTTTTGCAAATTCTTTTTCATTAGGAAATGGTATTTCGCAACTACTATTGTTATTATGGTATGATATATAATATTTCCACATGTTATAATATGATTATTTGTATTTTCTTTTATACCCCAATAATGCTAAACTTGACTTCTCTACTTTAACCTTTTGATACCTCATGATACACAATAATTGTGAGTCAATTATTCGTATTTTCCCCTTGTATAAACCGGTGTATAATTCTGATTTTGAGTTAGTGTACATGAGCGATGAATATAATGATACTGGTTACCAGGTATCTTTATTCTTGTACCTGATTATACCTCATATTACATTTTAGAATTATTCCAATAAATCTTGATTAGACATGTTTACGTTTGTAAGTTTTACCGCCTTGAAAAATTATGATCACAATTCGAACATTCTAATAATGTCATTACTTAGTTTGTGTCAATCAAATAAAAATTCTAATATTTAACTCCTACAATTAATAGTCATATTTTTCCTTTCCTTCTTTTTTATTATCTTCTGCAAAGACTAGAAATCTTTCAATAGTTTTTGAAATTTGTTTTCGAATTTTTTGTAGATACATTTCTTGATCAACACCTATTTTATTATACTATTATTAGTAGTTAAATGTTATTGGCAATGGAATTCATTACTGAATAATCTATAGTATCTAAGGTTAATTTAATTTTATAAAGCTATAAAACCCAATATAATTTTCATATATAGTTTTCAGAAAATCAAATTATCTAGGTTATTTTTTAGTCCCTCTTGCGTAGTTTTATATTTTCCATATCTATCTTCTGATATCCATTCCATTTCTTTCAGAAATTTTGTTATAGATCCTACAAATTTTTCGCTATTGTCTGATTTTTTCGAGAGAATACTGATGTTAAAATAGTTTTCATTATTTTTTACTTCTTTTAAAATATATTTTGCTAGATCTATACAACCTAACCCTCTGGTATGGTTTTTAGCTAAGATTATTGGCATATTATTTCATTTTCCCAACCATTATCATGATATACAAACTCCATACTAAACTGAAGTCTAATGATCTATTTAAGTTTACGATCATATTTGTTCAGGATCGTTATAATTGTTAACTTTGTTACAAAAACTTAATAACTTATTCTAATTTTTTAAAATAGTAATATACTTCACTTCTAAGAGTCTATAACCATAGGTATTTGAGTTATAGTTCAAATGATTTCCAAAACTATTAGGAAGCAGAATCAACAATAAATGATGTATTCACTGATTACAACCAGACCAGAATACATTCTGCGGCTACAATATCTAACACCTTATTAATCCAATTTAAAATGGAAGATACAACATGAGAAAGAAACAGAGAGGGGAAATCTGATAAATATTGGTAATGAATGAAAATAGTGTATATATGAAAATAGGTAAAGTGTTCCCAAAAATAGGGTGTAGTGCACAAAGTATGGAAAACATAATGTATGTGCAAATTGGAGTACATGGAATTTGAATTATAAAAATCAATTAGATTAAAAAATGATTCACACTACCATCTCAGGCAATTTGATGGAAAGATTCAACACGTATTTGAATAATAGAATAAAATCTTTTAATAACTATAATGCTTGTATGCAAAAGAAAATGAATGTAATAAGCTTTAAATATATAACCCGATACTATTCTCTTTCTATATAAAATGAAATGATTCACAACACGAGAATTATTTCTTTATCCAATTTTAACAAGTAGGTAAATATATCTTAAATTAAGAACAGATGAATCAATAACTCTGTTAGTAGGTTCTATGTTTTGTAATATCAAAATGTGACCATTACACTTAAGTCAAACGAAAGAAGAAATATAGATAATATCTATAAATTGCATATTATAGTTGATATCAGAATGAAGTTGATAATCTTCTTGAGTAATTCAATTGCTGGTTGCTTGTACCCCTTTTCTTAAGTCTAGTAGTTTGTGTTTATCAAGAAATTCACTAATGCTTTCGTCAGGTTTTATATTATATTCGATTTCACCACTATTAATCTGTTCTAATTTCTTTATCAACTTTTGTAAGTCAATTAAATCTGTAACAATCCCATAATAATCTCTTATTCTTTCTATTGTTGTATCATAATGCTTCTTTATTCCAGATGCAGTAGCATCGGAAATCAATATTACATCATAGCCAATATTAAATCCATCTCTTAAAGACGTCTCTACACAAATAGAAGTATCTATTCCACAAAATATCAGTGTATTTATCTTTAAAGTGTTTAGCCACATCCTTAATTCTGTATCTTGAAATGCAGAGTCACGTCTTTTTAATATTATATAATCTTCTTCTGTTGGCTTAATTTCATCGATTGTTTGTGCATCCCATGTTCCCCGTACACAAATTGGTATATTTTTATTCTGTAGTCTTTCTTCCCTTGTCCTCGGAAGAATATTATGCACATTAATAAGTAAATCAATTCCATTTGGTTCACGTATTGCTTCTGTATAAAAAATTGGAATTTTTTCTATTCTGCAAAAATTAATCAATTCCCTAATGGTAGGAACTATTTTTTGATAATATTCTATGTTCATTCCCAATTTATCATACGACCCTCCCTTACTCACAAAGCCATTTTGCATATCAACTATTATAAGACCAAAATTAACAACATTTCTTCCAATCTTTACCTGTAGCATAAATGAATGTAAATATTATATCATTATTATAATTGTTATTTAATAAAGGGATTTCCTTAACATAGGTATTATATTAATGTATAATAACGAGAAAGATATTAAATACAAGAAGTGAAAAAATAACTACTGCAGTCAGTATGAGTGGAGTTACAATGTAGTTATTCTATATTTGTTTTAATTTGAAATTAGTTTAACATTAAATTAAAAAAGTATCCAATAATAAAATCTAAATACAAATTACTAGAATCTTACCACATGGAGGATTCAACTCCCTATAAATAAATCTAAGATTGCTATTACAATCCTCTATATTCTAGATAATCACAAGAATAATATAAAAATTGAGATTATATTTATTTCGCTCCGTTTAAATTTGATCGTGTATATTAATTATTGTCTAAAGAATAAGTTGCTAAATTAAAAGTCAAATTAGAAACTCAAATCGTTTTAAATGAATAATAACGGTCTTTTAACACTTCAATTCTCTGTTTTAAGGTCATTGCTGGAAGATCCAAATTAAAAAGCTCCCAAGTATGTGAAGGAGAATTGGGATCACCATTAGACAATTTTTGTAAACACGAAATTGCATTTCGAAGGTCTCCTGTTACGTAATTTAATGCAATCAAATCCGCTTCATATTCATTATTTTTTAAATCATCTGCATTGTATGGACGATTATTGGGACTTAGTAATTCCAGAAAACCTTTAAATGTTTCTACAATTACTGGTGTGTTATAGTCTACATTTTTTAGAAGACGTTCTATAATATCCCACATCAATGTATTTAAACTATGGTTTTTATAAATATGTGCTATTTCGTGAGCAAGAATAAAATGAATCTCTTTCTCTGTAAACTGTCTTTGATTTAAATAATCGAAATTAATCAGAATAATTCCTTTGGTATTAATAGGCCAAATAGTAGAATTAATACCAAATGCACCTGCAATAAGTGAAGTTTTAGTGTTAATTACAATAACATTGTGATCGTTAATTAATAAACGATTAGTAAGTATCCAATTGACAGAGTCTTGACAAGATTTGATATTCAATATTATATTTATTATAAAGTCTCATATAAAAAGAAGCGTTAGATTAAAAATAACCCAATAACGTATATTCTAATTATTAATCATTATATGATATTATAGAATAAAAATTACTTACTCTTTAGATTGATATATTGGATATTATGTATCTTTTATTAGAAAATTGTAATTTATATTCTTTCTTTTAGTAAATACTATCATTTCCATTGATATATCATCATATTACATTTCTGACAAATACTGTTGGATCTTAGGAAGAGAAATTGATAATTCGGTATAAAATAAAAAACTGAAAATAGCGATATTATCTATTAGAATGAGTAATTTTTATTAACTTAATTGTATCTATAATTATAGTGTCCAAAAGGACAAATATAAAAGTGAATATAAATAAAAAGTAACAATCTAAAAATAAAATGCAGAAATTCAGGTCAATAAAAATAACAGATAGATATTACGATATCCGCTATTTCCAATAATCAAAACGAAATTTCAATTAAAATTAAGGGTTAAATAACGAAATAGTTTTTGAGAAAAGGTTAGATATTGCTAATAAATCTACAAAAGCTTTTTGTACAATTTAAATATCAGCAAAACCATAAAAGGTACAAATAAATTTTTTTATAATAATTAATCAGCATCATATAAATTTAAAGAATCGTCTTATTGCTCGGAATAATCACCAGTAATGTCAAGATATTAAAGATTTTGTTTTATTTCCTGAAAAATTTTATTTTAAAGATAATTTTAATAGTTTTAAAAGAGAATACTATCTATCTTTACATAGACCAGGTAATTGGATTGGCTCAGATTATGGAACTACTAAACCTAGTATCTGGTTAAGAAAAGGTTCAACGATTTTTAATATGCACGATGGTATATAACTTTTAAAACCAGAACAAATTTGGGAAGAACTAAAAATTGGGATGGGTCCTCCTACCTTTAAAACGGAAAAAGGGTGGTTGCTGATTTATCACGGTGTAGATAAAAACAAAGTTTATCGTGCTGGTGCAGCTATATTAGATCTTGATTTTACCAATGTATTAGCTAGGACAAAGAAACCGTTTTTAGAACCAGTACAAAAATACGAAAAATTCGGTGATGTAAGCAATGTTGTATTTCCTACTGGTTTAACTACATGGGATGGAAAACAAATGTTATACTATAGAGGAGCTGATAAAGTTTGCTGTGTAGCAAGTGTAGATCTGGATGAGTTTCTTGAGTATATTCTACAGTATAGAGTAGTTAACTAATTGGTTTGTTTGCATAGACAGGTAACAGATTCACTTGCCAATAGAGATAACAATTTTCATCTGCTATATTCGTTATAATTATGATTATTTATTCTTTTTTTCGCAAGAAACTTTTCTATTAATGAATCAAAAAACATTGTACTTAAGGTTTAATTAAAAAACTAAAAATGTCTGATTAAAGACATAAAGGGTAGGATGTCCATATATAATTAATAGTTGGAGAAAAAAAATAATTATAACGCTACGAGAATTAGTGAAAGGCTTGTAGATAATCTATACAATAAATACAGAGAAACTATCTCAATGAACAAAAATTTAATTATTTCTGGTATTTTTGGATTTTTAGCGAGTGTTGCTATAGCTGAATTATATTCAATATATGCTCCAAATAATATATTAACTTCCACAATAACGGTGATGTCTGGATTTTTAATATACAAAGCATCTCTTTTACTTCTTTTTCATATTGACAATAAAGAAAACTATACTGACAAATTTACTAACCAGATTAACTTCAATATACTAAAAAAGATAATAAGGAAGATGTTATTTGCCTGGTCAGTATTTGATATAGTTAACAATTTATCGCGATGGTTAATACTATTTGAGTTATTACTAATAGGATTGAGGCCTTTTGAAGCAGTTATTATATCTTCTATAGCTGCTTCTTCTCTCTCTTATTTATCAATAAATATAATCGCTAGACGTATCAAAATTTTTTCATCATTAAAAAAGAATAATGCGTAAAAAGAAATAAAGTCATAGTTAGTAATAGAAGAAAAATCTTGTGATTTGATAGTAATTTATACAATAAAAACGGCTGTGTTAACTTAGGACTGATTCACCTCCAATTCTGAATAGGATTGTGTTTCTGATTGTTGTATTGTATAGATAAATGAATAGGTTAATCCAATTGTATACATGTTGTAGATCACAATTATTTTTATTCGTGTTGTTG
>JBHIVA010000007.1:0-61916 GCA_042138015.1 Nitrososphaeraceae archaeon | reverse complement strand
ATCCATGTAGACGAGAGGAATGTAATTTATTTCATGTACATAACTGGATACAATTCTTTGTATCTATGTATAATGATATCATTGATAACAATAATGATTTTTTGTTGAAGGAGGTGAATTTTATCTTAAATTAACACAGCCTACTTTCGTTGTTTTAGATTACTTCTAAAAAGGAATAGTAATCTTTCTATTCGGAGTCCAATTCAAATGATTTGAATATCATTCTGTAGATGATAATTACTTGCTTTTGAAAGTAGGTTGAAATATTTACTTAGTTTGTTAACCAGCAATTCCGACGATAGTTTAGATTTAATCAGTTTATGATTTATTTTTGAAATATACCTTGGTGAGAGAATTATGATATATCTCTTATAACACAATATGACAACAGAGTGTGAATGAGTATAGGAGTAGGTGTTATATTAAACAGGAAAAAGAATTATTAAATCACTTACATTCAACTTTTTTCGAAAGTCAAATAGAGGATCAGTAATATTCAGGATTGGAGTCTTTTTAGAACCCATAATTCGTCTACGAAAAATTACAACCTAATATATATGTAAAAATGATACAGTAAGCTGATTTTTTAGATAGACACTAACAAAAATTAATATTTTTGTATAGACTTGACTTTATGTTATTAGGTGAAATCAAACATTAGGGAAAAAATGAAATAAACCTTAAAATCTATATTAGTTATTGAAATCAAATTTTAAAAGAACCCACTATTCTAACCAACTAGATGAACAGACTATCGGTGAACGAGTTAAAGTTGGTGGATGGGTAGAAGACTTACGAGATATAGGACGAATAATCTTCCTAATAATAAGAGATATTACCGGACCTATACAAGTAGTAATAAATTACCATGATTTTCCTCAAGTAAAAGAAATAACGAGACAAAGTTCGATATTAATCTCTGGAATTGTACAAAACACTATAGCTAAAGGGATAAGAGTAGAAATAAAACTAGAAAACATAATTTCTATTTTCCCTGCACAACATCCTCTTCCTATAGATCCTACGGGAAGGGTAGAATCATCTATCGACAAAAGGATAGATTCACGGGCATTGGATTTACGAAATTCCAACATATCCAGGATTTTTATTATTAGATCAAAGGTGCTAGAAGTTCTAAGAAAAAAATTACAAGATAAACACTTTATAGAAGTAAATACCCCTAAAATAATAGGTAGCGCGAGCGAAGGAGGATCAAACTTATTCTCTTTTGATTATTTTAAAAAAAAAGCATTTTTAGCTCAGAGTCCTCAATTATATAAAGAACAATTAATTCTTGCATTGGACAGAGTCTTTGAAATAGCGTCTTACTTTCGTGCTGAGAACTCCAATACAGTCAGACATCTTACCGAGTTTCAAAGCGTAGATATCGAAGCTGCATTTGTCGATTATCATGAAATTATGAATATCATGGAAGAAACTATAAAAAATATAATAGATGAGTTGGTAAAATCTACCCTACTAAATGTTGCCAATCATGAGACCATAGCATCAATATTAGATTCAAAATTTGAAGAACTAACTTATAAGGATTGCATTGAGGAGCTTAGCCTAAACGGTGAAAAGATTGAGTATGGAGAAGATCTTTCAGATAGTTCTTTAAGAAAACTCGGTCAATTACATCCAGGGTTCTATTTTATAACAGAATGGCCATTAAAATTGAAACCATTTTACATACACGAAAAAGAAGATGATGAATTTCTATCATGTTCGTTTGATTTGCAGTTCGGTTATCTAGAATTAATTTCTGGAGGTACAAGACAACATGATCCAAATAAAGTCAGGAAACGATTACAAGAACAAGGATTGGATCCCAGTAATTTTTCCGAACACCTGAAAGCTTTTGAGTGGGGGATGCCTCCTCATTCAGGATGCGGATTGGGTTTGGATAGGCTATTGATGGTTCTCACTAATTCCAATAATATAAGAGAGGTTGTGCTTTATCCAAGGGACCCGATAAGACTCATGCCTTAACCTCCCTTATTAAAACTTCAATTATTTTTTTTTCTTCATTAAGTATAAATGCTTTAAATATACATTCCGTAGTAGAATAAATTAACCATATCACAGGATTGATTTCCATAAAAATAATATCAGTTTTAGAAGGATAAGCAATTGAGGGATGTGAATGAAATATTGCAACTACATCTAAATTCATTGCCTGTGTTTTGATATATACTTCTAACAAATTAGAAGGGTTAATTTCAAAATAATCGTGAGCTTTTACTATATTATTCATAATCATGATTTTTTTCACAGTATAATTATTGATAGGTTCAATTTTTCCCAACAATATAGCACATCCTTCTGCTGGCAGAGATACTTTAGCTATTTCTGCTAATTCTTTTAAATAATATTTATCGATTGACAGGACATTCAAATTCATGATCGATATAATAACAAATAGAACAAATTAATTTCTTTAAAATTTTAAATAATTTAATCTCTAAATAGAGTAGGAAATGAAAATTTTAAATTTTTCCACGGTTGGAATTTTTCATTTTTAGTAAAGATTTTTTGTTCATCTACTTATTGTGCATTTTTACATTATGTTATTCTACTTTAAAAGTGGCTTTCATATAGGGATGAATAGTACAGAAATATTCATACTCTTTCTCCTTTAAATCGGATAACATCAATGTATATGTTTCATTTGAGTTGATAATCGATGAATCAAAAGATTTTCCATCATCCTTAAAACTCGTAACAGTATGGGGAGCGTTATCCACATTAGTCCATGTTATTCCAACGGAATCCTTTATAATGAGTTCATCTGGGGAGTAATCTGGATTCCCTTGAGCTGACGACCCAGCTAATATATCGACTTTAACTGTATTTGAAGTATCGATGTTTGTTTCTTGAGTTTCTTCGATCTCTATTTTTTGTGTATCCTCATTGGAATCTGCTTCTGGATTCATTCCTGCTAAAGTAGAAAGCGAAATAATTCCTATAATTACTGACACTACAAAGGAGCTTAAATATATCTTTATTCTGGTACTCTTCTTATAAATCCCTATTACAACAGCCGTAGCAGGTATGGATATGAGCAATATAATACCTATGTAAATAAAGACGCTGGGAGTTTGTAAACTAGAAAGGAAAGCACCAATTAATCCTATTATAATTAAAATACCTAATGTAATAAAAGCAGCTGATTTTGCCTTTTTTGAAGAAGGAAAACCGTCTTTGAAAATCCCAACGGATAAAAAAATCATACCTATTAGGAATGTTAATAATGATACGGCATGCATACCATCGATAAATGTTTTAGCTATACCTGAAAGTGAGATAAGTACTCCAACAATCCCTAGAGATGTAAGACCAATTCCAGGTGTTAAGAGATCCCAGTCAACCATCCCGTACGTTTGATTGAAGAATTTTGCTATAATTTTAATCTTTTCGAATAGATACGATCTTCAATTTGTTGATAATTTAAAAGTTATTTTAAATCATGGAAAATTATCGAATAAATTAAATCTTACATAATTATTATGTTCATACGTGCCAAAGTAGTGGATATAAAATCATATATTGAAGTTTCAAAACCCCGAATTGTAGTTGTTTTATTAATAACTGCTATAGCGTCATTGCTAGGTGCAACTAGATTCGACAGCACCCCAGATTTGGCGTGGGATATCTCCTTATGGCAGTTATTGTTCTTAATTCTTTGTGGTGCATTTGCTTCAATGGGTTCCAGTGCGCTTAATCATTATTATGATAGAGATATCGATAAAGTTATGGAGAGAACATCTCATAGACCTATTCCATCAGGTAGACTGACACCAAGAAATGTTCTCGTTTTCGGATTAACTTTATGTATACTCTCTGTGGTTATCGCTTGGTTGACTTTAAATCCAATAGCTACATTGATGATATCTATAGGAATATTTTTTTATGTAGTAATTTATACTGCATGGTTAAAACGATCTAATTCCTCAAATATAGTTATTGGAGGATTTGCTGGTAGTGCTGCTTCCATGGCTGGTTGGGCTACCACAACAGGATCCATTGACCTCTTAGGTTTTCTAGTCGGATGGCTAGTTTTCATGTGGACACCACCTCATTTTTGGTGTCTTGCTATAAAAACAAGGGAAGAATATGCAGATGCCAAGATCCCTATGCTACCAGTTCTTATAGGAAATAGTAAAACTGCGAAATATATTTTTATCAATACTGCTATATTACTACCATTCTCATTGTCACTGTATTTTTTTGGATTAGGTTTAGTTTACACCATAATTGCGTTGATCTCGGGATCACTAATGCTAATATATCATTATAAATTAATTGATAATCCGACCCCAGAATTTGCTTGGAAAGCGTATAAAGTGACTGCTCCATATTTGGTAGTCATATTTATAGCAGTTGCCGTGGACGCATTGTTTTACGTCAGGATTTGACGAATTAGTCTAATGTAACATCTCTATTCGTCTTTTATCTTTAGATATCCAAGATACTTTTAAAAGTCCATAGATTTCTAGATCTAATAATATTTTGTTTAGTTCTACCATGTTTAATTCTACTCCATCTTTTGATAACATAGAAATTAGTTCTGCATCCGTCAGATTAGTTGATTGTTGTATTTTTTCATAAATAGTGTTCCTTAGAGGATAATTCAAATCCAAGTTTAAGAGAACAAATAATATAATATTAAGATATTCTTCATATCTTTACAATTCATATATTTTTTAGATTTATATAATATTTATTGATAGTTACAATAATTTTAAAGACAAGTTGTTTTATCTTCCAGAAAATATGGTTAAAGACCTAGATAGTATAAATCCTACATAAATTTATTATCGGCATCAAAATCTTGTAGTCGAGGATTATCCGTTTATATCTTTCTTTTCGCTATTTTTTTTAATTGCATTTTTCATCGGTAAAATTTATAATTTTTTTAGATTATCTTAAGAATTTCAAGACAAATAGGAGAATTAACCATTAATAGGGGTAACATTATAAACGTCAAAACTAGTTTACATTATAATAAGTTATTATTATGTTTCCTAAAAAACAATTCTTTCCTTCTGAGTAGCCTATAAAAGTTTTGTATTCCTTTTATTATACTAAATAGATTGAAGTGAGTATTTTAATATTAATCATCTTACTAACGGCTCTGTTAAGTTAAGGGAAATTCAAGAGGGAAAATTAAAAAAATCTATCGAAATTGACCGTAGAACATATTAGAAAAAACGAATATTGAGACTACATTATCCTTAAGTTAACAGAGCCTTACTAACACTATTTTCAATACCAAAACATATTTAATCTGATTTATAACTTTCTTATTAAAAGGGATGTACTAAAAATTGTTTAGTATTTTCACGATTATTGAACTTTATTAAATTAATAGACTTCTATATGTACAACCTTTTTTTTACAGATGGATAAAATGTTATTTGATACTGACAGATTCTCTGCTCACCCTAATTACTTGTATTTCACTCACTCCTTCTGTTCGTTTGATATAGTCTTCTAATGCGTCCATTTGTCCTTCAGAATCATTTAATGTAAAATCACATAGCAATGAATATAGTCCGAAGGCTATGGGTTCCTTTGCATATCTTTTTAATTCCAAATCAACTGGAATACGAGATTTTAATTTTTCTACTACTTTGTCAAGATCCGTATCAGCTTCCTTGGGGAGTATCTTTATTCTTGCTACAAGTCTAGGCATATTTATGGACCTTCGAAACTACAATTAACACATTTGTAAGAACGTGCAAATTCTCTGCAACTTTGGCATCTCCATAAGAGAACATATCCACAGCTAGGACAGTAAAATTTTACACATTCATCATTAGGCATGATAGATCTATTACATGATGAGCAAATTGGAAGTTGCAGTGTTTTTGACATCTATTGTTTTTCTAGAGATCCGAATTTATATCTTATTATTTTAAATTACGACAGTTAGAAAATTAAATTATACGTTCAATATGAATATATTATGTAAATATTATTCGAATGATAAAAATTAAACTGAATGATATATAGACTAGTGGTTAAACAAAGTTCAATGTTAGGATTGTGATAAAGATTCCATAACCTTTCAAAATAATATAAAATTATCGGTAGGAGATAATATTAATCTCGTTTAAATTATCTCTTCACAAGATCTCAAAACCGTGAATCTTGAATGTTCTAATTAATATTATTTCCACGAATTACTCAGAATAAATTATATATAATTAATGATTCACTGGAGGTATCCCGCGATAGCTCAGCCTGGTAGAGCTTTCGGCTGTAGAAGTTGGCTAAATTGGCTAATCGTAATAATCAGCCTATCAGGCTTACATGCGATAGAAACCGAATTGTCGCAGGCTCAAACAAAATAACTGTTGTTATTTGGGGCATATCCTGCTCGCGGGATACATATTGATAATATTAAATTAAGCTAAAAATAATCTATGGATTAAATACAGCTCGTCCAATGATTCTACGATTCTTCAAGTCCTCTAATGCTTGATTAGCCGCTTCTATTTTATATTTTTTTGAAACTACAGAGTTTAGCTTTCCTTTCTTATACAAAGAAACAAGTTCAATCAAGTCTGTAAATCTTCCGGTATACGCTCCTGTTATAGTGAATGCTCTTAAAGGAATCAATGGCAGATTCAATTCTAACGATCCCCCAAAAAGTCCAACCATGATGTATTTTCCTCTCTTCCTTAGACCTTCTATAGCAACTTTCGCAGTGATATTATTATTTACAAAATCTACAATTATTTCACAACCAGATCCTCCTGACAAATCTTTAATATTTTTAACCGGATCCACTTCCTTTGAATTAATAATTTGATCTGCACCCAGTTTCCGCGCTTCATCTAATTTCTTATTGTCTACATCTACTACACATATGGTAGAATTTGTTATTTTTTTGGCGATCTGAACTGCCATTAATCCTAATCCTCCTGCACCAATAATGACTAAATTATCTCCAGGAGAGGCGTTGGCTTTCTTTATAGCAGTATAAGAAGTCAGACCTGAACAAGCAAGAGATGCTGCTGAATCAAAATTATCGTGATCTAATTTTAACAAATATTTATAATTAGGAACAAGAATTAAATCTGAATATCCTCCATCTTGATAAATTCCTAGTGTCTTAGGTGAGTCACACAAATGTTCATCTCCAGATTTACATGAATAACAAATCTGATCTCCGATCCAAGGATATACTAAAACCTTATCTCCTTTTTGAAAATGATCAACAGATTCGCCAATCTCTTCTATAACCCCTGCTACTTCATGACCAGGAGTTAATGGGAATCTAACACCCCTGTCCTCTACTTTCATAAATTTACCACCTGAACCTAAGTATCCCCCTTCCCATAAATGCAAATCACTGTGACATATCCCTGCAGCCTTGACTCGCACCAATACTTGTGTATTAACGGGTTTAGGTTGTTCCAAATTCTCGATCGTCAAAGGAGCATTAGTTCTGACTATTCTTGCAGAAATCATAAGTTAGTAATTTATTAAGGATAATAAAAAGTAAGTTTATTTGATAAGGATACCTAAGCATCTATATAGAAGAGTTTATTATAAATTTTTTAATATATACAAATGTTTTTATTTTTTTCATGTGTAATTTTCACTTACCACCGATGAGGTAAAGGAAGAGCCGTCTGATTCAATCTAGGTTGTATATGACGAAGATTATGAGTTACTGAGGTGCATCATTAAAATCATATTCAAATTAGTTGTTTCCTTTTTCAGACAACAAGGTAGCTGTTTATTGTCACATGGTTTTTTATTATAAATTTAGGGTATTTTTAGTATTATAAATTGAATTGTACAGATGGGGATTTATTCAATGAAAAATAGGAGTGATATTGAAATTATAGCATCGATAATACGTTGCGCCATCAATAACTGGGAATATCAAACAACAATAATGAGTAATGCTTCTGTTTCGCATTCTCAAATAACGCGATATTTGTCACTTGCCGTTAAGACACGTCTAATAGAATATTCAAATATTACTGGATTATACAAGACAACATCGTTAGGTAAATATTTCTTGGAAAAACATGCGAAATTATTAATACTATTTCCAGAAATTTCTTAATAACTAGATAACCTCCCAACTTCAACATATAATTTCGAAACATTTTATATTTACTTAAAATTTTTTAATATTGAAAAATATTGAAACTAGCTAGTTTTTATTCTGGGGGTAAAGATAGTACATATTCAATATATCTTAGTATTCAGAAAGGATATTCAGTGGAGTGTTTGCTGACTTTATATCCAGAATATGAAGATAGTATGTTGTTTCATTTTCCCAATACTTGGATAACGAGGTTGCAATCTGAGATAATGAATATTCCGATAATTGATTTGCCAATTCCTCAAAATAATTTAGACATTGAGATAAAACATCTTGATAAAATCGTAAAATTGGCTAAGACTAAGTATGAGATTGACGGAGTAGTACATGGAGGAATAGGTTCTAATTTCCAAAGAAAAATTTTCAATGAAGTTTGTAAAAAAAACGACTTAGTTTTATTTTCTCCTCTATGGCAAATTAACCAGTATGCGTATATGTATAAGTTATTGTTGAATAATTTTGTGATTATTCTAGTAGGAGTTTCTGCAATGGGACTTGATGATACTTGGCTAGGAACTGTTATAGACCATAATAACTTAAAAAAATTAATTCAACTTAGCAATAAAAATGGATTTAATATTGCATTTGAAGGTGGAGAAGCAGAGACCCTTGTAATCGATTGTCCTCTATTCAAGAAGAAACTAGAAATAGCAAGCTCAGTATCCGTATGGGACGGACAAAGAGGTATAGTAAAAATATCAGAGATTATATTAAAAAACAAGTAAGATGCTAAATAATCTTCGGGATGGACTTAGGAGCGCACTAAAAAAAATTGTCGGTGCATCTGATATAAATGAAGAACTGATAGACTCTATTTGCAAGGATATACAAAGATCTTTGCTGCAATCCGATGTAAACGTGAAACTTGTTCTTTCAATTACAAAGAATTTAAAAGATAGATCACTAAATGAACAACCTCCTAAAGGATTATCTAGAAAAGATCACATTGTTACTATACTCTATAACGAAATTGCTTCTCTACTAGGCTATAGTGGAGATAAGTTTGTTAAAATAGAAAAATCATTTTCTGAAAAGGAAGAATCGCTAAATTTGAATCCAAGTAAGAGGAACATAATTTTGATGCTAGGAATTCAGGGTAGTGGAAAAACTACATGTACTGTGAAACTGGCAAGATGGTTGAATAAACATGGGTATAAGAGTGCAATAATCGGAGCTGATACATGGAGACCTGGGGCTCTGACACAATTGAAGATGAATAGTCTTAAGATCAAAGTTGAAGTTTATGGAGAAGAAGGAAATAACCAACCTTTAACAATAGTCAAAGATGGACTAGAATATTTTAAAAATCTCAATTACGATGTAATAATAATAGACACTGCAGGTAGACACAAAGAAGAATCTGGATTATTACAAGAAATGAAAAATATGTATAAAATAATTAATCCTGACAAGGTCATTTTGGTGGTAGATGGTACAATAGGTCAGCAAGCATTCAATCAGGCAAAGGCATTTCATGATGTAGCTCCTGTTGGAGGAATATTAATCACGAAGTTAGATGGAACTGCTAAAGGTGGAGGGGCATTGGCTGCATCAGCTGCCACAGGAGCAAAAATCCTTTTTATCGGAACTGGAGAACGGATAGACGACCTCGAATTATTCTCTCCTACAAGATTTGTTGGACGATTATTAGGTATGGGAGACATCAAAGCTTTATTAGATATGGCCAAAAATCTCGAACTAGAAGCAGATGAAAAACAGGCTAAGAGATTGTTGGGAGGAAAAATGACCATTGAGGATTTCTATTCTCAAATGGAAAATGTAAGTAAAATGGGTTTTAGAAATGTAATAGAAAATCTACCCGGACTGTCAGGAATGGTTAAAGATGAACAACTTGATTTATTACAAAGTAGGATTATAAAATGGAGATATGTAATCCAGTCAATGACAAAGGAAGAAAAAAGAGATCCTAATTTAATAAATGATTCAAGAAGAAAAAGAATTTCCAGAGGTTCTGGGATAACTGAACACGAAATTAAGGAAATGATAAAACAATATAATAATTCCAAAAGTATGATGAAACAGGCCAAGGGAAGACAGATGCATGGAATGTTAAGACGCTTTGGCTTTGGCTAATAGACAAAATAGAAATCAACGCTCTGAAGGTATTTTAAGTTCTAATTACAATCTTTGTAAGTTTTGTGCTCAACGGAATGATGTATCAGAAAAAATTACTAAAGAGTATTATTCGATAACAACACTTACAAATAAAAAGTTAGATGAAATAAGTAAATGTTTTATCTGTAAAGGATTGTTTGAAATTATTGACGAAATTGTAAAAAGTCTAATATTTCATACAACAATTCAAAATAAATATGAATTTCATTCTTTTTTTCTCGGTTCTTCTGTTCCGACTTTCCTATTCGATAACGAGGATCATCTAAGATCTGTTTTCAAAATAAGAGGAAAGGAGAATATAAAATCAGCTTTTAACAACGAAATCAAGAATAAATTTAGAAAAATTCTTAAAAAATCCTTACAGCCAGTTTTTCCTGATTTAATGATTAATTTATCGGTACAAGATAATTTTGAAATTTCTATAAAAATAAAACCACGTTCATATTATTTGATAGGACGGTATACAAAAAAAAAATTTATGTCTCAAAAAAGTATGAGATTTATTGAATTTGAGAGATCAAATTCTAAAACGAGAATTAAGCATGGAGCTTTTAATCCTAAGGTCTCAGTTGAAACGATAATCAAAAAGAAACTAATTGAATTAACAGCTTCTAAGGATGTTAAATTTACTTGGATGGGAAGCGAAGATCCTAATAGTATGGTTTTAGGAAAGGGAAGGTTTTTTATCGCAGAGATTATTGGGCCACAAAAAAGAAGAATAAACGAAAATCAGGTTTTCAAGGGAGATGGATTAATTTTTAGAATCGAAGAAAAAAGGGAATCAATAAAAAAATATAATATTAACTACATATCTAAAATACGAGCATATGTGAAAACAACTACCCCAATTGATAGTCAGAAATATCTAACATTTAAACAACTAAATAATTCTATAGTAACATATAGAAACAAATCAAGAATGATGCAAAAAAAGGTATATAAAATTACTGCTAAAAAATTGGATCGATATCATTTTGTTGTCACATTTTTGGTTGATAGTGGTTTGTTTATCAGGCAGTTCATAGAAAGAAAAATACATGTTACTCCTACCATTTCTTCTCAAATAGAAAACGATTGTATTTGTATAAAATTTGATATAATTGGCATATATCCTACGAATTAAATATTTCTGAAAGTCTTTCTTGATTGATCTTAAGGACTAATCATTTGTTACTGCTTTCTATGAGTAAATTCGGTAAATCCACATTTTCCACAAGTGTTTCTATCTCTATGTTCAGCCATAAAAACCCCATTTCCACATCGCGGGCAGTCCTTCTTTATTCTTTTAACTTTATTTCCATCTAATTTATAAAACTTAAAAATTTGAGATTCTTTACTTTTTTTATTTACCATGCTTATCCCTTTTACCGTTACCTTGAATCCGCTTTACTAGCCTGCTTTGCTTTGAGCTTTGCAGCTTTTTCATCTGCAATTATCTTTTTCCTTTCTTCTTTTGAAAGTCTTCTTAGTATCCGATATTTTGGTAGATGTTTTTCTGCATTTTCTTTATTTTCATAAACATATATTAATGCATTAATATGATCTTTCCCTTTCTCACTCTTTAAGGAAATTGGATAAATTTTTTCTTTATTTATACCTAGATTTTTTTCAAGTGAAGACATTAACTCTAACTTGCTTAACTTGCCTGCTGCATTAGGAATGGAGATCTTAAGTTCTCTCCTTCCTAATAGAACATTAGATTTATCTTCTGTCGTTATTAACTGGAAACTCAATAGTGAGATATTTTTGTATAACTCATATAAGCATTTGCCTGTTTAAAAATAATATTTCTTATAGATCTAAAAAATTATTTTTTTCACATGAGGTTAAATTTTTCTTCTATCTCTTGTAAGATTTTGATGTCTCCGTAACTATTTACTATATTTTTGAGTTTTCTTCTTCCCTCCTCTCTTCTTATTGTTTCTCTTGATATTTCTAAGCCTTCTTTAAAGCTCTTCGAAACATTTGATATTAATAATGATGCGGCTGAATTCATTATTAATACATCTTCAATTTCCTTCCTAGCAACCCCATAAATAGCCTCTAAAGTTAACTGTATAGACTGTTCTTTATCCTTTATTACTATGGTTTCAACGTTTGTAATTGGAATACCATAATTGAGAGGGTTTATCTCCATATTATTTATTTTTCCATTTTCGACTAAAGAAATATAGTTTAGACCTGTATTAGTCAACTCATCAAAACCGTCAACTGAATTCACAATGATAAATCTTTTATCACTTTGTGATCTAGCTATCTCAGAAAATTTTTGGTGTAACGTTATGTCATATACCCCTAGTAACTGACCAGTTAGGTTAGTACAAGGATTACAGAGAGGACCTGCTATATTGAAAATTGTACGAATTCCTAATGATTTTCTAATCTTTGATACATTTTTTAGTATCGGATGAAAAAAAGGAGCGAACAAAAAACCTATTCCTATCTTTTCAATGGATTTTGACGAGTTTTCAGACGCTTTTATCGGATCTATTCCTATTGCTTCTAGAAAATCTGCGCTTCCACAGAATCCAGATGATGTTTTGTTACCGTGTTTTGCAATATTACAACCTGAAGCCGATGCAATTATAGCTGCAGCTGTACTTACATTAAAAGTTCTGAATTTGCTACCTCCTGTCCCACATGTGTCTATTAATTCTCCCTTAACTTTGGGAGTTATTCTTATCGATTCCTCTTTTAAAAAATTTGTCAGTGCAAGAATCTCCTCAATTGCTTCCCCTTTACTTGCCAATCCGACTAGAATTGAACGGATTTGAGATTCGTTAACGTTATCTTTAATAATTTTTCTAAATAAATTTAACGATTCAAGGTACGATAAATTCTTTTTTAAATGTATCTTTTCAAGATATTTTTCTACATCTCTATCATAAATATTTATCATTTTTTAATAAATGTTAAAAAATTATTTAAAATCTTTATTCCTTCATTTGTTAATATCGACTCTGGATGAAATTGAACTCCTTTTATAGGGTATTTTTCGTGCGTTAAAGCCATTATTTCGTGATCATCTTCCGAATATGCAATAACTCTAAGACAATTAGGCAGAGATTTTTTCTGAGCGACTAACGAATGGTACCTAGTGGCTTTAAAAGGATTTTTTATTCCTTCAAAAATAGGATCGGGTGAGAATGAAATTAGACTTGTTTTGCCATGTCTCGTTCTAATTCCATTAACTACTCTTCCTCCGAAAGCAGCTGCGATACCTTGATGTCCCAAACAGATTCCTAAAATAGGTGTATTTTTACCTAAATATTTTATAATATTATCACAGATTCCAAAATATCGTTTATCTTCTGGATTTCCAGGACCTGGAGAAATTATAATCGCGTCAGGATCCAACTTTACTATCTCTTTAATTGAGATTTTATCGTTACGAGAAACGGATACCGTTATATTTTTTTTACCTATCAGTTGTGCAATATTGTACACGAATGAGTCATAGTTATCTATAATTAATAATTTCATTAAAATTAATTGTGATTATAATTACGAATATTATTTAAATTTTCCATAATTTTTGAACAGATTCTTTCATTTATAATTTTGACTAAAAATAATGAATATAAAATAAGAATATATTAAACTAAAATTTCATACAACTATAATTTTAGTGATAAAATTGGTAAAGGTATTCATTAACGGTTTTGGTAACATCGGTAGAAGATTAGCAACATTTATTGATTTAGATAAAGAAATCGAGTTAGTTGGTGTAGCTAAATATAGCACAGACGTAAGGGCTAAAGAGGCAATATCAAAGGGATATAACATATACATCCCTAAAAATTTAAAAAAGGCTTTTGACGATAAGAAGATAGAATATGCTGGATATATAGAAGACGGAGTACGAAAGTCGGAGTTAATTGTTGATGCTGCTAAGGAAGGATTCGGTTATGAAAATAAACAAAAAATCTATTTACCCATGAAGAAAAAGGCTATTTTTCAGGGAGGGGAAAAGAGAGAAGGTAAATTATCTGTCGCCGATATGATACATAATTCAAGAGTTAATTACGAGGAAGCTAAATCAAAATTATATGTAATACAGGGATCCTGCAATGTATCTGGGATGGGAAGGATAATGCAACCAATGATCGAGAAATTCGGTAATTCTATTTTACGGTATGATGTCACTCTTATAAGACGGTGGGCAGACTTAGAAGATTCAAAGGAAATCAAAGATTCGATAGAATGGGATAAACATCCTCATCATCAAAATGATGTAAAGAATTTCTTGCCCAAAGTTAATTTGTATGTAGAGGCATTCAAGGTTCCTTCTAGAATGATGCATGTACACCAAATGTTTATCAGATTTAAGAATAAGGCTCCATCAAAGGATAAAATCCTAGAGTTGTATGAGAAGGAATTTGGAGTTGCTATCCTAAAATCTGCCAAGGGAAGCGCTGATGTGAGAAAAAAGGCAATGGATTTAGGTTTTATTCATGGTGATACAAACATGGTGCATATTCATGAAGACTTAGTACGAATACAAGATGATATCTTAAAATTTTCGTATTCTGATGATCAAACTGGAATGGTTATTCCAGAAAATCATTTATTGATTCAGGCTATGATATCTAAAAAACCTCTCTCCGAGGCCTTAAATCATACAGACTTAATTTTTAAGATGACAAAGAGGAAAAATATATTACAAGATGAATTTAAGTAAACCGATCTTATTTCTCCGAAGCAAATATTTATATTATTGAAAATAAAAAAAAAGAGAAAAACTAGTGGATTATTTCCTGAGGACATCCACCTGACCGCTATGTAACCAATCTTTTAATTCCTCATGCGAGGGTTTTGAGTCATGTTTTCCCGCAAGGTGAAGATGTAACAAAACATAGTTTACTTGATTTAACAATGGTTTATTATTTTCATCTCCTTTTCTTGCTTTAGTTTTCAAATCTGAGGGAACATTATTCCACCAATCGTTAAAACTTCTTTTTCCAGTAGTACTAGAGCTTCCTCCAAAACCTTTTGGCATCGTCATAATATCTTTTCAACTCTATCAACTTCAAAACTATATTTTAAACTTTTGTTCGCGAAATTTATTCTTTTAAATTATTAGTAGTTTGGTTAATTGTTATCTAGGATTATCAATAATATAGATTAAAAAGTCTTTGTAATTGTATTTGTACTGAAGTACAGAAATCATATCTCTAGATTTTCTTAGAACTAATAGAAAACTTTCACTTATAGATTGATAATTCATTTTGTTGGGAATGAAAATAAGAAAAGCAGTTAAGAAAAATATAGACTATCATTTCATCATGCTAGAAAGTAAATAGAATTTAATATATTCGTAATTAGATATTTTTCTAATCCTCGGTATTCAAGATACATTTTATAGTAGAGTCGAATTCAATACTATAATTTCCTTTTTAATCCTTATTCAAATAATAAAATATAATAAAGCTAGGTAGAAGTAAACTAACACCCACCAAAACCTACAAGAATTTTTTCCAATATATTTTGATTTTAAAGTTAGGTATTGAAAATATATCTTTTTTAAGTGTTTCTTAAACTTAGATCCTACTCTCATCCAGAACCTTTAATTAAAGGATGTTATGACGTTGTAAAAGGAAGTTTACATTGGGTGAATTAAGAAAGGATTATGTTATGGAAAAATTTGTAGTTTTTCCTAATAATATTAACATTCAAAAAAATAATGGAGATGATGAATGTCCCTATTGTCCTGGAAATGAACACCTAACAGAACCTTCTCTTGTTTCTTTAGTAATTAAAGAAGGAATGCTTCAACGTCTTTCCGATTCTGAAGGCAGTTTAATTAAAAATTGGGAGGTGAGAGTATTCAATAGTAAAAATCCTATTCTTGTGCCAAACTACTCTGCTCTCTATACTGAAAAACCATTATATAGCGAACCAGCTTATGGGTATCATCAAATACTGGTGGCTACCCCAAATCATTCTGACGGTTTTTCAACGATTTCAGTGGAACAATGGTCTAATGTTCTCTTAGTTTTGCAAGATCGAATTAGATATTTATATACTCAAAAAAAAGTTACATATGTTTCAGCATTTATAAACAGTGGTTTAGATTCGGGGACAAAAATTAATCATGCACATGTCAACATCGTAACTTTTTCTGAGGTACCTCCAGTGATAGAATCTACTGCAATACTATCTCATAAGTTTGTTAACGAAAATGGTACATGTCCTTCTTGCGTAGCTATATCCACAGAGTCAGAAGGACCTAGACAAGTTCTGACAACTGATAATTTCATAGCGTTCTGTCCATGGGCTTCATTATATTCATATCAATTCAGTATTTATCCGAGAAAACATTCAACCACCTTAACAAAGATCTCTCAAAAGGAAATTTTTGATTTAGCAATGATTTTGAGAGCCACACTCGGAGGAATGTCTAAAGTTTTGAATAATCCTTCTTTTAATTTAATATTTCAACTTTCTCCTGAAAAAAAAAATAGCAGACAGTTTCATTGGCACATACAGGTATATCCTCAATTATTCGCATTGACAGGCTTGGAAAAGGGTTTTGGAGTATTTGTTAACAATATTTTACCGGAAAAGTCAGCATTAGAACTTGGTTCAGCTGCTAGAAAAGAAATTGCTAAATTAGTTGGTGTGGATTAATTGCATTTGAAATTAAATTTTGATTTAGAAGTATGGGTATCAATTGCCTCACTAGGACTTGCTATAATGTTTGTATTATTACTATCTTCTTTCTATGTTTTTTTGGTAGGACCTGATAAATTAGGTCCTGATAGATATGTAGACATCCCCGGAGTATTAATTAAAACTGTTTCTATTTCTGAAGCTCCCTCTATAATTCTTGCTGGAATAGCTTTCGGACTTTCGAGGAACCATGGTAATAAACTTGCCGGCGGTCTAATTTCTCTAACAGGAGGTATTGTCATAATTGGTATGATTATCTCGCTTAATATTTCCTCTAATATACCTGCAGAATTTTTTCAAGACATTATTATATATATACCTTATTTTTTTATAACTGTTAGTATAGGAATACTTATTATTGGAATAATTATCTACATAAAATCTAAGAAAGGGGCTCGGTCAAGGAAACTTAATTGAATAGTACTGAAAACATTGAAACTTCCAAACAAAATTTGCCTATAAAAATAAATATAAATTTATTAAATGATATATTTAATAAGGCAAAAAAAGAGAATAGTCCTATTTTATCTGTTGTAATCGGTACTAAACCTGATTTTTATAAACAAGCTCCACTAGTAGTAGAGGCTAAAGAAGAAAAACTGCCTGTATTCGTAATCGATACTGGACAACATTTTGATGATGTTTTAGGGTTTGGCATAAAGGAATTTAAACTAGAAGAATCTGTAGGATGTGATTTGCAGATTAGGGGAGATTTAATGGAAAAGGCAAGCGAATTAATTATAAAATTTGGCTCTTTTGGACGATATTGTAAAAACAAGTTTAGTTCTACATCCAAACTACTTCCAGTAGTACATGGTGATACATTAGTTGCGGGAATTGCACCCCTTGCCTGGGTTTTTGGAATGGGACAAAAGGTCGCACAAAACGAAGCTGGATTAAGATCTATGAGTCCAGAGATAATGAAAAAAATAAAAGTTAATCAAGAACCTACACTTGATAATATAGAAAAATTTGTAAATGAACAATTAAGTGGAAAGTGGTTTGTTGCTAGAGAAGAACCATTTCCTGAACAGATTGATACTTGGATATGTTCAGCAGGTACTCAATATTTTTTCGCTCCAACCCAACTTAATAAAGACAATTTGATAAGAGAAGGTTATCCTGAAGAATTTATACATGTAGTAGGCAACTCCGTAGTTGATGCCATCCACTTAAAACGTAAACAAAAAGTTTCCAAAAGTATTTTTGATATATATCCTCAACTTGAACAAGAAAGATGGATTAGGATGGATATTCATAGGAGAGAAAACCTGACTGAACATCGATTTAAATCCATCATTCATGGACTGGTAAATATCATAAAATATTCTGATCATAAAGTCGTTTTAGTAATGCTTAATGCTACTAAATCAGCATTAAAATTCTATGGTCTAGAAGATAAAATTAAAGCGCTGTCCAAAGAGTATCCTGAAAGGTTCTTAACCACACCTTTATGGAAAGAATATGGACAAGTAATAGAATTTTTAGATAGTGGTCATTGCTGGGCAGAGATGACAGATTCTGGTTCTATGCAAGAAGAATTGTTATACTTTAAAAATGTGCTGTCATTGACGGTAAGATTAAACACTGACCGCCCTGAAACAATTTTCGACGCTCGAAGTAATTTACTAATACCTCCTATAAATTCTGAATGGATACCATCTATGGTAAATAATCTGTATGATAAATTCGAAGGATTTGGAATATCCTTAAAAAATAAAAAAGAGATTTATGGTGAGCCGGGAGAAGTATCAAAGGCAATTGCAAAAATTATTAAAAAACAGTTCAAAGATAAAAATACTAGTTTTTATCCCTGGTTTCATCAGAGAATTAATCTTTGGAAAGATGATAATGATCTTCAATATATGTGAAAGTCCAATTATAATTTGTTATTATTTATGTATACACTAAAAACACACTATTAAATGTTAAAAAGTGAGATTGAATTTTCGTTTATTATATAATTAGTTTATTATATAATTATCTTCAATATTAAATCATTCATAATATTGAGCTACTTCTATCATCCTCTAGTATTGGAATTTCGATTCTTACCTATTCTTTCAAATCAACTGCAACAATAAGCATTAAAAACTCATCCATTAATACTTTGAGTGAATAATATCTTTCAACCTTAAGTGAGAAATCAAAAAATTCTCCTTTCAAAAATTGGTAACCAAAAAGATGTAACGGGTATTTTATTTTATCAGAAACTCTACTAGAATAACGATTTCATTTAATGAATACACCATTAGACTTGTTTAATAGTCACTTATTGAGTAACCCAATGACTTTATTCTATTAGAGTAAATCTACTATACTTTTTAGTCTCGTTATTGTTGTCTAGTAATATTCTATATATCTATTTAGGTGTGACATAATTAATATTTCAATTCAATAAATCAGCATTTCATGATTGAATTAGAGATGAAATGAGCTTTAGTCAATATGAGAAGAAGAGCTGATAATAAGTTATTTATGGATCATCATATAATGTGAGAATATAATTGTATTTGACTCTTGAATAACGATCATAGGCTAATAAAGATTTTTTATATAAAGATAAAAAATAATAAAATATCATATTTTCTTATCTATTAAAATCCTATTTCTAATTTTAAAATGTTGATTTTCTAACAACTTGTATCTAATGATACAATAAATTTGAATATGTACATTAGTTGGATACGTAAATAGGATAAAACAGAGATGAAAATAATTCTAATGTAAAAATCTAATTTCATCTATTGATAATATGCCAAAAAAGGATAATTATAGATATGTTAATCAATGTTTAAATAAATAGTATTTTTATACTAATTAATCGGAGAAACCTTTATTATTCGATAACAATAACCTATATTTTTTTCTTAATTATATAAATCCGAGTACATAATTAAGCACCGATTCAATGTTAGGTAAAAGTAGAAGTGTTAATTGCAAATTTGAATAATCATTTCTGTTATTGTTAACGTTCGTAGTCTCTTGTGTTTGGTAGGTTCAGAATATTTCAGGGCTTATTAATAAAAACATTTAATCTATTTTTAATCTTAAGAAATTAATACTTGGAGGTATTATTACAATTGTTTAATAATAAAGGGTATAATTCAATCAATGTATATGTTCAATCTGTTTTAAATATCCCTTTTTTAAAGAAAATTCTCGTATATTTTATATCCTTTAAAGTTAATAGCATAAAATAGGATATATTCCATTCCAAATGTCTAACCTATCATTATCATATATTTTATATTTATTTATTTTTCCTAAGAACAAAGTTACGCTGTTGTAATGAAGAGGAAAGGATTTAATTTGAATCCGAATTTGCATTTACAAATTTATTTAGTTTTTACCATATCTCTGTGCGATAATTTCTAATAAATTAACTCGATATGCATTAAAATGGTGGGAATCTTCAATTATAAAATTGATAGACCAATTTTTTTAGAGAAATGGGTACTTGATATAGTTTTTAGTATAACGTTTACTATAGAAAGGATAATTTTATATATAAACTATTTATCAATCTTGCTTTTATAATTACTCTAATTATCTTCCAAAGAATCAATAATTTACTTCGAATCAGTATACTTAATATCAATCAGAGTTCAATAATCTAGTTAATTATATTGTTCAAAACTTTGTTCTGGAATACAATTGCAGCTCTTAGTTAAATTAATTAATGTGAGATAAGAATTTATTGTAGGGTCCTCTTTTGTCAAAAGATAATAATTATAATAATTTATTGAGAGGAAATTTGCTAGCGAAGGAAAGTAAAAAATATGAAAGGATCCTTGTTTTATGTATAGATAGAGATGATGATATAGGCTCAAAAGGAGGGATAGAAACTCCTGTTATTGGAAGAGACCCATGCATAAATGCTGGAACTAGATTAGCAATTGAAGATCCTGAAGACTCAGATGCCAATACAATTTTTGCTGCAATTAAGAATTATGAAGACTTACTTAAAAGAGGTTATGATGCTGAAGTAGCTTTGGTGGCTGGTAAATACAATAGAGGAATAGAGGGAGATGAAAAAATAAGTTCTGAAATTCAGTTTATAGTAGATGCATTTAAAGCTGATGCTTCTGTAATCGTATCCGATGGTGAGGATGATGAAACCGTTATTCCAGTAATTCAGTCACTAATACCTGTGATCTCAATTCATAGAGTAGTAATTAGACATAGTAGAAGTGTAGAATACTCATATGCAGTCTTTGCTAGATATATAAAGATGTTAGTATATGATCCTAGGTATTCAAGATTTTTTTTAGGGCTTCCGGGAGCTCTATTAGTTTCTAGCGCCATAGCAACAATTTTTGGATTAACTCGTGAAGCCATAGCATTTGTGTTAATTATATTAGGTTGTGCATTTATAATTAGAGCATTTGACATCGACAAGTCAATAGGTTCATTAGGAAAACCGAATCCTACTAGTTTTATCCGAATATTTTCTATAGTTGCAGGAATTCTCATAATTCTTGTCTCTATATTTAATGGATTATCACAAATTCCCGAAGGGATAATTAGCGAAAATACAAAAACGTTTGAAATAATTACGAATAAGGAAGTTGTTGGAAGTTTTATGAAAGGAACTATTCTTTTAATGTGGATCGGAATTGGTACTATTATGTCAGGTACCTTACTTAGTAACTGGTTTAAAGGAAGCATAAAAACAATGTCTGATATTTTACGGATTGTTATCTTGATTTTATTATATTATCCAATATTACAATTCACATCAGTTCTGACTGAAGGAACAAGTCCATTTAACTTAATTTCATCATTATTAATAGGACTAGCGATAACATTGATAGTAGCAACATTTCTCTATCAATATTATAGAAACCGCAAAGGAGGAGAATCGCTAAAATCTTGACAAACCCTATAAAATAAATAAGCAATAATTATTTTGATAATGAACGAATTATTATAAATGAAATTGATCTATTCTTATAAAAATATTTTTGAATTACTATTTAAATTAACTGGTTTTCATAAAATTTTTGAACGTTGGTTAGAATCGCAAATCACTAAAGATCCTCTACCTAGACATATCGCTATAATTCTAGATGGTAATAGGAGATGGGCAAAATATAGGCTTTTTAGAATAGATAAAGGACATTTTGAAGGTGCAGAGAAGGCAGAAGATTTATTGAATTGGATTTATGATCTTGATATCAAAATCACTACTGTCTACGTTCTCTCTAATGAAAATTTAGAAAGACAAGATGATGAACTTACTAATATCTACACATTATTGCACGGAAAACTATGTAAACTGAGAGATGATTCTAGGATTCATGAAAAACAAATGCGAATCAAAGCTATAGGAAATGTAGAACTACTACCACTAGATCTTCAAAAAATATTAAAAGTTTTGGAAGAAGAAACGATCTCTTACAATTCTATGTTCTTAAATATTGCCGTTGCATATGGAGGACAAAAAGAACTAGTGGACGCCATAAAAAAAATAAGTTTTATGGTCATTTCAGGAAAACTTAATGTAGAAGATATTAATGAAAAAACTATAGAGTCATTTCTCTATACTTCTCATTTACCACAACCTTGTCCTGACTTAATATTAAGAACATCAGGGGAAAAAAGGTTAAGCGGGTTTCTTCTGTGGCAGGGTGCATATAGCGAACTAATTTTCATGGATATTTTCTGGCCTGAATTCAAAAAGATCGATTTTATGAAAGCAATAAGGACATATCAAAATCGCGTAAGAAGATTTGGAAAATGAGGGAAAGTTAAAATAAAACTTAGAGGTTTCTTCTATAAATGTATGACCATGGTTTTTATGATTCAAATAATAAGAAGTGGTTTTGTACTTATTTTATGAATTTGGATGAATGGTTGGATATCCATGATTATATGCCATCTATTTATGAAACTAATTCATCGATACCTGCTAATTTAGATTCCAATGCAATAACTTAAGGTATATTAACCAATTGAATAGATCAATTATTAAAGAATTATCAATAGGTGCAGTATTGTTCAATTCAAAAGATAAAAACCCTTTTTTCTTATTATTGCATTACAATTCCGGACATTGGGATTTTCCTAAAGGAAATAAGGAGAAAAATGAAACAGAGAAGGAAACTATTGCTAGGGAAATAAAAGAAGAAACAGGAATTGTTGATATAGATCTAAATTTTGATTTTAGAAAAGATGTTTTCTACTATTATAAACGCAAGAATTTTTTGGTATCGAAGGAGGTAATATATTTCTTAGCGAAGACCTCTAAATGGGATGTTGATCTCTCGAAAGAACATATTGGATACATATGGGAAAGTTATTCATTGGCATTAAATATCATTACCTATGAAAATTCAAGAAATATTTTGCGTCAAGCATTTAATTTCATAAATCAAAATATTTCTTTATGATATCTCGATATTCTATTTAGACTTAAGTTAATATTAATTGACAGTCTTTAAAATTATTGAATGGAAGATAAAAAAAATCTTTTCTTACTCTTAAAGGAAAATCTCGAATTAAGTGGTCAGGAAACAGAAGTTTTCCTTTTGATTATTTTTGAAGGAAAAAAAAATCTGGAAGAAATATCTTCTCATTTTAATTACTCTTTAGATAATTGTAATAAAATTATTTTATCTTTAATAGCTAAGGGTATTTTATTAGAATACTCAAATAATCTTTACGAATCTTTTCATCCACGATTCGTTGTCACTAATAGATATAAGAGACTCTGTCTTGAAAAAAAAATTGAATTCAAAAAAAATAAGATAATAGATAATTTAGGATTGATTTTAGAAAAACATTACGATAGTGTAAGAACTAAATAACGATTGAGATTATTTAGGGGTTATATGAGTATACAAAATTCAATTGATAAAGATAAAATTGTTTACTTTGGTGTTATCAACCTAAATGAAGAAAGTAAAACGATAGGCGCTATCGATATCTGGCGAAGTGTTGTTACCAAGGAATTATTTTGTGAAGAAAAACGATTAGGAATTTTAGATATTGTAGATTACATAGGAATGCCAAAAATTGATAAAAATGAAAAATGGTGTGTTGCGATAAATAAAAATAGGATGGGAAAAGATAGATGGAAGCTTATTAAAATTATAAAAGAAGGCAAACTATCATTTGTTGATACAGATGACGAAACCTTAATCGAAATAGACGTAAAGGATTACAAAATTTCCAATAAAAATTGGTGGAGCTTCCTAGTAGAAGAATATATCAATAAAACAGTAGAAATTTCTAAAGAGATCAATAAAAGATGAGTTATTTTAGAGATAAAGAAGATTTAAAAGTAGAAGTTTTTATTACAAAGTCGTCTGGAGGGAGTGTAGCAAGTAAAATTCAAGGATATTTTGTAATTAATAATGAATATATTAAATTTACTTCTATAGCTTTTGGAAGAATAGGTGGACACAATGTTAGCATTAAAATATCAAATTTAGCTATTTCAAAAATAAAAAAGATGAATATGGATCCGGATGAATTACTGTTAACAGTTCAAAGAAAGTTGATAGAAGGTGATGTTATCCTTCCAGAAAAAATTCTTAAGCCTGACTAATATTAATATTAAAATTTCGTTATAATGACAAGGTAAGCTATCCAAGCGTTAATGGGAAAATAAACTGAGTATTATTGTGCTTACTAGATGTTTGCTCTGGTTGTTCATATGGCTTCATCGTTAACTGAATGGCCGTTAAAACACATTTTACATAGATTCAATAAATTGAATTATTACATATATATGAGTAAATGTAACACATTAAGTTTAAATTCATTTAATCTTCTAGTTTTTTAAAAGAATATCTTAAATCAATGCATTTTTTTGAGCATGTCCACAATCGCAACTATTCTGCTCTTCTGATATTTTTGGAATAATATTCAATAATAGTTTCCTAATTTTTTTCACATTTTTATTTAAAGTTTCTATTATGTCTTTAGAATTGACATGAACTTTTGACCACACATCATAATCAGTTATTGTAGAGATTGGCAGATAACACATTTCCATTTCTCTAGCTAGGATACATTCAGGAACCAATGTCATTCCTATGATATCGGCATTTAACACTCTTCTATAATAATTTGATTCTGCTATAGTTGAAAAGCGAGGACCTTCGATACAAGTATATGTACCTTTGTTGTGATAATTAAAGCTCAAATTTTCAAGTCCTGCGGAAGCGATCTCTCGTAAATTCGGACAAAAAGGTTCAGCCTGAGATATATGGCAAACAATCCCACCATCATAAAAGGAATATTCTCTATTCTTTGTAAAATCTATATATTGATCAGGTAATACTATATTTCCTGGCTTAAACTTTACCTTTAAACTTCCTACAGCAGAAGGGGCTAAAATTTTTTTTACTCCTAACTCTTTTAGTGCCCAAATGTTAGCACGAAAATTTATTTTATGTGGTGGTAATCTATGGCCTTTTCCATGGCGAGATATAAAAGCGATGTTCTTTCCATCTAAGTTACCTATTGTTATTTTATCAGAAGGTTCTCCATATGGTGTAAAGATTTTTCTTTCCTCTTTTATCTCAAATATATCGGGATCATAAATTCCTGTACCGCCTATCATACCTATTGAAATGTCTTCTGTTTCTTTTTTATTCATCATATTCCACCAATGAATTTACTTTATACCCTTTATTTCTTAGTTTATTCGATCCACCAAGATGTACCAAATCTATTATGAAGGCAAATCCGAATATCACGCCACCAAGTTCTTGAATTAGTTCAGCAGTGGCTATGGCTGTACCTCCGGTGGCTATCAAATCATCCGCGACTAAAACTCTCTGATTTTTACCTATTGCATCTTTTTGAATTTCAATTGTAGAACTTCCATATTCAATTTCATAACTTTTTTTTAAAGTGTCTCCAGGAAGTTTTCCTGCTTTTCTAACTAGTACTATCCCTTTATTAAAATTACCCGCAAGTAACGAAGCAATTGTGAACCCTCTTGATTCTATTCCAACTATAAGGTCTATATATTGAGATTCATCTTTTTTTATGAACTCTTTAGAAATTTCATTGATCGCTTGGGAATTTCTAAATAATGGATTTATATCTCTAAAAACCACACCTTCCTTCGGAAAATCTTGATAGCTCTTAATCAACGATTTGAAGTTTAACTTATTGATATCCACCATCTCAAAACTTATCAAACCTTATAAAAAACATTCCGTTATTGAACGCGATAGGATTTCGTTTGAGGTATATAATTAAATTAATTTTCTGATTTTGCTTTTTCATGTTATAACCAGTTTCCAGTTATATTTTTCATACGAAGCGTTTCAATAAAATTTAATAATTGATGGTAAAACGTTATCGAATCTTATAATTAGTTACGTATAAGCAACATGAATTCTTTCAACTATTATTCAGGAAATTATCTCATCTCATATTCCGATTATTATGTAGTCCAAACTGTATTATCCAGTTTAGCATACTTTGTGAAGGCTTTTTCTTTATTCAGATTATCCAATTTAGCATTATTAAGGTAAGATGCTATAAAAATGGTGTCTTCTAAAGTACTACTTCTTAAGTCAGACCCTTGAAGATCTGTCCACATAAAATTCGTTTGTTTCAGAGTACAATTTGTTATTCTACAATTTTTCATATCAGCGTACATAAATAATGCTTGGGTTAAATCAGCAAATTCAAAATCAGACTCATTCAATTCAGCCTGTACTAAATTCGTTTTTGTGAGGTCACTCTTACTAAAATCGGTTTTGATACAAATTGCTCCATTTAAAAATGCATTTGATAGATCTTTATTAGAAAAATTTTTACCTGAGAGATTAGGCCTAAATATTATATTTCTTAATCGAAACTCGTTAAATTCTCCTATTTTTTCATTACAAAGAAGTTCCAGCGCAATTTCGTTAAGGTTCATAAATGCCCTAAATACTGGGTGTAATTTATTATAATACATCGACTCGTATGTTTTTAATGTTGTAAAGATGCAGGATACAATAGATAACATTTTTAGTGGGATAATATTGTTAAGATAATCGTGAGTGTCACCAATAGTAGGAACATTCCACCAAGAATAATGGTTGTCGACGACGAAAAGGACATTTTGTCAATCATTAAGAGAGGTCTGGAATCCAAAAACAGGTTCCAAGTGGATACATTCATGGATGCAGAGGATGCGTTGAGTTCGATAAGAAACAAACCTATCGACTACTATGATCTCGTACTTACTGATATAAGAATGCCCAAGATTAATGGATTTGAGTTATTTCGTAGGATTAAAGAAAATAATCCGGAAATGAAGGTAGTATTTATAACTGCTTTTGAAATAAATAGAGAAGAATTTAGCAAAGTCATTCCTTCTGTAGATGTCTTAGATTTTATAAGTAAACCTGTAAGCATGGCTAATTTAGTTAATAAATTACAAACAATTCTAAGATAAAAAAATTAGGAAAAAATAACTTCAGGACTTCGGAATAAATAGGGTATATCAGTCCTTACCCACAATCGGCAAAGCTTTCTTAGGAGGAAAATTGAATTTGTTGTTCGTAATGTCTTCATCTGATACCTTTTCTAATTCTATAGTTATCTCTACAGGTGCGGTAAACTTCAAACTCAAATCATTAGCTAATCTTCCAATCGAAGCAGGATCGAAAATTACCTTAGATCCGCTTAAAAATACTCGTGTTTGTCTAAAGAGTGTTTTACCACCGAAACGGTTTGTAAGATATTGAATCAGTTCTTCAATGATTTTTTGCTCAATCTCATTATAATAAAAACAGATTCCATGCACAGGCTCTTTATCAAGAGGCGTTCCGTATTTAAACCAAAAAACTCCAAAATGCTGATATTCACCACATAAACACTTTATTTCCCAATGATTAATTTTTTCAACAGGATAGTTGCTTTTTAAGGTTTCTTGAATATTTAGATGCCAATATCTAACACGCATAACATAATTCTATTTTTAACAATATAATAACTTAAATGCACAAGAATTAAATTTTTACTAAAAATATTAATACTGATTGGATAATAGCCTATATTTTAAAAAGGGGGATGAAATCCTTCAGAATAACGACAGAATTTTTCTAATTGAAACTATGGAAAAAGAATTTAATAATAAAAACATAGATTTTTTTACAAAATTACTTCGTCATAATGATCACGTAATACGAACTAGATCTGTGTGTATATTGGCTAATATTGCAGGCGAAGAATCTGTCTGGCCTATAAGTTTGGTTCTACTGCAAGATCCAGATGAGTTGGTTAGACATGAAGCCGCATTTTCACTAGGTCAGCTAGGCTTCACAAGCGGGATCAATGCGTTGTGTAAGGCGTTAAAGACAGATCCCAGTTTTATTGTTCGTCATGAGGCTGCAATTGCATTAGGAGTTGTCGGTTCAGAAAAAGCCCGAAAACCTCTGGAGGAGGCACTATTGGATTCTAGTGAAGAAGTAAAGAAATCAGCATTGGTTGCCCTAGTTAATCTAGATTATATATCTAAAATTAAAAAAACCAATAAATTTACACAAATGATAGGGGGTTAAATAGAATATTTTTTATCTTAAATTATTCACGTTACTAATTCATTGAGTCGATTATTTTTTATTCCTATTTTTAATTCTCTGGATATTCGTCTACCCATACTCATAGGAACTTCAAAGAATAAGCTAGAATAAGGTGATCCATCAATAAAGAGATTCGTACCTGCTACTATTCTAGCTGAAAATTCGAATACAGTAAAATTTCCTTCTTTATCATAAATACCCTCAAGACAAAATGGACCTGGGATTCCTGGTTTTACTAATCTTTTAGTAGCTGCTACAAATCTCTCTGCCATAGAATAAGCATTATCCAAAAGAGATTCTCTTAATACTAATGCTGAATTTCCTATCACATTATAGGTTGGCTCTAATTTTACATTCCGTTGAATCGTAGCAGGAATACGTCCTATCCCATCTATATCCGATTCATATCTTCTATCAATTCCTAGTAATTCAATCTCATTCTTCAGCGGAGAATAAAAAAAATGAAAATAAACAGGTACACCAAAGGAATATTCTTGAATGTATAAATCAGCTTCACTATTGATTATTTTTTTTCTAATAAGGTTTTTACATTTAGTATTGAAACTATTTTCATCCCACGCGAGAAAATACCCTTTTCCACCAGCAGCTCCATGAAGTTTTACTATAGAGAGATTTTTAATCAGCGTTTTATTTTTTACCTCCTTTGGAGTAGTTAATTTTGCCTCTTGCATTAATTGTCTTTTTAGTTTTCTATCAGCTTCCCATTTGAGAATATGTTTGTTTCCGAAAATTGGTATATTTAATTTTTCTATCGCATCTAAATCGATATTGGAAATCAAGGTTCCATGTGGTATAATATATAAATCATCCCTATCCAGGGTTTTTCGAATATTTTTATTTAACATTTCCTTGAATTCATTTACAATAATTATTTCGTCAATAAAAGCAAACCTTTGATATAGCTGTTTTCTATTTTTTTTGCTTATTAATAGAGTTTTAAAGCCTTCATCTTTTGCGCCCTTTAAAACTTGTAAAGCGCAATGTGATCCCAGAGTGCATATGGTATGTTTTTTAGGATTAAATATTGGCAATAATCAAATATAATTATAGAGACATAAAATAATTATGATAACAGGTTCATTCATTATCTTACTAATGATTTTTTGGTAAAAAAACAAATAATACCAAAGAAAAATAACAATTATGAAATCCAAAAATAAAGCAGTAGAAAATGACACTCCAGTAAACGAAAATTTATCTAAATTTACTTATCGTTCTTTTCTACGTAATATAGATAAAAAATTATTAGGAGGAGACTACAAAATTGCAATTTATGGATTGGGACATGTCGGAGCGCCCCTAGCGGCAGCTTGGCTACGTTCAGGTCTATATGTAATTGGAATCGATAAATCTACTAAAGTAATGCAATTAGCCATGAAGGGGCAATCCCATATTCCTGAACCAGGCGTAAGTGAAGCATTCAGGAAAGGAGTTTCTGATAAAAGGTTTTTAGTTTATGACGATTTGCTAAAGGCATCCACGGATTCTTTTCTAAAAATGATATGTGTACCTGTTTTGGCTCAAAATGGATATGCTGATTTATCCATGGTCAAAAAAGTTACAAAAGATATTGGTAGAGGAATGAAAAAAAATGATATAATTTCTCTTAATCCAAGTGTCCCTCCAGGTACCACAGAGGAAATAGTTATCCCGATACTGGAAAAAAACAGCGGGCTAAACGTTGAAGAGGACTTTTATGTTGTGTATAATCCTGAAAGGATATACGAAGGTCGAGCCGTTGAAGATATTGAATCAAGATATCCGGGAATTATATCTGGATATGGAAAAAAGAGTGTGGAAGTTGGTTCAAAGATATTTTCTAAAATATTTCATAAAGGTGTTATAACTATGAGTAGTATAAGAGCTGCAGAAACAGAAAAATTATTTGAAGGAGTTTATAGAGATGTTAATATTGCATTAGCAAACGAGTTGGCTATATTTTCTGAGAAGTTAGGAATTGATTTTTGGGAAGTAAGATCGGCAGCGAACTCTCAACCCTTTTGTAAACTTCATAAACCAGGAGTTGGAGTTGGAGGAGCATGTATACCAGTCTATCCGCAATTTATCTTACATGCTTCAAAAAATCTTGGGTTAAATTCAAAAATAACAAGATTAGGTAGAGAAATAAATAACATGATGCCAAAGTATTGTGTTAAACAGGCGTTAAAATTAGTAACATCTGACGGATACAAGAATACTACAGTAACATTACTAGGACTCGCGTTTAGAGGAGGAGTAATAGATACTAGACTGTCGCCCACTTATGAGGTTATAAAAGAATTGAACAAAATTAAAATCAAGAATATTAGAGTGCACGATCCTTTAGTTCAAACCGATGCTGCAATAACTAAATATCCTAACACGAGTTTTTACACTGATTTCGTTAAATCTATAGAAAATACAGATCTGATCATGCTATTAACGGATCATAAAGAATATGAGGAATTAATAAACAACGTAATAGATGTTCCTGTATATGATGGTCGAGGTCTATTAACAAAGAATAACCTTTCTATCCATAAATTTTCTATTATTGGAGCAGGAAACAAGACGAATTCATAATTAATATTAGAGAAATTAATACTTGATTAGGTGTCAAAAAGTAGGTCTAATACTTTGTTTACAGTTAGATGGAGAAAAAATTCACTATTATTGATTGATCAGACAAAACTCCCTACAAAATTATGCTACTTTTCTTGTAATACTTATCAAGACGTTGCTTATGCGATAAGAAAAATGATAGTAAGGGGAGCTCCAGCCATAGGTGTCACAGCTGCATTCGGATTGGTTCTTGCAGCAAAGGAGAGTACTGCAAAAAATGTAACCTCACTACAAAAGGATATAAAGAGAGCATATTCAGTCATTAGATCAACCAGACCTACTGCTATTAACTTACAATGGGGATTAGACAGAATTATTGACAAGATTCAAAATCTTGATAATGTTTCTGCGGTAAGACACGTTATTTTGAAAGAAGCCATGAAAATGGCAAAAGAAGATATATCAATAAACAAATCAATGGGCTTAAAAGGAGAAATTCTTTTTTCAGATGGGGATACTGTAATGACTCATTGTAATGCGGGCTCATTAGCTACAGTAGCATATGGAACGGCATTAGGTGTAATAAGAGCAGCAAATGCCTCGGGAAAAAATATATGCGTTGTAGCCACTGAAACAAGACCTGTTATGCAAGGTTCTCGACTTACTGCTTTTGAATTAAAACATGATAAAATTGATGTAAGACTAATTCCTGATACTGCTGTTGGATATACAATGTCCAAAGGAAAAATACAACATGTAATAGTAGGAGCGGATAGAGTATTACGTAGTGGGCATGTATTCAATAAAATAGGAACATATCAGCTAGCAGTATTAGCCAAAAGACATAAAATTCCTTTTTATGTAGCAGCTCCAATATCTACTTTTGATTTCAATAGTAATGTTGATGATATTATCGTGGAAGAACGCTCAAAGAATGAAGTTACCAAAATAGGAAATAAAGCGATAGCCCCAAAGAACGTGAAGGTAATGAATCCTGCGTTTGATATCACTCCTCCAACTCTTATTACAAAAATTATAACGGAAAAAGGAATAATAGAACCGCCATACACAAAAAGTATAAAAAAAATGATAGCATATTGAACCTAAAATTTATTTTGAATTATTGATAACATTTTTATCGTGTTTACGTTCAATTTTACTAATATGACATCTCAAATAATTACTCGAGAGAAGATTTATGATCAATTAAAAAAATGTATGGATCCTGAAATACCCGTTAATATAGTTGATCTTGGCTTAATATACGACATAACTGTAAATTCTAACAATGATATTGGAGTTAAGATGACTATGACAACTAGAGGTTGTCCACTCCACAATACTCTAGTTAACGATGTAAAACTAAATTTGGGTAAGTTAAATGGTGTAGGGAAGATAGATGTAGAAATTGTTTGGGATCCTCCATGGACAATAGAAAAAATGAATCCTGTAATAAGGGACAAATTAGGTTTTGGTAAACCAAAACTTAGATTCAGAATAAATTATGATACTGATAAACCCCAAAAACAAGGTGTGTTTTCAAAATCTGACGATGGTTCATTAATATTAATTAACAACGAGAACAAAAGTTTCATGGTTAATGATGCTATAGTGAGATTTTGGCAATCATGTGATAGTACTAAGACGATCAATCAATTAACAGATCACTTTTCTGAAAAATTAGGACTTCCAAGGCAGCAGATCGAACAAGAAGTAATACAGTTGTTAGAACAGCTATTTGACTCGGAGTTAATAAAGGTATGATGAACGAATTTATTTCAATAAGATTTGATTAAACTAAAAAGGTTTTTTATTTACAGCATGTTTTAGTTTCACATGTTCCTTTATACAAATACTGGAACAGAATATAGCATTACATTCATCCAAGTTGCAGTTTACCTGATAAACAGAGTTAAATTTTAGATTACAATAGGTACAAAAGAATTCAAGGAAGGGAAATGCCTTTGAATAATATTCAGGACATTCTCGTTTTTCTTTAAACCAAACTATTTCAAAATTAGATCGTTCAGCATATGACCTTACAATATCATATGCTTCGTAATAATCTTTAGCTAGAAATTGCCTAAAAAAAACTGAGGGATATTCTTTTAAATTATTATTATCTCTCAGCAAAACTATCCATTTTTCGAGTGGAAGGTAATCTATTCCTATTCTTTTGTCAAGATCCTTTTTTTCCATTTATTTCTACATCTTTTCCTTTAACTAATCATAAATGTTAAAAATATAGCTTATTATAAAAGAAGTCCTTTAATTTCTCAATTTTAATCCTTTCTTGTCTCATAGTGTCTCTATCTCTTATGGTAACTGTATTATCGTCCAAACTTGTTTGGTCAATAGTTATTGCATATGGAACACCTATTTCTTCCAATCTTCTATATCTTCTTCCTATAGATCCTGAAGAATCGTAATAAACATCAAAATTTACGATCAATTCTTTATAAATTTTTTTAGATACTGTCTCAATATCTTTATTTTTTATTAAAGGAAGAACTCCTATGCTTATAGGAGCTAGAAAAGGCTTTAATCCTAAAACCCTTCTTTTATTATGTTTATCAAAGTAGAAAGAGTGTTCTAGAATGGTATATATACTCCGATCAATTCCTAATGACAACTCAAATACATGAGGAAGAATTTTTTCTTGATTTTCTGGATCAATTACTTCCATATTCTTTTTACTGACAAGTGAATGTTGTTTCAAGTCATAAGCCGCACGGTAGTTACACGCTACTAATTCTAACCAACCCAAACTAGTCTTGACCTCAAAATCTAACGCAATAGTGGCATAGAACGCCTTTTCATTATCCTTTAACATTCTAAAGCGAGTTTTTTTCATATCGATCCCTGTTTTCTCATAAAATAAACTTAAAAGAGAAAGATAATATGCAATTAACTTGTTTGGAACAAGATTTTTTTTTACTGCATCTTCAGACGTTAACTCATAAACCTGAGAATCTATATCTATTATTAAATTTGTACCTTTGGTTTCTTCAAATCTAGATAGATGATCTAGATTATTGGGATTGCAAAAAACTTCGATCTCTGCTTGATAAAATTCTCTAAGCCTTAATAGACTCTGTCTTGGTGAAATCTCATTTCTAAAACTCTTTCCTATTTGTGCAACTGCAAAAGGAAATCTTCCTCTAAAGACTTTAAATAATCGTGAAAAATCTACAAATATTGTTTGACATGTTTCTGGTCTAAGATATGCCTCTTCTTTATTAGGACCTATTTCTACTTTGAACATCATATTAAATTTTTCTGAATTATTGAATTTTGACTGACATTTAGGACATAATAAATTATGTCTATTTATGAGGTTATCGATTTCTTCTTTTTTTGCTCCTTCAGAAATATTTAAACCAGTTTTTTCATTTAAATATTTATCTGCTCTGAGGGTATGATTACATTTACTACATGTAATCACGGGGTCTGAAAAATTGTTTAAATGTCCTGATGCTTCAAACACATTCTTACTCATAATCTGAGATCCATCAATTTCCACCATTCCATCTTTCCTAACTAATTCCCTTCTCCATAAATTCATTAATTTATTTTTAATACCTACACCGTTAGGTCCATATTCCCAAAAACCTGCAGGTGCATCTGAATAAATCTCTGAACTCGGAAAATAAAAACCTCGCTCCAGTGATAACTTTATAATCTCATCATAATCTACCATAATACATTCATCCTCGTTCTAATGTTTACTTCTTACTTATAATTGATGTTCACTAATTTCTAATATCACTACAGATAAAATTAATTCGAAAACTGCTTTCACATTAGCTTTATTTCTCCTTTTTTCGTCAATTGACGTTTCATAATAATAGGAATTTCTGAAGAATATTTTATTTTGATATTTCTCGGATTCCTTCCTTACCAATATGGCATAGTCCCATGTTTCCTTTCCTATTTTTATTTTCATTTTTACATTTGGAATCATTTAAATGACATACCTTAAAATATCGTATTTCCTATAAATTCATCGAATTCTTCAATTACACTTAAATTTTCGTTATTTCTTAAACATATTCTGCTGAAAATACATGACATGTGTCTAAACAGATACCAAATTTCTTCATCACTTTTCTAATAGTATTCCAAGCTGTTCCAATTGACTTCCAATACTCTATATTGTCCAGCGCTATGTTCAAGTAAAATATTAATCGGAAAATTTCATCTATGTATTGTATTAAATTCGTCTATTGAAAATTTGTAGGTGTTCCCAATTTGGGAACAATCTGGATTATACAGTTGTTTTCGCCATTACCTAGGTGATTCCCAAGATGAATAACAATGTTTGAGTTTTTTAAAGAAAAGTTCTGGATTACTCTCTAAACAAGATCATTGTTGATTTTTACTATGTCTCACCTTCAGATGAAGCAAAGTTTGGAAGATAAGGCATATGTATTATAAGGGGATTTTTGTCAATATATCTTTCATTAATTTTTTTATTGTACAATATCTAGCTTGTTTAGTGGTTATGCTTGTCGCACTATATTATTCCAAGGTCTTGAATACAAAACATGGCAGTTCCTAAGCTATATGTATGGTATTTGTAAAATAGTCATATACTGACACTTGAGAACCATTTTTTAAATAATCTTTCCTATTTACCACATAGGCACAAAGTAGATAATACTTACGTAGTTTTTTATTTCGGTTTTTATTATTATCTCTTATTGACACTATTATTAGGAAAGGAGGACCTGGCTAAATACCCATTCCTAAATGAAGCAGGAGATTATATTAAACAAACTTATTTTGATTTAGATGAATTTGATAGACCAGAGTTTAATCATGTTATAGAAAAAGCTAAAAAGAGGATAGAATCTGAAATATTGAAAGGAATTGTTTGTACTGAATTTGAAAAATATGATTTAGAGCTATTTGCTTTTCTAATTTCGTTAATAATAATAAAATACATAAACATCGAATCAATTACTAAGAAATATTCACTTTTCGAAGCAATGAGGGTCGAAAAGTTTCTTACTCATGATCTGGTTTACCAAAGCGATTATAAAAAAAGAGACCTTTTAATTTCAAAAATTTTTCACGAGCTCCTTGATTTACAGATAATACAATTAGACACAACCCATAATATTTTTAAGATGAAAATTTCAGACTATCTTTCTAGATCTACTTTATTTCATGAACAAGAATGGAAGTTAATTAACCGTTCAGTAAATGGAGGTTTTGTATTTCTCGATGTAGAAGAAACTGTTAGATTAGTAAGAAATGAACTGTCACTTTTAATTTATAAGAAAATAATGGATATGAAAATAGCAAAGATTCCTGAAAAAATAAAAATTCAAGGTGATTCAATAAAACAACAAATTATTTTTCCAAAACCCTTCAAAATTAGAAACTTAAAGTTTCCACCTTGCATCGATCATGCTATAGATGAATTAAATAAAAATGAAAATTTATCCCATTCTGCCCGATTCCTCTTGGCAACATACATGTTGTCGTACGGTAAAAGTATTGATGAAATTATACAGATATTTAAAAATGCCCCTGATTATAATGAACAAATAACTAGATATCAAGTAGAACATCTTGCAGGTAAGAAAGGGAGTATGACAAAGTATTCTGTTCCTTCGTGTTCTAAACTAGCTAATGAGCATCTGTGCTATTATACAGATGAATGTAAAGGCATAACCAACCCAACTCAGTTTGGAATAAAGAGATTACTCAAATAAAATGATTAAAAATGACATAAAAAATCTTAATTTTCTTCAAAAATGCTTCAAAGAATACTATTTTAATAATTTCCGTTTTCTTGAATCTCCATCTGATATTTCAAGAAGAGAATTTGGTTTTATGACTTTCGATTCAAAAATGATTAGACATATTTCTTTTAACGATATGGGACAATTAAATGCATTTCTATTACAAAATGTACCTGCGGGGATATATTGTTCAAATTCCTGTTATGATTTCCCTACTTTTCCCATTAACGAAAAGAGATGGATAGGGTCTGATCTGATTTTTGATATTGATTTAAAAGACTTAACCTTACCTTGTCAAATTGACCATACATATTATATTTGCAGATCCTGTGATAATATAAGTAACAAATCGTGTCTATATTGTAGTAAATGTAAAAGTACTAAAATAATTTCTAATATTATTCCATGCCAAAATTGTGTACGAAACCTAAAAAATGAAACGCAGAAATTAATTTCATTCTTAGTTAATGACTTTGGTATCGATAATAGGTACATCTATATTTATTTTTCTGGTAATAATGGATTTCATATAACAGCCATGGAAAAAGATTATTTTAATTTAGATTCAAAAGGTAGGAACGATCTTGTCGAATACATCATGGGTAAAAATTTTTCAATTACGAGTCTAGGGGTAACTCAATATAAAAATAAATTGATAGTGAAAATACCTCTTAGTGGATTTTCATATGGGTGGAGAAAGAGAATATCAAAAAGTATGAAGTTGTATAGCATTAGTAATAACAATTTGTATAGATATGTTAGAAGAATTGGTGGGTACTCAGTATTTAAGAGAGAAGTTGAAAAAGTTGCCGAAAAATCTGGAGTAAAAATAGATCCTTATGTTACAATGGATATTCATCGAGTTTTTAGAATGCCAGGTTCTATTAACAATAAAAGTGGGTTATCAAAAATCAGATGTAATGATTTAGAGTCCTTCGATCCCTTTTCAGATGCCTGTTTATTCGAAGATGATAAAGATGTAGATCTGAATGTTAAAACAAAATTAGAATTTAGATTTAAAAGGAAAAAATATAACTTAGATAAATCTTCTGCAACTGTTCCTTCTTCTGTGGGAATTTACTTGATTTTAAAAAATCTAGCTAATTTAATGTAATCTAAGCCTACAATACTTTTTTAATTTGATTTTATATAATTATTAGTAACAAAATAAGTTAGTCAAAATAAGTTTGAACAAAAATTAAATATATAAACTTAATAGGTTAAAGTCCAATTAAGCAAGCCATGACCACATTAATAGTTGACAATACTTCGCCATTTTCCAACAATCTAGTTTTTATGACTTCATTCCAGAGAGAAGTTATTAAAGAAATTTATTCAAACGTAGATATGAATAGTTTAACTGCATATGATTCGATAATATTATCTGGTAGAAAAAAAGTTTTAAAAGAAACTAATCTTATTAATTCTAAAATTATTAAATATTGTTATCAAACTGATACTCCTCTTTTAGGAATTTGTTATGGGGCAGAGATCATAAACCTTTCTTTTGGTGGGTCATTAATAAAGATGAACCAGGTCGTTCATGGATTCAAAAAAATAACAACTTTAAAAGAATTTTTATCGATCCCAAAAAATTTTTCCTTTACTGCTTATCAAAGTCATAGATATGCTATTTCAAAGATTTCAAATCAAATAGAAAAACTTGCCATTTCACCAGACAATAAAATAGAAGTTTTTAAACATATTAATAAAAATATTTTTGGATTTCAATTTCATCCAGAGAAAAGTGGAAAAATTGGCGAACGATTAATAAATCACTTTTTAAACATTTCTAGATAGGATGATTTTTATGTGAATAATATCATCTAAGTATCATTGCAATCCAATTATTCTCATAATTTAAACTTACCATTGGTAGAAGAAAATAAACAATTCCCTTTAATGATATCTGTGGTATTAAAGTATTGGGGAGAAGACAATATAGTGATTGATTCAAAGAAATTTCAAACACAAATATCTCTTTTTGAAGGACTAAAAATGGCGAGCAAAAAAGGTTTTTCATATTTTATTTATAAAGGTTCGTTACTGGATATAAAAAAAAGGATAGATCAAGCAATTCCACCAATAGTTATTTTTCCTGGATTATATAATATGATAGAACATGCTATTTTGGTGTCTGGATATAATACTGATGAAAAAAGAATCATGACATATATTCCAAAACCGGATACTGAAGGTTTTATTCCTGAATCTAAGTTCGAAATGCAATGGAGACAAGAGGATAATGTATCTATTATTATGTTACCTAATGATATGGAAGATATCATTAAAAAAGCTGATTTAAAGTGTCTAAACTCTAATATGATTTGTTTTGAAGCTGAAAATGAATTCCTTCAGGGAAACATAGACTCCGCAATCAAAAAATTAAATAAAGTTTTAAATGATGATAACGAAAATGCTCGTGCATGGTCAATGCTCGGAAGTTGTTTTAGTGAAAAAAATGATCCTAAAGCGGTAGCTTGCTTTGAAAAAGCAATATCGATAAATTCTTACTATTTTCTTGCATTCAGAGGGCTAGGTAATTTTTTCTTAAAAAACGAAGATTATAAAAAAGCAGAAGAGTATTATTCTAATGCTATTGTAATCGATGCGGACAGATACGGTCCGATCTATAAAAATAGAGCATTTGTAAGACTAAAACTAAATAAAAATAGTGAAGCTAAAGAAGATTTGTTGATGTATTTAAAGAAAACCCTAGGCGCACAAGATAAAAAAACAATAGAAGATACAATAAATAGTCTCTGATTACTTAATAATAAGATCAGATTGAAAGGTAATATAAAATTAATAATTTTTCCAGTAAACAGACAACTATTAGACTTCCTCAAGGTTTCTATTAAGAATATCTTAATAAATAATAAAGTGAAGAATTATAAAATAACTTCTGAAAAATCCTTTTTAGTTATAGAAGTTAAAGATTATCTCCAAGTTTCACAATGGTTAAGTAATTGTTCTGGAATTAAAAGAATTGGAATTTCTGTATCTACCGCAAATAATATTAAAGATATACTAGATATGATAGTATGTGTAACTGACAGAATTACTTATTCTAGAAAGTATTTTAAGATTAAAGTGTTTTCAGAAAATTCAATGTATATCCCAAGAGATATAGAGTTTATGGCTACTGGATTAATTCTCGAACGGTTAAAATTCAAGAATTTAAAACCCACTGGGTTTAACAGAAGTGATGTAACAGAGGTTTATTGCTATATTTCAAGTTCAGGTTGTTATATCGTTTACAAATTTATAGAAGGTATAAATGGTCTTCCATTCGGTTACTTAAAAAAAAGTATTTTCTGTATATGTTATGATCCTTATTCATTAAAATCTATAGAAATTATATCAAAATTTGGTTTTATCCCTCAAATATTAATTTTATATTCTAGTACAAATAATTTAATAAAACATCTTAAATGTCTTTATCATGTATTTTTAAAGATGCAAATGAAACAAATTTCAGTAAAATTACTTAAAATTTATTTTAATTTTGATGACAATATTTCTGATTTTGATGAACTAAAGCTTATACAATTAATTTTGTCACATATAGAAAATGTTGACGTACTTATTCCTTTTAGTTTTTATACCCATCCATTATCCATCATCGATAAAATAATAACTTTCTGTTACCAAAAGAGAAAAATTCCCTGGCTTCCATTTGCTTTTTTAGATTTAAATAACAACACTCATTTTTTTAGTAATACACATATTTCTTACATCTTTGAAGATAAAGATAAATCCTCTCTACGACAAAAGCCAAATAATAGGTTATTAAAATCCGGGGAATCTTTAAATATACAAGCTTTAAATCTAAAAAATATCAAGACTATTTCCTTCACAATGACATCATCTAATATACGACCTAACTATATTGACAACATTCTCAACTCCATTTAAATTACTACTTAATTTCATTATTTCATCTGTTTTCTTAAAATAATTTCGATTTTCTAAAATTTTGTTAATTTCATCGACAATCTTTTCTGGAGTAATTTCCTGATTATCAATTGTAATACCAAGACCGATTTTTGCTATTTTATTTGAATTGTTTATTTGTTCTGCATGGTTTTCGATAGGAATAGAAATTATAGGTTTTCCAAATTGAATTGCTTGAGAGATTGCAGTGTGTCCTCCTCTAATAATCAAAATGTCACTCAGAGCAAAAAGCTCATCGCGTATTGGACACCATTCATAATATCGCCCATTTTTTGTAATATGTAAAGGTATATCTCGACCATTTGGCCTACCTTCTGAAACGATGAATTGAAAATTATTATCAAATAATTGCTTTCCTTCTAATATTTTTTTAATGATTGGGTTTCTTGTATTGGGCGGACCACTTATATGAAAAAAAACAATAGGTTTAGATTTCGAGAATTCAAGTAAATTTAATACTTTTTGTAATTGTGTCTCAGATATTTGATATTTAGGAGATATGAATCCTATGTACTTTAGTTTTTTTCTTACAGAGCTAGTATTCCATGTGTTATTTTCTGAAATGGTATAAGGAGGGGGTAAATCTGGTATGAGTATTTCATCAGAAACGGACCATAAATTTCCAATAAATTCAGCATTAATATCTTCAAATAATCTAGCTACCCTAAAAGAGTGTAGTCTTGGAGATAACAAAAGCTTGATCTGATTTAATATCACTATAGATGGAATTCCCAATAACTTTGCAGATATTATAGAGGATAATCTTGAGTCTGATACTACTACGTTGGGTGAAAATTTAATAATATTTTCAATTTCTTTAACGACTTGAATTAAAAAATTATTAAACCAAATTGGGATATTCGAAAGACTGTTTTTAAATGAGAAACTTCCTTGTGTATTCCATGAAAATTCTACTGGTGGAACATTCGAACAGATATAACCTGCTCTCGAAATAAACTCTACCGCCTCTCCAAAGGTGGAAAACCTAACAACGGTTTCCTTGTCTTGTATTAACTTTGCAATAATCATTAATCTACTAGCATGACCTAATCCAACCCCATACGGAGTAAAATAGACCTTTCTCAATTACGAATTTATTCATTAAACGTTATAAATATCTAAAATTAAGACAATTTTTATTCTCTAAACCTCGGAAGAACTAATATCACTATAAATCAATTTCATTTCATCAAAAGTAAGTTTTTCTCCACTCGACATTTTTTTTAAGGCCTGTTCCTTCATAGAATTCCAGATTTGCATATTTTCTTTATTCCTCCGAGCCCTTTCCTTTGAAGATTGTATACCTACATAGGATTTGTCATGAATGTCTCTAAACTTTCTTCTACCGCTTGTTACATTCATCTTTGATTTTCTGAATTCTATCGCGTTTATCTGAGTATTTACCATTTCTAATTTTGCGTTACTCTCACGTACTTCTCTTATTATCTTTCTCCTATCCTCGTAAAGATTTTCTCTTGTATTTAGAAGATTATCTAGAATCTTTTTCAGATCGCCTATTTTGTTTCCAAATTCGGATTTTTTATCAAAAATATCATTAATTTTAGACTTTAGGTTTCCATATTGACTTGAGATCGTTCTAAACTGGTCTTCTTTTCTATGAATTACTTTCATAGCATGCAGCTTTGTTGCTATTTCTTTAGATTTGTTAACTAATCTCCTCTCTTCATCCTTAGATAACTTTTTTGTTTGGATGTCTCTTTCTAATTGCTCTAACGACTTAGTTAGATGTTTTATGTTTATTCTTTCTTTATTAGATTTTATACCCGATTTTTCGTCTAACTCTTTCATCTGAGTTCTAGCTTTTAATACCATATCTTTAAGCTCCATAAATTTGGGGAATTCCTCGTCTTTTACTTCATTCACTTCTTTTAACTTGATTCTCAAATCCTCAAGTCTCTGCCTCTCCTCGTCAATTTGTTTTTTAGTTTCTTCTATTTTTTCATTCAGTTCCTGAATCTTTTTATCTCCTTTTTTCTGCTCTTCTATTAAAGAATTTTTAAAATCTAGTAAAGATTTTAAATTCAAGTCAAGTGAAACAAGATTCTGTTCATGATCGTTTTTCCTTAAATTATCATCAATGTTTTTGGCATTGCTCTGTTCCGTTCTATTCAAGCCGCTTTGAGATTTTATAAATCATCAAAAATATATATTTTTACCATTAGATTAGATAAATTAACAGACCGTATCACTTTAATATCCGATAATTTATATGCTATAACTTGTTATATAATTAAAAATGGATGATTTTGAGAAGAATTTTCCAGATTTTGATTGGAAAAATGTACCTGCATATAAACATCCGTTAGGGAAAGATTGCCCTTGTCCCAAACACGAATACATAAGGGAACAGATACAATTAACTAGAACAATAAATGAAGCCAAGACCTCAAATAAACCACGCGCTCAGATAACACTGAAGTTTTGTCCTGATCATTATGATGTATATTTCAAGGAAGTAATTCCTTCAATGCCGTTTAAACATAGATTGATTACAAAATTTGCTCTAAAATTGGGCGCTATAGTAATCCAAAGAATTCCTTACATGCAATCAGACCAGTGTTTTTATTGTAAATTTGGATCTGGAGGTTTTGATAAGAAAAAAGAACTTCCACCAGTTTAATTATAGTATTTTCTAATCATATTTTTAACCATTTTCTCATAGTCAGATACAAGACCTAATGCTAATACATTTCTTAAAATTACGGAGAGATATGGATTGGTACCTTTAGTTGTTTCAAGATAACCTTTCAAAAACTCGTTCTCAATTTCATGATATTTTATTGAGTCAAGATCCATAATACTTGCCAAAAAAGAACCTATATCCATGCTTTTCGCAAAGAGAGAAATATTTGGATGTATTAGTCCTATGTCAATTCTCACAAGATCATTTTCCTTTATTAAGTAATTTTGACTTTTATTATCAATAAATGTAAAACCCACATTATGTAAAATGCCTGTTATTTCTCCCGCTTTTCGAGCCAATTCTATATTATTGTCAGTAAAAAAATATTCATAGAGGTTACCATAAGCTATATACTCTTCGATAATTTGGGAATCAGATATAGTAATAAGTCTAGGAGTTTTAATTCCTATAGCATTTAATTTTTCTCTATTTTGAAAATTTTCGTTTTCAATGATTTTTTTTCCTATCTGAGGTGGGGAACATGGATGAGCAGAAACAATTGATATTATCAGGAAAATAAAGATTAATATAAACTCTCTTAATGTTTTAAAGCGTTTATTTTTCTTTAATACAAAATCCTTACCTTCAATTCTAATTTTTTTAATTTCTCGTTCCCAATTTACAAAATACAAGTAATTATAACAATTTTAATGTGGAAATACTTTAATTTGAATCAAATGGACCGGGTGGGATTTGAACCCACGGTCTCAGCAATGCCAATGCCGTATCCTACCAGACTAGACGACCGGCCCTTCTATTTGAAAGATTAAAATAAATAGATATTAATCTTTTTAAGAAACAATATTATAATTCTATTTAATAAAAAATTAACGTAGTGTGAATATAGAAAAATCTGTTGGTGCAGTCATAAAATACCAGACCTCATCAAGTAAAAAGGAACCAGAATTTCTTTTACTACGAAATCGTAGGGGTTATTGGGGTTTTCCACAAGGTCATAAAGAAGATGGAGAAACAGAAATTCAAACACTATTTAGAGAAGTTTTTGAAGAAACTGGGATAAATTCACTGAATATCTTATCCTTTGTAGGTAGAATTCGATACTCTTTTTTTAAAGGTGAAGGAGTGAAATCAAGAAAAGAGGTAAGTTTCTATTATGCTACAACAAATATTCGTGATATTACACTTTCAAATGAACATGATGATTATATATGGGCAACATTTTCTGATTCCCTCAATTATTTAAATCGAAAACAGTTAAAATCAATTATGCTTATGGGTCATGATAAAGGATTTTACTAAAAGATCCTACAGCATATACTCGTAAGTTTATGATAATAAATTTATATATGATTCCTATTGCATGTTTTAAGAGGCTGTTGTATTGACCTTTTCTGGCAAACGAATTGTGTTAACTGCTGATAGAAGTTTAATGACTAATTATAGAGGAAATTTTCTTTATGGTTTCATAGCTTGCGGACCGTATGAATTGGTTCCTGAGTTTGTTTTCGATAAACTTTTTTGTCCTACAGTTGAAACAGATAGAAATACCGGGGAGGTTAAGGTTGCTCAATGTGGTTTACGACGTATAGAGAGTGCATTATTACAAGAATATAATCGTGATGATATATTTCTTTCACATCCTGATCTTTTGAACAAATGTGTAGGCCCGGAGACTAAAGTTCTTGGTATTAACGTCATGGATCCACTAGGTATGGCACCTGTCACCACAACTATGTCTCCGGAAAAGTTATCATATGTAGCAATGAAATTCAAAAAAATGTGTGCATCTATAATTCAATTGAAAAAGAAATATAATTTCAAGGTGGTAGTAGGTGGAAATGGAGCTTGGGAATTGGCAAAACCAGATAGAATGAAAATACATGGAATAGATACAGTGGTGATTGGTGAAGCTGATGAGCTCGCTTTAGATCTTTTTCATGATCTAGAAAGCGGAGAGGCACCTGAATTATTACACACATTCGTTCGTAATATAGATAACATTCCTAGGATAAAGGGACCAACAATCAACTCTCTTATAGAAGCAATGAGGGGATGCGGACGAGGATGCGACTTTTGCGATGTAAATAAACGTTCTAAAAAAGATATTCCACTCAATAGATTACAAGATGAAGCTAAAATTAATCTAGATTATGGATTCGATTCCATTTGGCTTCAGTCAGATGAAATGTTATTGTATGGATGCGACAATAAAGATTTTATCCCTAATTCCGATGCTATCATAGATTTATGGAAAGGACTTAAATCGGTGGGTGCTAACTTCGTTGGTACTACTCATATGACTCTTTCTGCTGTTTCCTCTTCCCCAGACTTAATCAAACATCTTTCACATATTAATGACATGGAATCTAGTGGGAGATGGCTAGCCACCAATCTAGGGGTTGAAACTGTTGCTCCTAGAATGGTAAAAAAACATTTAGGGGTAAAAACAAAACCTTTCCAACCTGAAGAATGGGGAGCAGTTGTAAGAAAAGGATGTAAAATCTTGAATGATAATCATTGGTTTCCTGCATTAACATTAATAATTGGGTGGCCGGATGAAACACCAGATGAAACACAATACACGATAGATCTGATAGAAGATTTCAAACAGATGAAAATGAGAGGTTTGGTTGCTCCATTGCTATACCAAGATTTTTCTGAGAAGAACTCTATGCATTTCGGTAATCTTAATGAAGCACAATTTACTTTATTCTGGAAATGTTGGCAGAATAATTTACGAGTTATCAATGATATTATCCCTATAATTATAAGGAATAAGTCTTATGGTCCTCCTATGAAAGTATTTATGGCAGGGTTAATTAAAGTTGGGACATGGGCAATAATGAGATATCTTAGGGGATTATCTAAAGATATTTTTGGTGGAAAATTACCAGAAGATATTGTGGCAAAATATTCTAGAGATCGTTCTGTAACAGCACAAGTTCCTCCAAAATTATAATTACTAGATCTATTAGGTCTTTTTATATATCTTTTAAAAATACTAGATAAAATATCAACATTAAATTCTAAGTTCCGCAATATTACACAGAAAAATCCAGCAAATATTTTTTTACTTATATTTTGTATAATAATAGAAAAGGGTAGATATTATTACTGGAAAATAGTTCATTTAATGGGTGGAAAACATGGTGAGATTTAGATTAGTTAAAAGTTCCATCTTGATATCTACACTCCTAACTAATATGAAATATTAAAATAAGCCAACATTTCTTTACTGAAAGGATTTTAGAAGATTTTTCAATATTTTTTAAATTTAAGCATTATCCACCAAATGACAATAAATATTAAAATGATTTAGCAGGATAAAGACTCATAGCTTTAAAAATCGTTGCTTAATAAATAATACCACTAATGCGCTTTAGAAATATAAACAAAAAAATTAGTCTTTTAAATTGTCAATTGCTTTATCTGCTAGAGTTGCAGTTCTTGGTTTTACAATTACAAAATAGTTTTTGTCTGCCCTATCAACCATTTGAACATTCTTATATGTTTTAGATGACAGATCAAATTCTAATAGATATCCGTTAATTTCTTCAGTAGTGTAGACCATCATCAGGTGGTCTGTAGAAAATTGGGATATTGGTAGTAATGAAAACAAATAACCTCTGTAACTTGTAATTGGTAATAGTTGCTTCATATATGGAGCGATTGAAGCTATATATAATAACAGATCATTAACTGAATCAAATTGTTCATATTCAAATATCATTTTTAATTTAAACCTGTATCAAAAAATTATCCATAAGATTCAAACTTTATATCATAATTTCCATCAGGTCTTTTATTTCTCTCAGTTACAAATCCCTTCGGAACAAGAAAGTCAAGAACACCATCAACTGTTCCTTGCCAACCACAGACATAAAATGATGTATTTTCAGGAGTTATCTTTTCACCTACTAAATCTTCAAGAGGAGATTTATCAGATCCTGGTTCAGGTCTTAGAAATGATTCTACTCTGCCTTTTTGTCCTCCCCATGATCTATTGAACGATTCTTGAGGTCGGCTTATACTTGCACGATATCTAAAATTCCAGTTATCTTTTCCTTTATCTAAACTCTCTTCTTCAAGATCGGTTAATAATTCTCTATAACTTAGCTCATCTACATAACTAGCCCCATGTAAGACAACTATCTCTCTTTTACTATTGATAGACTTGAGATGGAGTGTATATGATATAAATGGCGCAAGTCCAGTTCCTCCCCCTATTAAGACAAGTCTCCTATTATCGGGCGAACCATCATGCATTTTATCACTTATCGTAAACGCTCCAGTTGGTCTTATCCAGCTAATTTCTTCACCTTCTTTTTTATTAAATATCTGAGTTGTTAATCTTCCTGGAAGTGGTTTCCTTACCCATCGTATAAGTAATTCAAAATATTTTTTTTGCTCAGGCGGAGATGCTATAGAATATGCTCTTCGAACTATTTTTCCTTCATCCGGGTTTATATGAGCAAGAGTTACAAATTGACCTGCTTTGAAATCCGGGATTGTACCATCATTTGGTTTTACACGTATAATAGAAAGATCTTCTTTTAAAATTCTAATATATGATATTGTTGCTTTGTTTTCAACTACCATAAATACTATCGTGAATATCCTCTTGTAGTATTTATGTGTTCTTCTGAGATATGCCTTTAATTTCCAAAACAAAAATATTATTTTCTATCAATATAAATGCAATGATAACTTGGTCAAATAATAAAGATCTAAATTCTGAGGTAAATCAGGATGTAGTAAATTCTATAAATGAACAAAAAAATGAGCAAAAAAAACTAATTGAACTTTTTAGAATTAAGATGAATACATTTGCAACGGATAGATCGATTGAATCTTGTTTAGATGTTTTGAATACGTCAATTCAATTATCTAATGTGAGGGGAAAACTAGCTAAATCCTTCGAATATTATTCAAGGGAACTGGAATCAAAAGTTATTAAATTAAATAGACTAGTTGAAAAATATGAGCGTAGTAATATATTATAGAGTGACTTTCTCTATAAAATTAATCTTATTTTTTATTGTTCCTAATTTCTCTATATTTATTTCTACTATGTCACCATGTTTAAGATATCTAGGGTCATTCATAGACATTGCAACACCAGCAGGGGTACCAGTGGATATTATATCGCCAGGTTCAAGAGTTATTAATTGACTCAAACTAGATATAATTTTACTAATTGGTATTACCATTTTACTGCTTGAAGAATTCTGTCTAATTTCCTCATTAACCTTTGTAATTATTCTTAAATTCTGAGGATCGTCAATTTCCTCTTTAGTTGTAATCCAAGGACCGCATGGAGCAAAAGTATCAATACTTTTTCCTCTGGTAAATTGTTTATCTTTAAATTGTATGTCTCTAGCTGATACATCATGAAATATCATATATCCAAAGACGGAATCCATTGCTTGTATTTCATGGATTTTTTTAGTAATAGAACCGATCACAACGGCAATTTCAGCCTCATAATCCAATCTTTGAACGTTAGCAGGACACAGAATATCATTAAATGGACTATTTAGAGCAGTCCTGGGTTTAAGAAATATAACAGGTTCTTGTGATGGTGTTAATCCTGCATCTTTTGCGTGATCATGATAATTAAATGCTAAACAAATGATCTTATTAGGATTAGATAAAGGCGCAAGTAATTCTACTTTTCGAATATTCAAAGAGAAGTTCAGTTTTTCTTCATATTTTTTTACTTCTTTGATCCAATTTCCAAATAGAAATTCCTTTATGTTTTGAGGAATAGGGATTCCAGTCTGTTCTTGTATTTCGATCTTAGTAATTACCTTATTAGTATCAGGTGAAATTAATCCATATGTTTCTCCAAATTCCTTATGATTTATTCTAGCTACCTTCATTTTTTCACCTATTTATGGGCGAATATCGATGTATTGCTATTATCTATTCTACAGAATCCTTCCCTTATAAATTGAACCATCGTATTAACTATCAAAGTAGACACAAAAGATTCCGCGTATCCCGAAATTATTTCAAGACTCTTAGAATTAAAAACTTCATTGATAAATAAAGCTCGAGGTTTAATTATTTTATATTCAACGAAATTCTCATGTGAAACCCACTGAATCTTTGGAATATCTTTATTTAATGAATTATTAGTAATTTCACATTTTAATTCTCTTTTTTCAAAATCAATCTTATTAATAATAATATTAAACAATTCAATTAAACGTAATTCTGACCCTCTTGTTAGTTTCCTTGCATCTTCAGAGGAAATATATATAGTGTCTTTAACAACTATCTTTCTTCTACCCATTTCCAGAGATGGATGATTCTGTATTAAAACTTCTTGAAATGTTGGATTTTCTAAAGTTATTCTGAAGGGATTTCTAACAAAAAAGAGTCTTATTGATTCTTTATCAATTTCCTTTCTGTTAAATGATTCAAGAATTTCAATCGAGGGTTTTGTTTCTGATAATGTTAATCCCAATGATAATACAAATTTCCTAATAGCTTCAGGAGTAAATCCCCTTCTTTTAAATGCTTGTAAAGTGGGTAGTCTAGGATCATCCCATGACTTAACATGGTTATCAATGATTAGCGGTTTTATTTTTCTCTTGGAAATTGGCATTCCTTGAAGTTCCAATCTAGAGAACTCCAGCACCTCTGGAACCCGTAAATTGAGAGTCTTTAATATTGCTCTATATAATTCATTTCTCAATTCATATTCTTTTGTTCGCAAAGCATGTGTTACACCATCTAAACTATCTTCAATTGGAGCAGCAAAATCATATGTAGGCCAAATTGTATTTTTACTTCCTAATTTTGGATGTTCACCATCTATTATTCTAAAAAGAGTAGGATCTCTAATTGCTGTGTTATAACTCTTCATGTTTCCACGGAATCGGATGATTGCCTCATTTTTATGAAAATATCCATTAAAAAATTTATCCATATTCTCGAATAAATTAGTTGAATTCATTCTACATTCACATTCAATTCCTGAAGATCTTAATTTATGAATAGTTTCAGATGTACATGTACAAATATAAGCACCGTTAGCCCTGATTAATTCTTGTCCATATCTATATAACAAATTAATGTCGTCTGAAGTATTTTTTACAATGTCGGGTTTGATTTTTAACCAATTAATGTCTTCTAATATAGCGTCATAATATTCTATCTTTTCATTGAGTGGATTAGTATCATCAAATCTCAATATAAATTTCCCATCGTAATGTTTAGCATATTCTTCATCTATTATTGCTGCCTTAGCATGTCCTATATGGGGATAACCATTAGGCTCTGGAGGGAATCTCGTTACTACTTCTCCAATTTTTGCATTTATTAATGGGGGTAAGGTGAATTTGTCTTTATTACGTTTATTGATTTTAATAATCCCATAATTGGGATCGAGATTTTTTAATATTTCTATTTTATCTTCTTTATTTAAAGCGTTGATTTTATCAATTTCATTTTTCAAAAATGGAATGGTATTTTTGATATCTTTTCTTAAATCGGGTTTTAAAGCGATTAATTTTGATAACACATTGTCAATCCGTGCTTGTTCATAATCTATTGAATTTTTTAAAATGATTAATTTTATTTTGTTTAAAGTTTCATCATCTAATTCCAATCTACTTGCTCCTATTTACAATAAAAAATAAAACTTCTAATAACATCTTTTTAGAATGAGATTCCTTATAATTGGAAATCGAATCAATTGCTCTTTCTACATATTTCATCGCTACATCTCTTACAGTTTTTTCTATTTGAAGAGAAGAAATTATATTTACCGCTTCCTCAACATCAGTTGGATTAGAACATTTATTCCCAAAAACTTTTAAGATTTTTTCTCTTTTAGTTGATTCAACATTTTTAATGGATAAAAGAATTGGAAAAGTTTTTTTTCCTTCTCTCACATCATTTCCAACTGTTTTACCTATGTGCTTAGAATCTCCTTTTATACCAATCAAATCATCTATAAGTTGAAAAGCTATTCCTGAATTCTTTCCAAATAGAGCTAAATTTTGAACGTCATTTTCTAAAGCGTCCTGTGAGGATAGAACACCAAGAGAACAAGATACCTCAAAAAGAGCTGCGGTTTTTTTAGAAACCATTTTAATATACTCCTCTTCAGTTGGAAAAGAGTTTAGTTTACTTAAATGCATGTCCTGTGCTTGTCCTTCACATATCTCTATACAAGCCGTAGACAATCTTCTCAACATTTTAACTAAAGAATCTTTTGTTAATGAGTCGTTACTGTTGTATGATAAAATTTGAAAAGCCTTGGAGAATAGTATGTCTCCTGATAGTATTGCCAAAGGCAAACCAAAGTGCTTATGAACGGTTGAAATACCATGTCTAAAATCATCATTATCCATGATATCATCATGAACTAAAGAAAAATTATGAATAAATTCTACTGCTGATGCAGCAGGGAGAGCGTCTATCTTTGTACCACCAAACATTTCACATGATTTTATTGTCATTATTGGTCGAAGACGTTTTCCACCACTTTGAATGTAATGAGAAGAGGCTTGATATAGTTCTATAGGTTTTCCTACCAATGATGAAGAAATAAAATCGTTAACTGTAATAATATGCGATTCTATTTCTTTTTTTGTTTCATCATTCATTTTTGTTAACCCTATCTGCTAATTCTCCTGTTAATATATACCTTAACGCTGGTAATTGAGAGATATTTGATGTACCAGTAAGGAACATTACACTCTTAATTTCTGTAAGAAGTAGATCAACAAATTTAACTAAGGAATCTTCTGAGTCGGAAGCAGCTTTTAGGAAGGGATATGCTAAAGCGCACATACTTGCCCCTAAAACTAAGCATTTAGCAATTTCCAGTCCGTTTCTGATTCCACCAGATGCAATAACAGGTATATTTACAGAACTTTGTACCTCTATCAAGCTTTGAGCAGTAGGTATCCCCCAATCCCAAAACAATTCTCCCAAATGTTCTTTTACGGAATTTTTCAAATATCCTGCTCTTATACCTTCCACTCCTGCCCAGCTAGTCCCTCCTGAACCTGCAATATTTATAGAATCTATCTTTGCTTTCTCCAAAATTACAGCTACTTCTCTGGAAATCCCCGAACCAACCTCTTTTACAATGATTGGTACATCAATCTTCTCTTTTAATTCAACTATTTTGTTGTAAACACCTTTGTATTTGGGTTCCCCTTCTGGTTGAACTAATTCTTGTAAGGGATTGAGATGAATGACTAATGCATTAGCTTCTATCATTGAAATTATATTAAGAATTAGGTTTAGATTAAGTCCTTCAGAAAGCTGAGCTCCTCCGATATTAGCTATTAAAAATGCAGAAGGTGCATTTTTTCTCGCAATCGAGTAAGTCTCTGCCAAAGACTGACTTTTCAAGCCTGCTCGTTGACTTCCTAATCCCATGCCCAAATCATATTTTTCTGCTATTTTTCCTAATCGAGAGTTAATTTTTGAGGCTTCAGGCGTGCCTCCTGTCATTGAATCAATTATAATTGGAGATCCAAATTTATGATTAAGAAATATTGTTGATAAATTTATGTCCTCAAAATTAATCTCTGGTAGCGCATTATGTATTAGTTTAACATACTCCAGATAATTAGAGGAAAATTTTGATTGAACATTCTTAGAAAGAGGGATATCTATCCCGTCTTTCTTACGTTGCATAATGATTTTAATCTCATCTTTGATATCAGACATATATCCATAACTCAGTTCTTGGCTTTAAAAATTGTACCTTTAAATTTTTTCTTAGTCAATACATTCTCTAGATTGGTAGGATATAATCCGTTTATAAAAACTACATCTGTTCCTTGATTAGCAATCCTTACCGCTTCTTTTAACTTTCTTTTCATTCCTCCAGTAACATCATCGACACCATAAACAGCACTAGTGTTTATACTCTTATCATTTATATTAAAACTAGATACATCTATTTCTCTTATAATTTTTTTTTCATCAAGATTATTAAATACACCATCCACATTTGTAGTAAAAATTACCTTTGAAGGCTTTAAAATATTACTTAAGATAGTAACAAGAACATCTCCTGAAATAATAGAATATTTATTATCATTTATATGAACTACATCACCAAAAGTAACGGGGATGATGTTATGCTCTGTCATTGTTTTAAGTTCCCTTATTTTTCTAGTAAAAGGTCTACTCCCTAGTAAAAGAGAAAGAGGAGATATACTATAAGGAAAGAGATTCTTCGATGATAATATTTCAGTTACTATCTTGTTGAGGTCTAGCATTGATGAATGAACGATCGAAATACCCTTTGGACTATATTTTTCTGGTTTCGTATGCATATCGAATTTGACTGACCAATAATGTCCAAAAGATCCACCTCCATGTATTATTATAAGCGGTATTTTTTTTTTAGATATTATATCTACTAATCTTTTAATGGCATTTTTATCAGCACTTAGCGGTTTATTTTTATTAGTAATAACTGATCCTCCTAACTTTATCAGCGTTAGTTTTTTATTCAATTAAAAAGCAGTAAAATATCTTTCATTTAAATTTTAATATATTACACCTTCTGTTTCTAATGAAACTGGAATGCATTGAAATCCTTCTTTTCTTATACTACACATGAAGTTCTCTTTGGTTTCTTCTTCTACTAATACTAAAACACATCCTCCTCCTCCTGCACCAGTTATCTTAGATCCAAGAGCCTCATATTTATCACACAATTTTATAATCTTGCCTATTATCTTATTTGAAACCCCTATTTTTTCTAGTAATATTTGGTTCTCGTTCATTAATTGACCTAACAGAATATTATTCCCTTCCTCGAGAGCTCGTACTGCCCTTTTAGTAATATTTTCAGAAATATTTGCTAGTTTATGGAAATCATTAGTATTACTAGATCTATAATTTTTAACAAATTTTACAAGACTACCTGTAGAATGTCTAATTCCTGTGAGAACCAGCACAAAAGATAATTTTTCCCTCAATTTTAATTTCTTAAAACTAGTATTTTTTTGGTAAAATAGTAGACCACCATAAGTAGCAACTATGCAATCCGCACCGGACGAGTTACTATGTACTAGTTTTTCAGTCTCTATAGCTAATTCTAATATTTTTTCCCTTGTCATTGTTTTGAAAATATTCGATAACGAAGCAGCAGTAGCTACACTTATCGCTGCGGATGAACCTAAACCAACACCGTATGGAATACTCGAATTTACTTTAAATTCTAGACCATTGTCGAATTTCCATTCAAAATTTTTTTTAATTGTATACAGAATAGGAAAATATACATCATTTGGAAATTTTTCTTGCAACTTCTTAAAATCGGAAATTGAATAGGATTTTTTTCCAAATATTTTATCGTTAATTGTTAATATTTTTTTATTGTCATTTTTTATTACAATAATATGTATCCTTTTATCTATTGAAGCAAGTATTGCTGGTTTTTCATAAACAACAAAATGTTCTCCAAACAGAATAATTTTAGCTGGGGCAGAAGCATATGAAATCTGTTCATTAGGTAAATTCATATCATTGCTATAGACGAATAACCTACCACGGTATTTTTATAATCACACTCAGTATCGCCGCTTGTAGAGTACTTTAATAAAATTCCATTTTTAGCTCCCTGTAATTTAACTGCTTTTATAAGTGCAGCTATTGGCCCTTGGCCACAAAGTGAAACATTCAATTCTCTAATATTGCGATAAAAAGATTCTATATCTAGTCTCTCGATTTTTTTTATTAGTTCAAGATCTTTATTATACGCCTGTTCATACGTTTCATAGTGAGTTAAATCAGAAGTTGCAATAATTAAAGAGCTTGTATTTCTTGTTGCTTCGGAGACAGATTTTCCAAGTTCGATAGCTGTATCGCTGTCCTGATCTTTCAACAAAATAGGAACTATGGTGAAATTATCTTGTTTAATGTGTTGAAGAAAAGGAATTTGGACTTCTAACGAATGTTCATAATTATGCGCGTTAACATCGATGCTTATATTGGATGAAGCATTCATAATTTTTTCGGAAATTGTATTGTTTATCTCTACTATTCCAAGAGGGGTTTTCCATGACCCTTCTACGATCATCGAAACTTTACTTCCTATTCCATTATGGTCTGGACCAATTAGAATGAATGTATCTGCATTAACATCTGATATTTCGTAATATGCATGTGCTGCGATGGCACCAGAAAACACGTATGCCGCATGTGGTACTATTAGTCCATATATCCTTTTCCTGATAGATTTTTTAATTTTATCTTTGGGCCCAAAATCACTATAATTAAAACAATGAGTTAATGAATCTAACAGTTCCTCTTTTTTGGAAGGATAAAATATCCCTGCAAAATTAGGATATCTGAGATTTCTCAAATCATTTCTTCTACTAATTTTGTCTCGAAATCATCTATACTTGTCTTCATTTCCTTGTCTGATTTTATCTTCCCTTGTTTCTTCATGACTTCTCTCGCTAGTAACCAATAAACAGTTGCTAGTGCTTTTCTACCACGATTATTTGCGGGAATGACTAAATCTACATTTGAAATGACGTTATCACTATTTGAAACAGCGATAACAGGAACACCAGCTCTCGTAGCCTCTATCACAGCTTGATGATCAGCTTGTGGATCAGTAACAATTACAATATCCGGTTCAAGGTATTTGGGTAATGAGGGATTAGTAAAAGTTCCTGGCATAAATCGACCCAGTATTGATATGGCGCCAGTTGCTTCGCAGAATTTTTCAATAGGTTTTTTCCCATATTCTCTTGCTGATGTAACCGCCACTTTTGAAATATCTGTTCTTCCGATAAATTTCGCCGCTATATCTATTCTTTGTAATGTTTTACTAATATCCAAAATATAAAGTCCTTCTGGATTCGCCCTTATTATATAAGGAGCCATTGATTTAGTTTTAACAGGAGTACCTACTCTTATCCCTGTAGACAAGATCATTTTTTCTAAATTTTCACTTTCGGAAAATGAATCCTCCACATTATTTGTCTGTTCTATAGTGGATGGATCATCCGATTCTTTTTCTATTTCTTTTTCTGCAGGAATATCAGATTCCAACTTTTTATCACTTGATTCCATATCAGAATCGTTGATATTACTTTCACTATTCTCTAATTCTATATTATCATTCATGTCAAGATGTGAAAACATCCACCATACCTTTTATTAAATCATACTCGTTTAATCTGATTAATTGATTTAATTTTGCTATTCTTTCACCTCCAACTATACCTGATTTCAACATCTTAGAACCAGTTGCGATCGCGATATCGGAGATATGAGAATCGATAGTTTCACCTGATCTATGAGAAGTAATAATTTTTATATTATTATTATTACACTCATTAGCGAAATTTAATGCATCAAAAACGCTTCCTGCTTGATTTATTTTTAAAATAGCTCCTGTGCACGACCTAAATTTTTCAGATTGTCTTACTCTATTTTTATTGGTCACTAACATATCATCTCCTGTTACAATGCAACTAGGATTGCGAGATGTAATAATGCTCATTCCTTCAAAATCTTCTTCATGAACAGGATCCTCAGCGTATATAATTTTATATGTATTTATAAGCGAATTTACAAATTCAATTTGTTCTTCTCCAGATCTACTAAGACCTTGTCTTTCATAATGATATTTTTTTTTTGATTCATTCCAGAACGAAGAACTCGCAAAATCTATTCCTATGGCTATTTCTTTACTTACAGTATACCCGCAGTTTTGGATAGATTTCTCTAAAATCTCTATTGCTGCGTCATTATTTATGTTAGGTGCCCAAGCCCCTTCATCACCTCGTCCGTATGTAAATTTATTGTCAATGGATTCTAAGATATTTCTGATTTCTCTATGGACGGAAAAATTCATTTCTATAGCATCCAAAATAGACTTTGCTCCTAAAGGACAAATTAAAAATTCTTGAATATCTGGTGTACCCGGTCCTGCATGAGAACCTCCCCCTATGGCATTTCCTAGTGGGAAAGGGAACTTATATTCACGTGAATTATTCAGTAGTTGAAATAAAGGAACGTCTAATGCTTTAGATGCAGAATCTAATGATGCTACACTGACAGCATATGCAACAGAACCTCCTAGATTACGATAATTATCAGAATTATCGATAATTCTTAATACTTCATTAACAGATTTAGGATCATGCGAATCAATTCCAATAAACTTAGATATATTTTTATTAAATTCTTCTAATGATTTTTCTGCTCGATTTTCCTTAAAATTTATCACTTCGTTCCTCCCAACACTAGCTCCTGAAGGAGAACATGCTCGTCCTAAAAATTTATCATCCGAAATAACGTCCACTTCAATTCCTTTATCTCCTCTACTATTGAAGATAATTCGTCCTTTTATACTTGTTATAATTGGCATATCTCTTCTATTTTTAGCTATCTGCTTGCATCTCTGTTAATCTTCTTCTCAACACCTCGTAGTAGGGAATTACTTGATAAATTGTTTCAACACTAGAAATAAGCATTCTTCTACAACAATATCTTTTAACACCTAATGAATCAAGTACATTTGACTCTTCTTCTCCAGCCTTAACGCGTTCTTTATACTCAGCATATTTATCCGCAATTAATGTTCCGCACGTAAAGCATCTAACAGGAATTAACACAAATTAATGAAAAATGAAATTATATAAAAACTATTATAATCAATTATAGTTTTATTAAAGGTAATCTTCAAATTAGCTGTTTCTGAACCTTGTTTCCATGCGGGGGTCGCCCAGCCTGGTCAAAGGCGTAAGACTGAGGCTCTTATCCCTTAGGGGTTCGTGGGTTCAAATCCCATCTCCCGCATTGAAATATTAATCGAATTTTTTCATTATATTGTAATATGGTGAACCTTTATGCTTTTCTATACATCTTCTACAGAAAGATTTATCACCATATTTCTGATGACAGTGACAATTACAAATAAAATCATTGACCGACACAAAAAGAATACTTGATAGCTGGTTATAATATTTTTCTAGCATTTAGTAAGAAAGCAAAACCAGCACTTTTTTATTTATGAGTAGGACAAATGGAATATTGAAAAACAATCGAGAAGATTTTGAAAAACAACAGAAACTCTATGAATTGCTCAAAAAACAACACGATGCAGAAAAACACGAAATAATTCATTATAGTTCACTGCTTAAAGACATTGAAAATAACCTTATAAGAAATTATTTTAACACGCTGTTAAACGATGGAATCAAACATATTCAATACATTACACGTGCAATGGCAAAAATAGAGGGATCTTCTGGGAGCAATCATCTCACAAAAGAAGGAATTAATGAATCCATTGAAGAAGAAGTTAGGTCAAAAAATATTTTATCAGAGTGTATCAATCTTTCAGAAGATCTCGAAATAAGGGAACTAATAAAAAGTGTAGTGGTAGACGAAGAACATCATATCCAGATATTAAAACATATTAGACAATTAATAGAAGCGTACTCAAAAAAAGGATAATTACCCATGAAAACGGATTTAACCTCCTCTATCATCAATCATTATTTAAATATATATGATTTCAAAAAATGTAAAAAATTAATTGTTAAAGATGGAATCAATACAGATTTATTTTTTGTAGAAAAAGACAATGCAGTTATAAACGAAATAAGATTTCATGCAAAAACTAAAAAAAAGGAGATCGTATCTATAGGCAAATCAATCAGTATAATCAAGAATCTGGATCATTATCAAAATCTTATATGTATTAATTTACCACAAATTGCCGATAATAATCCTTACAAAAGAGAGTTACAAAAAATGAGGATATTAATCATAGGAGCATTTTCGAAATTTTCCAAAATCATGTCCTTATCGCAAGTTAATTTAATTGAAAAATGGAATAACATATCTGCAATTTTATTAAATATCGTTTCTGGCATGATGGTTTCATATCGTTCAAACCAGGGTTTTGAAAATAGCGAAGGTACAAGGGATCAATACCCATTTCTTTTTGAATTTTTTGAATTGGATATTAAGAAAATAAGTCATGCGTTGGATTATTTATATTTATAAGTGGAATTACAAAGGTGAAATTTGATTTCCCTTGTGAAGTTATATAGTTGAAAAATATTTCAAAACGTCTCTACTATGACCTTTAGGTTTAACCTTGTGAAAAACTTTTAGTATAACTCCGTTTTTATCTAATAAAAAAGTAGTCCTCTCTACCCCAAAATATTCCTTATCCATAAATTTTTTTAACCCATAAACTCCATATGATTTTGATATCTCATTACGGGTATCAGAAGTTAAAATAAAAGGTATATTCATCTTATTTTTGAATCTATTATGAGATTTCTCGTCATCTGGACTAACTCCTATTATTTCTATTTTTTTTTCTTGATATTTTGGATAATCAAGACTAAACTCTTCAGCCTCTAGTGTACATCCAGGAGTAAAATCACGTGGATAAAAATAGATGACAATATTTTTACCACGAAAATCCGACAATTTTTTTCTTAATTCAGCTATCTCAAAATCTGGGGCTAAGGTTCCCTCAATCACTCCATTCCCCGTTAAATTTCCGGCTTTCGTCATTTTAATTATTGATTTGGTTGATTTTAAAAAACTTTACTCGATAACAATATAATAAAGCCAAGAATATTCATAATAATTATAAAAACTAAAGGGCCAAAGAGATTAAGAGATATGAATGATTATGATATTGCTATCGTTGGTGGAGGTCCAGCTGGTCTTTCAGCAGCACATTCGGCATCAAGAAATGGATTGAAGGTAGTTCTCTTTGAAAAAGACAAGTCGATAGCTCATAATATTAGAACAAGCGGAGTTTCGTGGATCGATGCAATGAGGAAACTTGAAATTCCAGAAAAATTTTATAATCCTATAAAAAATTATCGATTTGTATCTCCTAATAATGATATTAAAATTTATGGAAGGGAAGCTAAATCATGCGTTCTCGATGTAAGAGGACTATATCAATATTTAGCGTCTCTTGCAGCAAGTAAAGGAGCTGATCTTTTTATCAATACAACGGTGAAAGATGTAATAACTTCTAAAGATAATAAAACAATTAATGGTTTAAATGTCTATATTCAAGGAAAAAAAACTGAATTCAAATGTAAATTAGTAATAGATGCTAGTGGATTTAATAGTGTCATTGGAAGACAACTTGGTTATTATTCTAATTGGGTACATTATGGTGTTGGAGCAGAATATGAATGTTATTGTGAAAAATTAGAAGTAGATACTTGGAGCCTCATGGTTGGACTCAAATACTCTCCTGCGGGATATTCATGGATGTTTCCAATTTCTCCTAATAGAGTTAGAATAGGAGTAGGAATAGGAAAACCTGAATCAACTGAGGATCCTCTTAGATTATTAAATCAACTAATAGCAAATAAATTAAAACCTTTAAATGAATTAGGATTTATTCAACCGATTGAATTTCATTATGGATTTATTCCTAATCAAGGAACTAGAACATCAACTGTTTTTAAAGGCTTGATTATTGTAGGAGATGCTGCGGGTCAATCCAATCCACTAGTTTTGGAGGGTATAAGACATGCAATTGAATTTGGGAGGTTAGCGGGGAAGATAGGATCTGAATCATTAATTTCTAAAGATAGCGATTTAATAAACGAGTATGAAAGTGAATGGAGAAAAATTATCGGTAATAAGATTCAGGCAGCTTTAAAAGTTCAATCTAGATGGATGCATTTATCTGATGTTGAATGGGATAAAGAATTAGAAATATTAAAAGAGATGTCAATTGATGAATTCTTAGATTTTATTACTGCAGAATTTACTACTAAAAAATTGATGCGTTTAGCAATAAACCATCCAAAAGTAATTGTACGCCAATTATTCGGTCTTATACTAAAAAAATAAAGATATTTATACCTTATCTAAACCAGCAACACTAATTTGGTTGGGGAGTTGGGATCGCAATTTACTCCTATACTATATGCATTAGGAATAGGGGTATTAGCAGGGGTACCCTCTTTGGTTTTATCCAGATTATTATCTCCACGAAAAAGATACAACCCTGTAAAGTTTCTTCCAATGGAATGTGGCCAAGTTCCTACCGGCGAGGGTCGTTCTCATTTTATGATGCAATATTATGCCTACATTCTAATGTTTGTCGTTTTTGATGTTATGGCAATTTTTCTGTATGCTTGGGGGTCATCTTTATTATTCATTCCAAGGGAAGCAACATTACCTATGATCGGATTTCTTGGAATTATGTTTGCTGCTATGGGATATGCGCTTTACCTATCTGGGAGAAAAGGTATATGGTAGAAATATTTTTGCCTCCACTAAATGTTAATTATACCAAAGAACTAATATTATATACTGGAGGTAAACTAACTTAGGTGTTAAAAGAACTAATCAATCCTTCAAATTTCAATGTGTTAGTTAGTAAGGTTAGTGATGTTCTAGTTAATGCGCTTGATCAACCCCTAGGGTATGCAATAAACTGGGGAAGAGTTTGGTCTCTCTGGCCAGTTCATCTTGAAACAGCATGTTGTAGT
>JBHIVA010000006.1:0-63610 GCA_042138015.1 Nitrososphaeraceae archaeon | reverse complement strand
TTTTAACAACTTATTTCTTTCTAGTTCAGAAGTAAAATTGGAAAATACCAATTTCTGAGTTATATCATCTAATGTAGCATTCTGGTATTGCCAAAAGCCTGGATTTTGATAACCAGGCATGTTTGCATACCAGGGAGCATAAAATTGAGCGGTATTACCATCATTATATCGAGAAAAAGCATTACTTGTAAATGCTTCAGTATATAGGTTCCATTGAAGTTCTTTGGGATCAGAATTTTGTAGGACTCTCAATGATTTATTCAAATCTCCATAATCTTTGATTATTGTGAAACCTATTTTGTTCAATTCCGATGAAATCAGTTCGCCAAGTATTTTCCTTTGTTGGTCGTCGCTCCGAATTAGAACTTTTAATGTAATTGGCTTGTCTTTAAAAAACCATTTATTGTCCTTAAAAATTGCTCCATTTTCCTCTAAAACATTTTTTATTATTCCTAAAGCATATTCAGGATCATAATGAAATCCAAATGATTCGACAACATCCATTATAACAGTATAATCTGGAGAAAATATCCCGAGTGAATCAAATAACGGAAATCCATAACCTTGCAATATTTCATTAGAAATAAAGTTCCTATTGATAAGGTAGTTCATCGCATGTCTTATTTCACGGAATTCAAAAGGATTAAGACTTTCATCGCCGCCAGGGGCTGGATTAAGAAGTAATCCGAATGTCCCAGACACTTTATCATATAAGTTGATGTCAGTACTAGACAGAATCTCAGGTACTAAATCTAATGGAATCCGGAAGTAATAGATATCCAGATTGCCAGACTTAATTTCTTCCAAAGCAACATTTTCATCAAGATAATGAATAAATTTGATATTATTTAGATATGGACCTGTATCAAAATCTGTATCCAAGGAATACGATATTTGAATAATTGATAATAGACCTGTACCGAATATCAAAAATAGCAGAATAGTATATGAGGGCATAACGAGGAAATTAATGGTTTATTTGGAGTATTAGATAATATTAAAGTTTTAGATGCATTTTTAATCCTTTATATCTATTTCTGATTGTTACCTCTGTAACACCAGCAGCTTCAGCAACATCTTTTTGTGTTTTATTTTCGCCATTCATTACACAAGCTACGTACAATGCTGCAGCAGCTAACCCCATTGGATCTTTGCCTGCAGATATCTTTCCTTCTTCTGCTTTTTTTAATATTTCCAATGCTTTGCGTTTAGTTTTTTCAGATAATCCAGCCTTACTAGCGATTCTAGCTACACATTTTACTGGATCAACAACGGGCATACGCAAGTCCAATTCTCTAATTAATAATCTATAACATCTAGCGACATCCTTTTTCTTAATATTACTAGCGTTTGCAATATCTTTTAAAGTTCTTGGAGTCTCGGTATCTCTGCAAGCAGCGTATAATGCGGCTGCAACTAACGCAGAAATTGATCGTCCTCGCACCAGGCCTTTTTCAAGAGCTTTACGATACACATATGCTGCTTTTTCAATTACAGCATCTCCGACTGCTAATTTATCTTTTAATCTATCCAATTCACTAAATGCTTGCCTAAAATTACGATCTACTGGTTCATGAACTTGACTTCTGCTATCCCATGTACGTAATCGTTCAATAGTACTTTTCATGGATGAAGACAAAGGTTTCCCTGATGCATCCTTATCAACAGGGCCAATTATTGTAGCTAAACCCATGTCATGCATAGCAAGTGAAGTGGGAATGCCTGCTCGGCTTCTATCTTCATGTTCTTCTTTAGAAAAAGCCCTCCATTCAGGTCCAGTTTCTTCGATTCTTTCGTTTATTACAAAGCCACAATTACCGCAGAACATTTCACCAGTAGAATTATCGGTTACCATAGGACCTTTTCCACAACGCGGACATCGATCACCAAATAACGAAATATCTTTGACCATTCATATCACCATAAAATTTTTTAATAACCTTAAACCGTATTATTTATGTTTTATTCTTGCATATAAAGATTTTCATAATAGAATATAAAGAAAATTAGTAGAAAATCTGTAGGTATAATTTAAAAATCATAACAATTCATGAACTATAATAAATAGACTACTGTACCTCTATAGCCTGTTCATTAAACCCCTTTTTGACTAGATATCCCTTTACATCATCTCTATGGTCTCCTTGCAACATAATAAAACCATCCTTGGCTGTTCCTCCACATGCGAATTGGCTTTTTAATTCCTTGACGATACTATGCATATTGCTTATTTTTGGGTCAATTCCTTCAATTAAGGTAGTGGTCTTCGAAAATCTTCTTGTCTCGAGGCGGATTATAATTCTTGTTTCCTCTTTTTCGAGTTCACCGCAGGGACATAAATCATCTGGTAACCCACATTTTTTACAGATAACCGCCATATTTTATTTCTTTATTCTTTTCTTACCTTATTAAGCCTTACCAGTAATAATTTTCTAGTAGATTTTAAGTATCACCAAAAAATAAATCGATAGCTATTTATTTAATACTGGGACATATATACGGATTGAGTAGTAAAAAGAAAAATGCTCCACTGCCAGCTTCTAGCGCAGGATTATTGAGATTTTTTGAAGATGAAACTAAAGGGTATAAAGTAAAACCTGAAATAGTTTTAGGGCTAACTGGAACTCTTATAGCTGTATCTATACTTATCAGAGTCATTTTTCCAGTTGTATAGTGGCTCAAGTAATGAGAGGAGACCTTGACAATGTTTCTAATATTCATAAAAGATGGTCTTTAACTCGAATCAATTTTTCGTCATACAAAATTTCATTAATAATCTCTTTAAGTAGTTCCCTTATTATTATTTCATTAATAGGTGTCTATTTTGATCAAGATCTAATTCCTATAGGGATCTACGCATTTTTAGGTTTAACCTTTCAAATATGCAGTTATTTTTTGGATTTTTATCTTTTACAAGGAAGCCCAGTTAATAATTTTTCAAAGGTTTTGCATGTTTCAGCATTTTCTAATTTACTCTGGATGACAATTTTGATCTTTGGAATATTGTCATACTTGATCTTTAACAAGGAGGTAATTCCCGCTGGATACATAATTGAGGGAATGATGTTAGCTATTGGACTAAGGATAGGAATTTTCACTTCTGTTTTTGGTGCAGACTTAAAAAAGGCAGTAAAAATTGGTTTAACTCAACCGATACTTTTATTGATTATTATAACACCATTAAATTCGTTCATTTATTTAACCAAACCTGTTGATATTGGTTTTGGATTGATGATAATCTTTTTGGGTGTTGCATGGGCTATATTTACAAATAGATCTGGACGACCTTATATTCATAGTACATTTTCGATTTTACAAGCTTTTATCTCTGCATGGACTGAAAATAAAGTAAAGGATATTGAAAAAATCTTAGTGTCCAAATCAATAGAATCTTCAGTCTTTACTAGAATTTTAAGATTTACGAATAACGATCAAAATATAAATTTAATCTTACCAGAGATCCATCCAGGTCCATTTAAATCAATTGGTGGAAGTAATTTATCATACATACTTTGTAAGTTTTTTAATTACAAATCAATAGTTTTTCATTCTCCCTCAGACCATTCAGTAAATATTCCATCATACGAAGAAGTATCAAAGTATCTTAAATCGTTGTCTAGGTATGAAATAATCCAAGACGGAAACAGCTGTTCTTGCCCTATACAGGAAAAAAATGGAAATGTAACTTGTACTGGGATTGCGTTTGGAAATATCCCTCTAATAATCTTGTCTAATTCACCGTTTGGTATGGATGATATTCCAGAAATTTTACAAAGAGACTTAGATAAATTTGCAAAAAAAATAGGATTTAAACAAATTTTAACTGTAGATAGTCACAATGCTATGGGAGGTAAATTAGACGAAATTAACTATAATAAAATGTTATGTGCCTCAAAAAAATGTTTGGAAAAACTTCATGATTCTCTACAATACAACTTTAAAGTAAGTATAGCAAATAGTAGAGAAATAATCAATAGTTTGGATTGTATAGATTTAGGCAAAGCAGGATTATCGATTTTCCTCATCGAAATTCTAAATAAACAATATGTCATAGGTTGGGCAGACTCAAATAATATGAAAAATGGATTGAGAGAACATATTATTAGGAAACTTGAGGAAAAAGGTGTCCATATTTTGGATATTTGTACTTCTGATACACATGAAAATTCTGGTTTCAGAACATCAGAAGGATATTACCCATTGGGAGAAATTACAAGTTTTGATGATATTACAAATATGTTTACTGAATTATTAGCTGTTGTACAAAAAAATATGATACAGACAGAATATCGAATTTTAGAAATTAAATCATTGATAAAAGTTATGGGGAAAAATCAATTTGAACATTATTCAAAAGCTTTAAATAAATCTATGAATTTAACTAAGCTTTTCTTAGGAGCTACACTAATAACTATAGTATTAATGTTGATAATAACCACGTAAAATGAACCAGTATTTTATATTAGTATAGACAATATTCTTTAAAAATATTTGTATCTTATTCAAGATACTTAAGTAATACAAAATTATTATTTCCGAAAAGGTACAGTAAATGTTTAATAAAACATATTTACATCCCTCTTTCTCGATTTCAATAAACTCATATTTGAAGGAGATAATAGGTTCACGAATTAAAAATAGGCGATTTAGAAATAAAAAATATTAATATTTTCTAATAAATACCCATACTTGTATTACACAACGATGAATTACTATTACTATTATATACTAATTTTAATATAAAATGTGACTTGAAAACTTTTACTATTACATTTGTATAACGCTGAACTAATGAAAATCAAGATTCAATCTTAAGCTAAACGATTAATCTCTATCGTTTCTGGAAATATTTGTTATCTTGTATCTAATTCAATATCTGTATGTAAAAAATAAAGTATATTTCATCATGTTAATAGGTAGTTAAAAGGAGATCATATTTGTATCGCTTCTACCATACGTCACTTAATTATAAATATATAACCAAATAGGTTTGTTTTTCCTCAGCATAGGTAATATAAGTACTAGATCTTGGAGTTAGTGAAAGATAAATTAAATTAAATCTATATCAATATATAACCATAACAATATTTCTAGATGCCCATAAGTTGTTTGACCTAGATAAGAAGACCAAGGATTTAATGAATTCTCCGAAAGATGAATTTGGAGTTATACACCTGAATCTTTTCATAAATAAGGAGGCAGAATATGTTACTGTTTGTTAGAAGCACCTGATAAGAAAGCAGTAGAATAGCATCATTTGAAGATAAATATCAAGTGTGATTGTATAACCGAAGTCATTATGGCTAAATGAGATAATGTCTTTATTCCAATATCTAGTATTATATACTCGAGTAATTTACTCATCTAGATCATCTTTGACACCAAATCATCTACTAACAGTAATATTTGTAATTTTTATCTAATAAGGAAAAACTTTTTTACATTCCATATTTACCAACTACGAAAACTAATGTAATCCATGCAAAATAAGTAAATTTTGCTAGAATATTAGCACAAAAACATTGTGTGCTAGGAGTAACCGTCAGGCATCACAAGAGGGTTCTAGTTTCATTCTTTTCATTTTATGAAAAGAATGGAGTAAAAAATAGTTTGGGGAGATTTGTATTCCAGTATCTTTCTCGAAAGGATTTTCAATAAAATTTTCTAACAAAATTATCTTGTGTCTCTTTTCTAGGTTTTAATTTATTTATCACATCCGAAGTTTCTTCCGAAATAGCCAAAGAAGTTAATGTAAGTCTATGAAATTTTCTTCGTCTACCCAAATTCAATTAATCACCTATAACTAAGTTTTGATATAGTTCTAATAAACAACTCAGTCTTGTAACACGCTAAAAATGTTTCGGTATTGACGGCAATGATAGTTACATCTACAACTAGTGAAAGTTACATCTTTAGTTACATTTCCTCCAATCTAAAATGAAAAATTATAGTCATCCTCTGTCCAAGACTTTCCATCATTATTTAGACGCTTACTACTGAGTGTAATTTTGCTACCTATAGTCTGGACCAGACTCAACCTAATAGCATACTTACAACATAAATATGCGTCCACTTCTCACTACGATTGGATCCAAAGTCTGGACATGAACACTAGAAATTTCCAGAAGACTCAAATACGAATTTCACGTAATAGTATTTACCTACCAGGTTTTCTGATTCGATATAAAAATTATCTGAATTCAGAAATTGATTGACTTTGCGTGAGATTGCAAAGGCGCTACCTTTGCACTCACGCTTTATTTTTGCTTCTTCATTAACTATTTGTAGGAAACTAGATCGTGCTTCATATACATTTTATACGCTATCTATGTTTATAGATGTATACTTTATATACATTGCATACGGTTAAAATATAAGTATTGTGATAATTATTTGTATATAGAATATACATTATTGTCTTCCACTATGCGAATAAGTGATGAAACTAAAAGAGAACTTGTTAAAATTGGTGCAGAATTAACCATTAGAGATGGTACAGAAAGATCAATGGAAGATGTTGTAAAGCACTTAGTAGATGTTTATAAAAAAGACAAAAAATGACAGTTAAATTCTAGGAGTCAAAAATTCGATATTTGGTTAATGATTTACGTATAAGAAAATGTTGTCTGGGAGTCAAATTTTTATTTTATAATGCCAAATTAATAGTACAATAAAATGGTTTTATGTCCTAAGATGTGGTGGCCAAGACTTTATAGAACTTGAACGACATCACGCTAGATACTCGGGAGAATCGGAGAAAGATAAAGCCATATACACTAGACCTGTAAAATGTCTTAAATGTGATTTTGAGTTTGTTCCTCCTCCTCAATAATAAAAGAAATGAGAACAGATAACAAAAATAAGAAAATGATAATTATAGATATTGATGTATCAAACTGCCAGATTCGAGCATTAAAAGCGAATATACAAACCTTAATGCCAGATGATAAGGTTGGTAAAAGTTTATTCTGGAATACGGTTGAACTTGAAAGACTCCATAAAAGACAAATTGGTGGACTTAAGGGTAAGGGACTGAAGAAAGTAGAGGAAATTGTAAATCGATATGGTTCTATAACTACAAATGGGTTATACGGTTCAATAGAAATAGTCGAGAATGACTTCATTCCATTCGATAAAGAGGAATAGAAAATTTAAGAGTTGAGTCATTCTTCTACTAATAATCAAAACAATAATGATGATGTATATATCGAAGAAAATGAAGATTATTTCAATGCTCAAGAAAAGGAAGTTGAATAATGAGTTCAGCTATTACTAACTCCAAACTTTGTAACTATGGCTGTAGTACTCAGATTTACTGGAATACTAACAAGAAAGCATGTTATGAAGTTGAGACTGGTAACAAACATTATTGCGTATCCAGAAAATCTAACACTACGACTAATCAATCAAATAATAGAAACATTCGCCAAGGGACAAATACAAGACCTACTTACTACAATGCCCGTACAGGAAAGCCCTTGACTCAATCGCAACAATCAACCAAACAACAACTAAAACATTCAAACTCTATCCAGATACTAAAGGGTACAGAACAAGAGATACAGAAGCAATATGAGACTTTAGCAGACATTCTAGCAGAAGTAAATGGAAGGATTAATGGTTCAGAGTCATTACATGCACACTACAGCAATAGCAGCCAACAACAGGATCAAGGATGGAGATGGATCCTACATGGAAACTTTAACCAATGAACTCAGAGTTGTAGTTTACTATGAATTTCCTAATGCCGAACAAAGGGAAGAAATAAAGATTTATTCTATTTCCGAGGACAAATTAAATAAAAAAAACAAATAATATTCGACATCACATCAAGGAATTTATATGATTGATAAATATTTCCTTTTCAACTTTTTTACAAACGTAACATTCTTCTCCTAATTCCGGGTGAATCTCGGCTAAGGCTTTATAATTTATTCTTGATGAGGTCATAAAACATATTTTAAAATGTTTGACTTTCGCATTTTCTACACTTTTTGACATATCAAGTAACTTATTATAGAGATCAAAACCATCCATTACAGACATCCTATAACCAACTAGGACAAGATCATATTGTCCTGGTTTAAAATTCTGTTCCACAACTTCTGGGTTATTTATCACAGTGAGGTTAAAACCTTCATCTTCTAACCATTTTTTATATTTTAATAAAGTATCAAGATCATCGTCGATTATCAAGATATTTTTCATTAAATATTAAATTATAATATTACATACTAGTTATTAAAAATAGTATTGAATCAACACGATCTAAACTCTTACACACGAAATCCAAAAACGAGAAGTAAAGAAAGCAGAACAAAAAACAAAAAAAGATAGAAATAAGAAAACAAAATGAATCCAGACACAGGGCAGCAAAACAATCTCATATAAGTGAAGAGACACTGGATTCTTGATTGCTAGATTTTTTAGAATTTTCTTGATAAAAGGTTTACATGACTTCGTAATTGCGTCTATCTTCCTATACTCGTCTTATTGTGTATTACTGCTGGTGTGGTAGTGGTGGTTGTTTCTGTAGTTTTAATAAGATCTGCCAATTACTTATAATTCTGATTACCAATCTAGATTAAATAATTATTCTTGTAATCCTCATGTGATAGCAATGTGTGCTAGGAGTAACCCTCCTTCTGTTTATACGAGATTTAGCTAAGCGGCCAACCTGAGTAGATGCAGGAACCTTTAACTCCTTTTGGCCTTGCTCCACCCAGGACGTCAGTTTCATTCTAGACAAAAGAAACTCAGGTGATAAACCATCATAGAGATTGTTATCTTGTCTAGATACCTTTTCTGTTACGTTGCCAACTGTCTCCAGTTAATTATCACTAATTTGGGTGCCTGCCTTGAGGGAGGAGTTTCCTCTCTTTATGAGTAACTCGTCCTCTAGCTCACAAATGAAATTGCCTATGTAATCTAATATATTAGTTTAAGATCTTAATTTGTTGATATTTTACAAGAATCGTTTTAAAATTATAGAATATTGTATTGTATTTATCCTTTCATTTATTAGTTCTTTTATTTTGGTGTGTGAGGTTCACTCACGTACATCTTCGACATCAGAGATAGTATGAAAAATAAATAATTTCAATGGTTTGGCTAAGTTTGAGGTTAGATAATTATTTTGAAAATGTATAAATAAAAATATTGCAATTCTTTTCTCAAGATTGTAACATAACAATCTTGTAATGTACATTATTTTAATAATCATTTTAGTTTCATCACGAAAGTAGTTCAAGAATGAATCATTACTGGCCACTTGTTAAATTTTAATATAGATGGTTAATTAAACCATAGTTTGAAAATTCGAGACATCAAGATAAATACATCTGATAGATTCAAAATATATACTATATATAAGATATATTCGCAAAATATTCTTGTTCTATTTTTACTATGTCAAGAGGATTAGTTTTGTTAGCATATAAATTTAGAATTTCTGAGTTTAATTCTAAAAAAGTGTGACCCCATCTGAATTTACTCAATAGTTTTTGTGCTTCACCTGCAAATCCTAATATAAATAAAGAACCAGCCAATGCTTCAGCAGTAGTTAATTTACCTAGTTTAGCGTAATTTACTGGATTCCCAGCAAGAAGGAAGGGAAGCCTTCTATTGATACCTTTCCGTATCTTTCTAAATTTATTTAAAGTTGAATGAATATTATTCCAGGAACAATCAATTGCTAATAATGATTTTCCATTAGCGCGATCATTTTTGGATAATATATCGTTTGAGAATGGATTTAAAATAATCACATTATTAGGAATGAATTTTATAGGTTCAACAATACGAAATTTCGATAATTTTGCAGCAGTGCATTTTTTTGGATCATCTTGTTTTAACATCAATACAAATATTCTCATGGAAAACTAATTATTATTAAATTGGTTTATATAAATAAACACTATTTACCTTTACAGAGGTAATTTAATTATTAAAAATGAGTAACATCAATAGTGAACGCATTATTATGGAAAGACTACCAAGCTTAATTAATTTATAACAATACAATAGCTAATTGCTAAAAAAGGTCTTTTGAGGTGAATTAACTTTATCATAGCCATTTGTCATATCTCATAAAGATTAAATTGATTAGGATTATTAATGACTCATAATACTTGTTCTTATTTGTCTGACATCTCCCACCTAAAATTTCCATTTAAATTAAAAAAAGATCAAACAGAAGCAGTAATTGCCTGGTTGAATAATAACAGAAGGGGTTCTATAATCTATAGTACAGGCACAGGAAAAACTGAAATTGCTTTTGAATGCGCTAAAAGATTGGCAGAAAATGAATCTTCCAATTTTAAGCTACTTTTTCTAGTTCCCAGAATAGTATTGATAGAACAAAATATCAAAAGATTAATCCAATATGGTATAAAAAAAAATTGCATTGGAGTTTATTACGGTGAAAGAAAGAATGTCAAGGACATAACATTTAGTACTTATCAAAGCATTGTCAGAAATTTTGAATTGTTAAAAAATGCAAATATGGTAATATTAGATGAAGTACATTTAATATCACTTACAGCAAAGAGATTCAGTACTATCTTTTCAATTCTAAATAAAGATAAAAATAAAGCAATTTTGGGTCTTACTGCTACTATAGATGAAGATGATCCCAAATATTCCGATATAATGGCAGTTATCCCTCCAGTAAGAAAGTACATGATCAAAGAAGCTGTAACTGATGGTAGGTTAACTGAACCAAGAATAATTATTAGGTCAGTCAGATTAAATTTTAAAGAGAACGACAATTATGAAAAACTATCCAAAGCAATTAGAGAAATTTCACTAAAATTACGATCGTCAAATCCCTCTGAAATTTCTTGGTTATTAAAAACGGGAGGTATTAAATCTAAATTAGCAAGTGAATGGTTTTCCAATGTCCAAGAAAGGAAAAAATTATTGAGTGAAACAGTTTCAAAATTAAATGAGACAATAAGTATTGTTAAACAACATTCTAACGAGAGGATAATGATTTTTAGTGAAACGATAGAATCAATAACCAAACTTAGTGAGATGTTAACAAAGGAAAATATAAAATCAGAAGTAATACACAATAAGATTAAATCTAAACATAGAAAGGATATTCTTGACAAATGGGGATATACGTTTTATGTTTTGTTGTCTGTTCATACATTAGAAATAGGATTTGATATTCCTTCTGTAAGTATTGCTATCATAGTTTCAAATAGTCAAAATATTAATCAATTAGTACAACGAATAGGGAGAGTTATCAGGAAATCCTCAGGTAAGACGCGTGCTTTGATTTACGTGGTATATGTTGAAGGAACAAAGGATAGGAAAATTCTAAAATTAATAGAATCATCATTAACTGATAGCGCTAATAGGGAAAATAAACAGAAAAAAATATCTGCTTTCTTTTAAAAATTTTAATAATATGATATTACATTTTCGAATTGAATGCATATAATTTAGTAGAAATTTTTTGGTTTGTTGAACAATTAAGATTCACATAATAGTAATAAAAATCTAAATTGATTTTAGACTTATCGATAATAATCATGATTTTAGTCCCACAAGAATTAGAAAATACAGCTAGCAAATTTGCTTCTGAAGCGATAAAATTTGACTCACAAGGTTCCAGACGAAAAGCTATAGAATTATATCAACATGCAATAGAGGCGCTTAACAAATTAATTCAAATATATCCAGAATATAAATTAAATAAAATCTATATGGAGAGGGCAAATGCCTATATGAATAGAATAAAATCGTTACAAATATCTAATATTCTAGAAGACGAAAAAAACGATGATAAGAGTTTGAATGAAGCTCTTTTCAAAAAAAAGACATCGTCTGAAGAAAAAAGGTCGGAACAACTTGGCAATGATTTTGATAATCTTGTTATGAAAGAAAAACCAAAAGTCTCGTGGGAGGAAGTTATTGGATTGGATGATGCAAAGAGAGCAATACGAGAATCTATTGTATATCCAACAAAAAGATCAGATCTTTTTCCATTAGGATGGCCAAGTGGAATTTTGTTATATGGACCTCCGGGTTGTGGTAAGACATTATTGGCTGCTGCAGCTGCTGCTGAAATAGATGGATATTTTATAAATGTTGATGCAGCAGCAATGATGAGTAAATGGCTAGGAGAGGCGGAAAAGAACGTTTCTAAATTATTCAAAGTTACAAATAAAGTTCTTGAAACCGAAAACACTCCAATATTGTTGTTTATAGATGAAATAGATTCCTTACTAGGCACTAGAAATGGAGAGGTTGGTGGAGAAATAAGAGTTAAAAATCAATTCTTGACAGAAATGGATGGGATAAATAATAAATCAAAAAAATCTAAATTATACGTTATCGGAGCAACTAATAAACCTTGGAGCTTAGAGGCAGGATTTTTAAGAAGATTTCAAAAGCGTATTTATGTGACCTTACCAGATCATGAATCAAGAAATCATTTATTTAAACAATATACTGAACCATTAAAGAAGGAAAAAGGACTTAAAATAGATGATCTTTCCAAACTTGTTCAGGGATACAGTGCGAGCGACATTAAAGACATTTGTCAAGCAGCTCAATTGCGAGTGGTAAATGAGTTATTTGAAAGTGGTAAGGCATTAGAAGAAAATTCTGATCCAAGACCAGTATCAATGTATGACTTTAAGGAGATAATAAAAATAAGAAAACCTAGTGTTAGTATTGATATGATTAGGTCATATATGAAATGGAGCGAACAATTTAAGGCTTTATGACAAATTAAAATTTTCTGTTCTGGTATCCATACTTTTTAATTTATAAATATAAATCAAAACCGATTTTAATCATAGTTCAATTATAGGAAAATTTATTAGAAAATCTCAATATTGCATCGGATATTTTTTTATCTGCCATCTGTTTATTTCCCCATCCAGAAATTTTAACGTATTTTCCTCCTTCTAATTCCTTATAATGTTGAAAAAAGTGTTCAATCTGGTTTTTAAGGTATTGTGGTATATCTTTTACATCTTCTATCGATGTAAATCCAGGATCAATTTTATCTATTGGAACTGCAATGATTTTTGAATCAATACCTTCTTCATCTTCTGTATTTAATACACCCACGGATCTAACCCGAATGACAGATAATGGAACTAGTGTAAACTCTCCTAAAACTAAAACATCCACAGGATCGCCATCATCTTCAAGAGTAGAAGGAATAAAACCATAATTACTTGGATAAAACATAGCAGTAAATAATTTTCTATCAACAAAAAGTACTCCAGAATCTTTATCTACCTCATATTTAATATTACTACCTTTTGGTACTTCCACAATTACATTGATATTGTCAATAGATCCGCTTGAGATTTTTTTTATCGCAGAAACTTCATCTTTCATATCTGCCATATTTTCCTCCCCATTTATAACTTGTAATCTAAAATAACAATTACAATTAAGGAAGGGAATATTGCTATAGTTTTACGATTTTACCATATTTACCTATATTGAGATTATTCTCTCCTCGAAATGCATGAGTATATCCATTTTCTATTAGGATCATATCCCCCTCATTAATCATATTGATTTGATCATCCCATAATGATAATTTTATGCTACCAGTGTCGTCCGAGACCTGAGCATCTGCAACTTTTGCTTGTCCGCCAGTTCTTAAATTCACATTTCTTGGTTCAGAAATACTTTCTATTTTAACTTTAACATTTATTCCCCTCATTCCTGGTCTTAGTTCATTAATCTTTTTCTCACTCGTACTCATTTTATACGAATATAGAAATAAGAATAATAAAAATGAATAAGTAATTATACTTCAATTTGTTAACTTTTAAGAATTGAATATTTTTCATGATTTAAAGAAGTAGAGATATTTACTAAAGTTATAATACATTTTACGATCTTAAAATATATAAAAAAATAATAATTTCACTTATTTATTGTTGACTGATATTGTAAAAGACGTTACTTATATATAACAAATATGTAAACGACTAAAGTTTTGTAGTTTTTTAACTTATAACGGATTTTAATCTTTATCGGTATATCTGATATTAAATATGTAACTCTTAAATAGAAAATTTAAGTCGATACTTTTTAATGAGTAACACGTCATTATTAATTGAAAATTAAATGGATAGATAAATTACTCTGATAGTTTAGATTATCCTAGGTATTCTTTTTATAATCACTTAAAATATCACTATAACGAGCATCCTTATATGCAATATATTTAACATATTCTCCATAACTCATCTCAAGGGAACAATGTTGACACTTTACCAGAGTAAAATCATCTGCAAGAAAAGCGACTTTTTTACAATCTGGGCATATTATTTTCATATATAAAATATTCTACCTCAAGGAATATAATGCTATCTTGACTTTTATGATTATTACGGGAGAATTAGTGAATTTATTAAATTGCTTTTATTTGTTTTACTACTGGTTGTCTTCCTTTTCGAAAAACTCGGAAGCCGCAAATGCATTTTATTTCTGGTAGTGTAGATAATTCTTCTATCGTTACACTAGTACCACATCTCATACAGTCATAAGTAACACTGCCTAATCCTGAGCTCATACTATAAAGATTTGCTAACCAAGATTTAATTGTTCTTAAGAAATATTCAATTATTCTCTAGCCACATGATTAATAAGAAGTCTGATATTTTATTTAAATATGAGGAGAAAAATAGTAATTGCAAGTATCTCTCTTATGGCTATAATGTTTTTTGGAACATTAGCTGGTTTTCTAAATTTTGCTCCTAAAAATGATTCATTAAATTCAAATTCTGAAGAAGCTCAAGATATAATTAAAAACCTGCTACAACCAGTCACTATAAATGCATCAGCTATTGGCGATGAACGTTCTAACTTAACCATTGTGGAATTTGGTGATTATCAATGTCCCAACTGTGCAAGATTCCACAAGGAAACCAAAGATTCTTTGGTAAAAAATTTTGTAGATACAGGAAAAGTTAAGTTTATTTTTAAAGATTTTATTGTTAATGATCTTCCAAGCGACAGAGCGTCTACCCTTGCTGCAGAAGCTTCCTACTGTGCTGCAGAACAGGGAAGATATTGGGATTATCATGATGAATTGTATCGAAATTCAAACGGTGAGAATACTGGATGGGTTTCAAAAGACAATCTAAAACAATTCGCTAATAATATAAGAGTACCGGATCTGATGAAATTCTCCGGATGTATTGAATCGCATAAATATTCTTCCTTAGTAACCCAAAATGACAATCTAGCAAGAAGTATTGGTTTAACTGGGACTCCATCATTTATTCTGTATAATGGTACCACTCCTGTCGCGATACAAGGAGCATATCCATATGAAGTCTTTGATCAAGTAATCAACGAAATGACATAATTAAACAAGCTAGATTTTTTGAGAGATTGATAAACTAATTAGATAAAAAAGACAAAATTTAGGATTTTATTTTTTGTAAGTATTTTAGAGAAACTACTGTCAGAAATATACCTACTAATAATAATACAATGATACCGCTGGGAGCTAGATTAAAAAAATATGATAGCATAATACCAACGAAAACAGATAAGATTGATATTAAAATAGAAATTAGAAGAGTAATTTTGAATCCTTGATTAAACATAAGAGCAGTTATGTTAGGGATAACAATCAACGAAGATATCATCAGGATACCCACTAGTTTCATTGAGACTATTACGGTTATTGCCACCAACACTGTAAACAAATAATCAAGTTTTTGAACAGGTAGCCCACTAATTTTCGCTTGATCTTCATCAAAGGCAATATAAATAAATTTTTTATAAAGCCAAAGAATTATTAAAGATACAGTAAATGCGATTCCAACTATTAGTAACATATCATCTGAACTTACTAATAAGATGCTACCGAACAGAAAACTAAATAGATCAACTGAAAAGCCATCAGAAATACTAATTAATGTTACACCAATTCCTAGTCCTAATGATAGTAAAACTGCAACCATTGAATCAGCATTTAATTTAGTGTAATATCGTATTTTGCTTATCACTAAAGCTGAAGATGATGAAAAAATTATGGCAGTCCAGATAGGATAAATATTTAAAAATGTTCCTATTGCGATACCGCCAAACGCCATGTGAGAAATTGCATCACCGAATAGTGATTGCTTTTTCAGAACAAGAAATAATCCAATCAATGAACAAATTATTGCAACAGAGATTCCAGCTATTAGTGAACGTTGTATATAACCAAATGATAATATTTCAAAGATATCTACCACGACATGACACCATCAACTATTAAATAATAATATTTGATTAATAATGGCTATGCATGTGGATTTGCATTTGTGACTCTGAATACTGTTTAATGTTATTTTCATCAGAAAAAAATTCTTGTTTTGTTCCATGGTAGAATATCTTTTTGTTGATACATGCCACTTTGTTAGAAAATTTATTTACTGCATCTAAATCATGGGATGTCCATATAACAGTAATATTGTCTTCCTCATTGAGTTTCTTTAAGAATAGGTATAGATTATCCTGACTTTTTTGATCGAGTTCATTGGTAGGTTCGTCTAGCATTAATATTTGAGGATTATTGACAAGTGCCTTTGCTACTAAAACCCGTTGCTGTTGTCCCCCAGACAACTGTCCAATTATTTTGTTACGTAGGTCATAGAGTTCAACTTGTCTTAAAACTTTATCTATATTTTCTACATTTTTTTTATTTGTAATCGAAAATGATACTAATTCTTTTATTGTTAATGGAAACTTTCTATCTATAGATTTTCTTTGTGGGATATATCCTATTTGGGTCAAGAGTTTTTTATTTTTTTTAATATCTCTTCCGAATATTCTTATTCTCCCGGTATATCCATCCAATAGACCAAGCATACAATAAAACAGAGTACTTTTACCAGCACCATTCGGACCGATAATCCCCAGAAAATCACCTTCATTAACAGAAAAAGAAATATTATCTAAAATTTTTTCTGAATCATATCTAAAAGACACTGAATGAAGATTTACTAGTTCCATCATATACACCCTAAAATTTTATGATGTAAATTTTTATGTATAGATAAATAATAGGAATTATTCGAATGTTGTAAGCATAATAAATACATTTAATATAATTAACAAATATTAACTATATATGCTTTTTTTAATAATCATTATAAGTTTTAAATACTCTTTTTAATATAACCTTAATTGTAATAAAATAAATTCAAACGTATGAATTTTTTATGATAAGCCAATTAAAAATAATCCACTTCTGTATTTAATATTAAGTTGGATATTTATTGAATATACCTATACGGAATAAGTCTTGACCTAAAAAAACAAAATGAGATGAAAATGATTACTCAACAAAATACTTCAAAATTTCGAGAGATGAGTAGAAGAAGATGGTTAATGAGATATCTAATATTAACAACTATAGCAGTTGTATTGATGGTTAAGATCTATTTTATGATTTTTGTGATAGATTTTACGGTAGGGTTTTATAGTGTTCTTACGACTTCGATTTTATTTACTTTATTTTCAGTTTCATTTTTGAAATATAAAGACCCATTTATTGAAATAGAAAAAGACCGTCAAAGTAATGAAAGACCATTGGTGTCGATAGTGATACCTGTAAAGAATGAAGAAGGAAATATTGAGAGATGTATTGAATCATGTATAAATTCGTCTTATACTAACAAGGAGATTATTGTGGTAGATGATGCAAGTACAGACAAAACGCCTATTATTCTTGAACAAATTAAAAAGAGATTTGAAAAATTGATTATAATACATCTTTCCAAAAATCTTGGAAAGAAACATGCGATAAAAGAAGCTACAAAAATAGCAAAGGGTGAATTTTATTTTTTTATGGATAGTGATTGCAATATGACAACCAAGGCGGTAGAAAACGCAGTCAAAATATTTTTGTCAGATAAAGAGGTAGGAGCTATCACAGCTCATGGGAGAGTCCGAGATGCGGAAAAAGGAAATCTGCTAGAAAAAATTCAAGATGTATGGTTTGATGGACAATATAGAATATTAAAAGGAATGGAAAGCTCATTTTCATCCATTACTTGTTGTTCAGGCGCATTATCTGCCTTTAGAAGGGAAGCAATCCAACCATATATTCATGATTGGGCCAATGATCGATTTGCAGGAATAGAGTTTCGTTTTGCTACAGATAGAAGATTAACTGCATTTGTGCTAGGTAAAAAGTCTGAGAATATGGAGTATGATACTAAAAATTCACCCAATATAGAAAATATGTCTCGTAAACAAAGATATTGCTGGAAATTAAAGTATAGTACTAGCGTTAATGTTGAGATAGGGGTTCCAGAAACTTTACGTTCTTTAATAAAACAACAAATACGATGGAGAAAGAGCTTTATTAGAAGCATATTTGCTACTGGCTCAATCTATTGGTATAGACCGTTGCCTGCTGCTCTATTCTATTATTTTACAATAGTGTTAAGACTTTTTAGACCATATATAATAATAAAATCACTTATAATGTTACCATTATCCGGAGACTATCTAAGTGGATTAACATATCTTTCCGGGGCTGCCTTTGCTGGACTTATGTATGGAATTGATGTAAGATTAAGAAGACCCGGATACCCTAGATGGTTTTATAGACCATTAATGAATCTATTATCAACTTTCTTTTTTACATGGTTGTTAATTTATGCTGCAATTACGATAAGGAATAAAACTTGGAGATAATAACACACCATTTTGATCTGGTTAATTCATTTTCTACTATTGACGCTGCTTCTTTTTTGGCTACCTTGAAACGTCTTACAAGCAGTATTCTTTCCGTAACGTTGCTGTCTTTTTCTTTTTTGTAAGCATTAGATAGAAAAGTATTGATTAACACTCAGTAAAATGTACTATGTATTTGGAAGCTAACTTGGTTGTGGTAATAATAATTAGATATTAGTATGAATTTATGTTATTCAGTATAATTTGATATACCATATTGACTTATTGAAAAATTTTATATGTCCATTTAGATTAATTAATATTAAAAATAATTAAATTTTAAGTGTAAAAAAATATTTTAAAAAACAAAATACTATAAATTAGTTTAAAATATATCTTTAGGTCATAGTTAATTACTTAATGATCACTTCTTCATAGTATCTTAAAATTGTAATTTCTGAGATTTTGGGAAGAATTATCTTATTATTGTAAACCATTTCTAAAATTAAATAAGGGAAATTTGCTCCTGCTAGCGTTGAGAAAAAGGTACCTCCACCAAGTCTAGGATTGATTTCAATTATTTTGAATTCGCCAGATTCAGATTGTTTTAACTGTATAACACATGGACCTCTAATTCCAATATATTTTGCTACATCCTTACATAGCTTTTCTATAGCTTTATTATTTTCAATTTTTCCCTTTACAGATATTCCAGATTTTGTTTGAATTCTCCTTCTTGGTATTGCTATAATAGGATTTTCGTTTAGGTCTGAAAGTACATCAACAGAAAATTCAATCCCTGGAAGATATTCTTGAAAGATCATATTCGAGAATTTTGAAGTCACATATTTAAGATCGCTAATGTCATCTATTTTAAAAATGTTACTACTCCCTTTTCCAAATCTTGGTTTAGATATAATAGGAAATTTGTTAATTTGAGAAGAGGAAGATGAAGAATAGGCAAAGGGAAATTTATCATATAGTTTTTCATATGATAGCAATTTATCTCTGCAGATATCCAGAACTTCTTTTCTACTAACTATTGGTTTAACATCAATTTCAGATAACCGTTCATAATGTATACTGTACGGATAAATATCAAATCCAGATGATGGCATGAGAACCTTAACATCATATTTTTTTATAATCTGGATTAAAGCGTTTATAAAAGATTGTTCATCAGCTTTAGGAACAACTGAATAATAATCACTAAGGTAAAATCCTGCCGAAAGAGGATCTGAATCTGTTGCAACAATCTTTCCTTTATAATCAGAAAGCCGTAAAGATTTAATTGTGTTTATTCCTGCTGGAGCACCTGCCCCTGGAATAAGTACGTTCATATTCATATGAAGATGAGTAGTAAAATATTATAATTAAAGAATGCGATAACTTTTGATAATATGATTAATACACGAGAACTTTTGAATGAATCAGAAATAATCTATATAATCTAATAATTCATATGCTTTTATAAAATATAAAATATTGGATGGTATATAATATGAATACTCAACAAGATTATCATATTCATACAATTTATAATGATCATTCTGATCGGGATTTAACTATTAAAAATGTGTTGAAGCAAGCAAAAAGAAAAAGATTAGAGTCAATTGCAATTACAGAACATGTTAGAAGATCATCTGAATGGGTTTATGATTATGTTGAGGAAATACAACATCAAAGAAAAGAGATCAATATGGATGTAAAAATTGGTTTCGAAGCAAAAATTCTTTTGGATGGTAGTATAGATTGTCCTGACAATTTAGCCAGAGATTTTTTTATTATTGCCAGTTTCCATAATATATTTGCTAATAAAACAAGGTGGTTGAACGCTTTGAAGAGGACGATCAATAATGAAAATGTAGATGTTATAGGACATCTAGCTCCAGAAGATTCTTTCCAAATCTACGATAGTGAGATAGAAGATTTGGGTAATCTTATTGACAGGAATAATAAAATCATAGAATTAAATGCTAGGTATCAGAGACCGCCTAAAAGATGGATAAATATTTTTTTAAAACAAAGAGTTCAATTTCATTTGGCAAGTGATGCTCATGCTCTAGATCAAATAGGTAGATTTGATTCAATAAAAGATCTAATCCATATAGTAGATAACTACAAGAACAAGACTGATTGAAGTAAATAGAAAAAGGATATAATTAAGTTAAAAAATATTATATGAAAATATTTTAAATTTTATTATGATTGTTGTGTTATAATGATTAAAAGATATTTATATTGTTTACTATATAAGGCTGAATCTTGTCCTAGCTATTACTGTTTAATTACTAGAAATTAACCGAAATCATTATTAGTTTGGATTATATGTTCTTTCTCTAAAGTCGTGAATAATGTTAAATAGGAAGAACTAAACCCCTTATCAATTAATATGATTTCCAATCCTAGTTAAAAATACGAGGAAGATTTGGCCATAAAATTTTATATCTGTACCATTAATCTATCGATATTGCCCATAGTAAGTATCTCTCTAAATGATGATATTATAGATGATATAAATAAATTACAAAAAAATTTAGGATTCTCAGGAAGATCAGAGATCGTTAGAGCTGGATTGAGGAATATCATAGCTGAACAAAAAGAAAGAGAAACACTAAATGGCGAATTGACTGCATTATTATTGATAATACATCAGGAAAGAGATGATGACCAAGTAACAAACATGAGACATGACTATGAAGAAATTATTACCACCCATCTACATAGTAAAATAGATAGAGATAGATGTGTAGAGGTCTTTCTTTTAAAAGGTGAAGCGGCTTTAATTAGAGGAATGACTAAGAATTTTCAAACAAATAAAAAACTTGATCATGTTAAATTAATTACCATGTAATAGAAAAATATATTCGATTTTGTATATTTTAAAAGATAATTATTGAAAAATTATTGGAATTTTCCTCCTTTACTTAAATATATAAATAATTATCTGACAGTCAAATCCAATTTATAGGGCTCAAGATGGGTAATTAATTTTGTTGGTCCCATATAGTTACTTGTAAAATCTGTAGCTTGAATTGAATTCTGCATTGATGATATACATTCAAAGGAGTAAATATTTGATGATGTAGTACAGAATTTTATCAATTCATTGTTAAATTCTGTTAAAGAGTTACTTTTTATGATAGTTTCATCATTGTTTTCTTTATTTACTACTTTTAGTGTGAATTTATTTATATCATTATTGACATCCTGTTTAGATTGTGTAGTTGATTGAGTATTAGGTTCTTTATTAATATCATTATAAGGACTGGTATTTGAAGCGATAATTGAATTTATATCATTTAATGAACTTGGCTGTACTTGATTATTTTGATTTTGAGCTTGAGAAGGGTCTATATTCATTCCACTCATTATAGTATTCATTGTACTATCGATTACATTTCCACGGCTAATCTTATTAAGCATATTTACAATAGCACTGTCTATATCCGTTGTATTAACTGGGTTAGTATTTGTATTTGTAGGTTGACCAAATGATGGTGTAGAATATACGAGAATTGAACCGGTAAAAAGTGTTATTGCCGATAGAACTACAAATATGACAATATGAATTCGCATTTAATGATCCTCCATGATAAATATTGATATATTTAGTATTAATACACACAGTAAGAATCTTTAAAAATTTTCACATATATTATTAATTTAGTTATTTTTATAATATAAATTTTATATGGAAATCCAGATATAATTTATTAGTTTATTAGAAAATTTTCGAGAAAAAAATTAAAAATTTTAGTGAGATAATGAAAATTATTGTGTATTAGAAATATTTGGTTGATCTATTAGTTCGATTATACAGGTTTTATGACTATTACCTATTTCTCCACTACAACCTGAAACTCGATTAATTGTATATCCCAATAATTCACTTGGTTCTACTTCATATTTTCCCTGATCTATTGATATAAATTGAATAGTAGAACTTCCGTTAATGATATCTGGCATAGGATTCTCTCCTTTAACTACAAAAGTAAAATCTGATGGACCTTTATCTCCGCCATGAATATTTAAGACTTCTACGATAACCCTTAACTTTGCGTCATTTAATGCTGGTGCTATAGGGTTACTGCTATCGTTCAATTGAGAAGTTGTCTTTGGAATAAAGGATTCTAATTGATTAGTTGTTAATTGGCTTTGATTAGTTGTTAATTGGCTTTGATTAGTTGTTAATTGGCTTTGATTAGTTGTTAATTGGCTTTGATTAGTTGTTGGAGGAATAGGCTTTATATCATCTAATGTGATCACACAATCTTTACTGTCACCTGCTCCTACAATTCCCGAACAGCCTGCAGAATAAATTGCCTTGTAGCCCATTAATTGAGATGCGTTAATAGTATAGTTACCTGGTTTTAAGGAGACGACTTGTCCGTCAGGATTACCGATAAACGAATTTGGATTTGGCTGAATACCGGTTACCGCAATATTAAAATCTTTAGGTTGTTTATCTCCTCCATCGTTATTTATAACTTTGGTTGATATCACAATCTGAGATATAGATGAAACAGATTGAGTAGGGATTTGCTTACCGAATATACTAATGTCAGATATGCTGGCCCAATTATTCATACTATTGTCTGTGACCGTGATTCTAACAAATTTTGCAGTTGTATCTGGTATATCATAGACCTCTAATTGAGATGTCTCACCGCTGCTTCTATTGGTAAATATTTGTCTGTAATCATTCCCATCAGAAGAGACTGAAACTAAAAAGTCTAAATTCCTAAGATCACCTTTATACCATGCTATTCCAATATCACAAATCTTTGTTTCTTTTCCTAAATCTATATCAATCCATGATCCCAAACCATAATTAGACCATCTTGTCTTTAAATCACCGTCCACAGCATCCTCTTCCGGATGAGTTGGTTGATTCCCTATAGATGACACACTTTCAGGATTTATAGGAATTTCTGGACAAGGGGATGGATATCCAGGAATAAATGGACTGTTTATATCAATATCAGATATGCTTGCCCAATTATTCATCGAATTACCTATAACATTGATTTTTAAAAATCGTGTCTTGATGTCAGGTATGTCGTATTTTTCTGGTCCGCTAGTGAGACCACTACTTCTTTCTGAAAAAATATTACTAAAGATTTCACCATCAGAAGATGTAGAAACTGTAAAGGTCATTTTCCTTTTATCACCTTTGTACCAAGATATATCAATATCACAAATTTCTTTATTTTCACCGAGATCTAGTAATATCCATGAATCAAGTCCTAGATTTGACCACCTTGTTGATTGATTACCATCTATTGCATCGATAGCCGGATGACCCTGTTGATTTCCTATTGCTGTAACATCGACAGGTGTTTCTTCTTTACAAGCAGTGTTATCGCCGAACGAAACAAAAACTATCTGGCCATCAAGATTAAACTTGTTATTGGCAAATGCGTCAAACACTTCTGCGTTAGTTAAAGGTCTGTCCCAAATTCGAATTTCATCAATTTCTCCTTTAAACAATTTATCTTTAAATAATGAATTTGCTCCTATTGTTATACGATTTTTTCCAGTAGAATCAGGTGCAGCACTAGTAGTATTTCTGTCATTTATTAGGACGCCATCTACAAATAATTTGAGTGTAGAACCATCATAGGTTACGGTAGCATAGTGCCATTCATCATCATTGAGTTTATCTTGAGAGCTTACAAAATAGTTTGATCCATCTAAACTTTCAAATCCAGCCTGAAGTTTTCCCAGAGGATCGAAGAATAATCCAAAATTCATATTTTCACCACTCGCTTCTGATCCTAAACCTCCTTTGTTTACGATAAATGAAATCACTGGACTATTAGAAGAAGTTTTAAACCATGCTGCAACTGAGAAGTCTTTTAATTGGAATAGTTCTGAATCTTTAACATATTTGAAATTAGACCCTGTGAACTGACCAAATTTCCCAATTTGTGCATCGATTGAATTTTTTTGAACAATATTGGAAGCCAGAATTATAAATGTTATAAAGATAATAAATATCGAAATCATTCGTAAATTTTTATTAATTTTATGTATTGACTTTGCCATTTATTATCACCAAAAATTAGAATTACTTAAATTTATCACTTTCAGAAATTTACCAATAAGTGCTATAATCTGTTTTAACAAAAAAGTTTGATAAAAGAATAAAAAAAATTTACCAAATACAATCATATGAACTATTTTTTTTGGAAATTAGATAATGTTATCAATGTTTGTTTACCAAAATCAGAGGATAATTTTTTTTCTTCAGTCATTCCACATTCAACACATTTTATACTAGTATTTAATTTCACAGTTTCCCCTCCACAATTATTGCATAAGCAATATACAACACCCAGGTGTTTATCATTGATAGTCGCATGTGCCGATGAATTCATCAAACTAAATACGCGTCCTCTAACTATATCGCCAACCCTGTAAACTAATCTTGGCTTTCTTTCCCTATCCCTCCGAGAATGATATCCGCCATTATCAGAAATTTTAGTAGATGCTATAGCTGAAAGTCCTGAATCGGTTTTTTTGTTATTTATATACAAGATCCTGATGGATATCATGCTGCTGAACAACATTTCAATATATCCCACTAATTCATCGCCTATTTTTGGAAAATTAGCAATATTCTTTCTATTTATACTTACTTTCCTATACTTAAAATCGAAATTTCCTGTTCCTAAAGCAGAAGATCTTACAGACCCACCTATCTCATAGGTATTCTTACCACTCTCAAATTCTTCAATATATGCAATATGATCTCCAGGAAGGAGAGATTTATTATCCACATACCTCAAACTTTTTAATTTTGTATCCTTACTCATAATGGTATTGCTATAAGAGAAAGTTAATAATTGTTATTTTTATTTAGTATTTTTCATACGAGCAAGATATATCAATTAACGTAGAACTATTTCAAAAGAATAAAACTAATTACTATTATGAATACTATTCCTATTAACATCATGCTTATTCCAGCGTAAACCAATAATTTAGTATATCTTCTTTTATCTAAATTTTTTTTTAAACTGTTGAGTTCACCGAAAAATCTTGAAAAATCCATAGCAATTTATATTTAAAGTACTTTATGAATATTTATAATATTTATTTGAAAAAATTATTAAAAATTATTCTCTGATACTTTCTAACTTTGATACAACATGCCAAAGAGTTGTTCTTATGTGTGATTCCATATGTCTATTCTGCGTCAAACTATCTAACATGCTTACTGCATTGGCAGCTCTAACAGATATACTACCATTTTTTTCTTCCCTTAAAATATCATAGATATCTCTTATTTGATTTCTTATTACACGAGGAAGGTCTTTGTTTTCTTTAAATGATTCTAAAGTCGCTATCGTACTCGCTAATCTTTCCATATTTTCTTTATCTCGGATTTCTTTTTTAAATTTCATAGTAACTAACTAAACCTCAATCACAAATAGAATAAGAAATACGCAATTATTACTTATTTATTTGTTTTTAATTATCCATCAGGATGCGGTTAGGTTTTGTAACATCTGGGAACAAGGAACAAGGTGAATAGAATAAATATTCCTTGATTATTAATTTTTTTATGGAATGTGCAGTTTATGATACTTATGTAACGAAAAAAGATGGGAAAACTATGCATTTTGATGTTGTAGTAGAAGCTAGTACGCCACATGAAAAAGCTATTGAATATGGAAAGGAATATTTGGAACAAGTTGGTCAAGGTGGCCAAAAAATGACTCAAGAAGAATGTCAATTTTGTCACATACAAGAAGCCCCTCCTTCAGTGGACAAAGACATTCAAGAGAAGGGCTATTATATTCAGAAAATGGAAGGTTGCCCATAATTTTTATCTATTAGATATTAAAGGAAAGTCATGGCTATTTAATCAATTTACTATTTTTATATCTTGGTTAAATAGATAAATGTCATACGATTTTATTAATCTAAAACTAGCTAAACAACGATTAGAGGAATTTAAATTAAAATCAATCAATAATGAGCATAAAAGATATTTTTTTCCTTATTTATGTGGTACATATTTTTCCTACAGAAAAATAGATGTTTTGCGAATTAACGCAATAGCTAAAGCCATTGGTAAACACATAAAAGATATTCAGTATTTGGAGATTGGATGTGGAAATGGTGATTTTTTAAAGAAAGTCAGAACAATTATCCCAAATGCAAAGGGTGTAGAGAATAATATTGATCTTTTATATTTGATCAACGGTACTAAACCTCATTATATAGAATTTTATGATGTAAACCATGGTTTGAAAAAATTTTATGATATTATTTTCGTAGGATGGATGGATCCTGGTCAGGATTTTAGGGATAAGGTTTCTGAGTGTACAAATGTGATAATTACGACATTAGATCAGGGAATAAGTTTAGCAGCAGAATATGAGGGACATGGATTTACGAAAATTGCAGAATGGAACACACCATCTTGGGAAGATGTAAATATCGAGGTATCTAACAAGTATTATTCAAATTTAAGTAATAATCAAATAGAATTTCTTTCGAATCTTAGAGGAAGTCACAATTATTGGTATATTTATTGCAAGAATGAGAAATATAGTAGACAAATCAAAAAGGAATTGAGTAGACAGGAAGAACTAGAAGAAACATTAATCAAATCAAACAAATATGAGTTTGAGGAAGTGCTAGATGATTCAGGATTCGAATTTCTAGATACTGTGAATAATAAAAAATTATGGAAGATTAGTTTTCCGTACTGATTTTTATAAACAATACTTTAAGTAACGATGTCTAACATTGGATATTGAATTGGAAATTAAAGTTTTAGGTGCAGCAAAGGAAGTAGGCAGATCAGCTTTTTTAGTGAGTAGTGAAAGTTCCAATATTTTATTGGATTATGGAATTTTACTGAAAAAAGAACCTGAATTTCCTCTCCATGTGAAACCAAAAGATATACATGCGATAGTCATTTCTCATGCTCATCTCGATCATTCTGGAAATATTCCTTCATTATTTTTATCATCAACAAAAAGTCAGGTTATTTCCACTGCTCCTACGATGGAATTATCATACTTATTGATTAATGATATGCTAAAAATATCGGGATTTTACTTGCCTTTTGAAAATGTTGAAGTTGAAAAAATGGTAAAGAATCACACTAATTTGAAGTATAGGTCAATGCATAATATTAATGATTTAAACATTACATTATATGAATCAGGTCATGTCGTAGGTGGGTCCTCTATTATTGTAGAAAGTAACGGGAAAAAAATTTTTTATACTGGAGATATCAATACCAGGGGTTCAAAATTGTTAAGACCCGCCGATTTAGACTTTGAAGAAGTAGATCTTATGATCATTGAAAGTACATACTCACAAACTAAACAAATGCAGAGAGAACAATCAGAAAAAGAACTTTTAGAATTCGCATATAGTGTTGTTGAAAATGATGGTGTATTATTCATTCCTGCATTTTCAGTAGAAAGATCACAAGAGATTGCTTGTGTCTTTAAGGCACATAACTTTCCTTATAAAGTAGTAATGGATGGAATGGCTTTAAAGGTAAATGAGATAATATCTAAATATCCAGAATTTTTAAGGGATTCTGAGCTTTTTAAAAATGCAATAGAAAACGTGGAATGGATTCGCGATTGGAAAAGGAGAAAACGGATTGTAAATGAACCATGTGTAATAATTTCCCCTGCAGGTATGCTTGTGGGAGGATCTGCAATTTTTTATATGCAAAATATTATGCATTCAGATAAGAATGGTATAGCATTAGTATCATATCAGGGGGAAAATACACCAGGTAGAAAATTGTTAGAAAATAAAACTTTCAAAATGAATGGAAAAGTTAAAAAATGCTTTGCTAAAGTTAAACAATTTGAATTTTCTGGTCATAATAGCAGAGAGGAATTGTTTGAGATATTAGATAGAGTAAAAGGGAATCCAACTATTCTTACAGTTCATGGAGATAATAACGTATGTGTAAAGTTTTCTGAAGAAATATCTGAAAAATATGGATATAATTCATTTGCTCCTAACTCTGGTGATATCTACAAAGTCTGATACAATTTTGAATTCTAATTCTAATTATTTATTTTGTATTAAAACGAATAGATTTAAAATAACTAGTTATTAAAAAATAATATTTGATTATAAAAAATACAGATCCTTTTAAATTGAAAAAATGTACTAAATGTAAAAAAGACATATTGCTTAACAATATGTACTTTACCTATCCTTTATCATTACAATATTTTTGTATAGAGTGTGCTGTAAAAGAAATTCCAAAAACAATTGAGGCTCTTCAAAATGATTTAAAGAAAATAAACAAAAATTAGATTCTGTAAAATCAATATGAAAACACATAATAAAAATAATAGAATTGTTTTTGATCCTTTAAAAAGTATTAATAGTGGTCAAGTATTTCTTTGGCAAAAAAATAATGGCTCATGGTATGGAATAAATGGTCAAGAGCTCTTGAAATTTACTTTAATAGAACAACCATCAATTAATAATATTAATATTAAAAACACGGGTGAAAAAAAAGAGGTAGAAATAGAATATCGATCTTATCCCTGTAAGGATAATTGGGAAAAAATATTTTTTAGGTTAGATGATGACTATAAAGCTTTACAAAATACATTAACTAAAGATAAAATAATTCGAGATATATATCAAAAGTATGAGGGATTACGAGTTATAAGACAGAATCCTTTCCAGTGTATAATATCTTTCATTTGTGCTAGCAATACCAATATTAGGAGGATTAGAAGGATGTTAAGAAATCTTTCAAAAAAATTTGGAGAGAAAATTATTTATGATGGATTGGAATTCGACCTCTTCCCTAAGGCAAAGAAGTTAAGCACTGCTAGTATTAATGAATTAGAATCTTGTGGTTTAGGATATAGAGCTAAATTTGTAAAATCTGTAGCTAAAGATATAGAGTCTAAGGGATTAAATTTTGAGTATATAAAAAAAAAATCCTATGAAATTGGTAAAAGTGAGCTTATTAAATTAAATGGAATTGGAAATAAGACTGCTGATTGTATTCTTTTATTTTCGTTTGAAAAATTAAATGCCTTTCCGATAGATCTTTGGATTTACAGATCCTTGTTAGAAAATTATTCTTGGTTTTTTGACTACAAAGAAAATTTATTCTCAATAGGTAAACCTACTAATAGTCAATATAATATTATTAGTAGCAAAGTTAGAAATTATTTCGGAGAATACTCAGGTTATGTTCAACAATATTTATATTACCATATTAGGGAAACAGCAAAAAGGAAATGGTAAAAAAATTTAAGTAATTATTTAATTTCGTTCATTTCAGTTCAGTTGAGAGAGGTTATTATCAACTTGATTTGGTTAAATTTAAGGTAATCAAATTATCTTCCTTAGTAGGTGACTCTATCTTACCGAAGACATCTATATCATCTAATGTAGAAGAAGCGTCTACGAAAATGTATGAGTTATTAAGATTTTCTGTTGTATTAGATAATGGAATTATAAGTTGAATTGTTTGATTTGGAGATACGGTAAAATTGGTTCTGTCTCTTGATAACTCTGAATCACTAATCTTATCTCTTAGTTGAGCATTAATATTCCAGGTTTGACCTTGATATTGTTCCACATCTACTATTTTCACTATTACACTAATTTCTGAAGCTTCTCCATAAATATTATTGAATAATAATGAAATTGTAATCATTCCTACAATTGAAAAAATGAATAAATTACAAATAGAGCTTATCATCACAAATTAACATATAGAAGATCTATTTATACAATACACTCAAATTAAGAGTTCTTTTTTGTAAATTTTTATGACATTCTTTCGTGGCAAATGTCTGCTATTTTAAAATAATCGATGTGTTCATTTTTAGTATAAAACCGTCTTTAAGTTTTACCTTTTATTTATATATAGTAATAGAATATACTATATTCAACTAATTCATAAAAATTATTATGTTTTTTCTATAATAGATATACATTCATAATATGAAGCCCTTAATTTTAAAATTAATTTTTTGGAATGCATAATATGATTAATTCCGTAGATATATTAAATATAATTTAGGCACATAATATAGCGAAGTAAATACTCATCTAAATTTTGATGAGTATAAAAATCGTGATTCAATGTTTCTATTATTCATCTTTGAAACAAGAAATCACAAATCTCTTTTCCTGCTAAGTACAAACAGTTATCATAGAATTTATCAGAGGTACTCTGGTCATCTTGAGGCTGACGTTCATTATCTTTTTGAGAAGAATCGCCAAGTCCTGAATCTATTGCAGATATAGTGATATGCTGTGAAGGTCTAGCAGTAAGCTCTAAATCAAAATTTTTTAATTCTCCGTTTCTATAAACGGTTAATTTAACATGATCGCCTACCTTTTTTTCTCTTTCGAGGTATGTTAAGATATCATCTATCTTTCTAACAGGTTGTTCATCTATTTGTAGTATAATATCACCTGTTGAATCAACAATCTCTCCATTAGAATTTACTAAAAAAGTACCTTTCTTTAAACCTGCCTTCTCGGCAGGACTATCAGTTGCAATATCGGTTATCAAAAATCCTTTTGTGTCCTTTAATCCAAAAAAATCTGCTATTTTAGTCGACACATCTAATCCCACTACACCCAAATATGGATGGTCATATTTCCCCTCGCTTATCAGAAATGGCACTACTTTACTTATTGTATTAGAAGGAATAGCAAAACCAACTCCAGAATAAACACCGGTATTGGAAAAAATTGCTGTATTTATTCCAACAACTTCTCCTTTGCTGTTTAAAAGAGGTCCACCGGAATTACCTGGGTTGATTGCTGCATCTGTTTGAATGATGTCAGGAATAGAAAATGATGGTGCAATATTGCTAAACTGGGTATTTCCGATATTTTCTTCTGATGACGGAAGTAAGCGTCCTAAACCACTCACTATTCCTACGGTCATAGAACCTGATAGTCCAAATGGATTACCTATAGCAACTACTGTTTCACCTACTCTAAGCAAAGAAGAATCAGCAAGCTTTAGTGGACTTAAATTTTCAGGGTTAACATCAACTGCTTTGAGAACTGCCAGATCCGTGAAAGGATCCACACCTACTAAATCTGCTTTATATGTATGACCATCAGAAAAAGTTATATCGAACTCCTTGGTCTTATCATTTGAAGGTGCGGCAACATGATAATTTGTTATTATATGTCCTTTAGTATCATATACAAAACCTGAGCCTAATCTTAGTGCAAGATTATTATGTATCCCAGTTTCGGTCACTTTTACTACTGACTTTTCAACTTTGGTAAAAATATCAGGAAGAGTTGAATCATTTAATATAAAATCACCTTTTTTAGTATTTGAAAGGATGTCATTTGATACCTGTCCATTTATTGCTACAAACCAATTATCAATATTTAAAATAAATAGAGAAGATATTATCAAGAGAAATCCATAAAATAAAGAAAGAAAATCAATATTTAGTTGATGTGATAAATCAGTATCGCGCATTCACTTTTTTATTTACAAAGCATTATTTGAATTATTGTGTTTCATTATATCTTAATATATGATATGAATTGGATCACTAGATGTCATAATAAGAGGAAGGTAAAAAATCAGATACAATAAACTTCAATAGTTTATCGTATTACGATATATTTTTTTATTCTAAAGGTGAATGAATTACAGATGTTTGATAAAATGAAAAGAAAAAATTGGAAATGTGAATATGACGAGACTGTATATAAAATTTACGATTGGGATAATAGGCTTGCTGGATATTACTATCCTAAATATAATATAGATAAAGAACAAGAAGAAGAAATTGAAGAGGATATTATAATAAAAATGGTTGAAAATAAAGGGGAAGTTATAGGTGGTCATATAATGCTTCCTATGGTTAGATTAGATCTACTTGATACTGAATACATAGGGTTAGAACAAACTATTTCCAATCTAGAAATGAGCCTCAATAGGGTTAGAGAATGGAAGAATTGGATTGCGATTAATAAAACTAAATTTCATATAATAAACAATTTTATATGTACCTCTAGAGAGGATAGAAATATGTTAGCTATCCTTTTTGACATAAACCATAAAACAATATTGGATGAAAAAGAAATATTAACAACTATTAGACCATTTTTAAATCAACTCAATAGTGATGGTTTTGTTTAAATATAATAATCCGAGGTAACTCTTTTCATATATTTGAAATTAGTTTTTCCTTTTAATTATCGAATTTTACTTGTTATCTAACAAGAAATTTAATCGTAAATATTTTAATAGGGAGCAATAGTACTAATTTAAATAATTTTTCAATGTTAATCTTTCCTCCTATCTCATGACAATCTTTGAAAATAGCAAGGCTTATCTTATTTGAGAATAAAAATTGTTACATATAATCCCTCTATTCTATTCTGGATCAGATCAATTAGGTTTATCAGATAATAAACTTAAAAACTAACATTTGTTTACAATAGTAAGTATTAAATTTTGTTTTTTTAGATATATTTAAATGATAAAATCTATAAAAATAGATTTTGCAAGAAATCTGGATCTTGCGAAAAAAATATTTGATTTGTTAAGTTTGGATTTAAATCAAAATAATATATTAAAAAATAGTGATCTAGAACTAAATGAAGACCAGTGTAGTATCATAATTAATACAAAATCTAGTAATTTAAGTATAGTTAAAAAAATGACTAAGAATATTATGCAGAATATTTTCGAAAATGATGCTAACTTATTCGACTATAAAATAACTGATTTTGAGAATATCATTATAGTAGCAAAAAATATAGATTTAGAAAAGATAACCGATTTTTTATCATGCGAAATATGCGGGTATAAAACAATTTATGAAGAAGAATTGTTTATTCATAGATATACACATGCAGGATTATAACGAGTAATTTAAAGAGAAAAAATAATATAAAAACATCTATTAATCCAATCCAAAGAATATATAATTTTTTTTACTAGTGTCGTAAATAATTACTGATGGACCATACTTAGAATTATCTTTCTGCAATTTTGGGTGGGCACTGCCTGGATTAAATACATGAGTTTTTCCTATTTTTCTAGTATCTTTTTTATGGGTATGTCCATAAAGGAAAATATCGTATCTATTAGAGAAAATCAACGAATTAGTTAAAGTAGTGTTTGTCCCATGGTATATACCTACTAAAAGTTCCCCTATTTTATATTCACCAAAATCCCATCGGAGATCACCAGAGATAGAACGAAAGCTGTTAGCAAGTCCTACCTTTTCTCCATCATTATTACCTAGTACTCCAATGAATTTTATATGGCTGTTTAAATTACCAAATTCAAGTACAATCCCAGGAAAAACATAATCACCAGCATGAAAGACATAATCGACATTGTTAGAGTTAAAAATTTCGATAGCGTTCTTCACGTTATCTATGTCATCATGAGTATCTGATATTATTCCGATCTTCATTAATATTTATCAAATTCATTATATTATGATCTATATTTTATTTTACCTAGCAATCCATGAATATGGCCTAATTCCAATATAGAAATATTAAAGTTAATAAATAGTGAGATCATATGGGAGAAAAGTTCTTAATATTTGGATTAGGTCAGACTCTAATTAATAAATGGAAATTTATTAAATATTTTGATAAAAGGGTTTTTGAACAAATGAACGGATTTGGAGCAAGGATTGATTTTAAGAATTATATGACTTTAAGAAATGATATAATACAAACCAGAAAGATTTTAACCGAGAGTTTTGAGGAACTGATTAGCGAAATATGTAAACTTACTTTACCTATAGGATACGAAAAAATTATCTTAAGGAGGATACAATCAGAGCTATCAGATAAGGAAAAAAAATATAGCTATGTGAGTTCTAATGTAAGAAAGATATTAGAGAAATTATCTGAAGATCATTCCTTGGGAATAATTTCCTATAATTCAACAGAATCTATCGAATTACTTAAAAGAGAAGAGATCTACGATTTTTTCGAATTTATCTTCAATGTATCAGGAATGAACAATAGTAAAGCTGATGAAAGAGTAATATTATGTTTAGTTAAACAAAAAAATATTATAACTTCTAATTGTGTAATGATAGGAGACAGATTAAATACTGATATTTACTATGGGAATAGATTAGGGATGAATACAATTCGTATTACTGATTCTATTTTTAGTTTACAGTCACCAAGAAATTCATATGAAATTCCTTGTTTTACTGTTAAGAATTTGAAAGAAGCACTAAAGATAATTAAGAATTTGTATTCCTAATTTATCAATATTATTATCTAAAATAAATGTTATGTGATTATTTCATCTAACCTATTTTCTTTAATCGCTTCTTTAATCTCTATGGCGATTCTTCGTCCAACTCCCATAGGATATCCATAATAGTATTTTGTATATGGACTCGTAGTAGATAATATTGGATTACCAGGTACTCTAAAAGAAACATCATAAACATATATATCTAAATCTTTGGTTACAATGCTTTGTAAAGAAAATGGTCCTATTAATCCTGGTTTGTATTCTTCTTTTACTCCCTCAACAAATTTATCACCAATTTCAAAAACTTTTTCTAACATAGATTCACGTATACTAGCTGGTGTATGTCCTATTTCTATATTTTGTAATTCTATATCTAATTCTAACTGTTGTTTTGCGGTTAGTGAGGTAGTGAAATCATGTAAGTTCGTTTGTAATCTTCTTTCTATACCCAGAAATTCTGTATCATTATTAATAGGCGAATGAAAAAAATTAAAATTAAAATAAGTTCCTATTACATATTCTTCAATTAATGCGGAATCGATGTCATACCTAGTGATTATCCCATTTTCTATCTTTTTCTCCGTCTTTTCTAAAAAATCATCATAAGATGATACAAAATAAAATGCTCTTTCTAATTTCCTAGTAGCTTCTTGGACTTTTACAATCGAAGGACCAGATATTTTTGAAGGATCGTTGTATATTTTTGGATGTTTAATACTAGATTTATTTAACAAATAGTATTGATTTTTTGGATATGTTCTTTCTTCTGCCTTCAAAAGTTTTCTATTTCCAAAAATAGGTATGAAAAAACTATTTTCAATATTATCGTATCCTAAATAAACAGAGAATGCCCTATGAGCTATCATGATAACATTGAGATCTCTCAATTTTTGCTGAAATGATGTATCCATTATATCTTTAAATTTATCTAATATTAAGACATTATTGGAAATCCTTCTGAAACGTAGATATGGTGTTTCTCTACCCTTTTGACAGATACAAACTGTTTTCATTGATTCATCAGTTGCACCATCCATTATTTCTAATGCAGAATGGCTTCCCAACACTCCTAAATTGATATTTTTGTGATCGTAACCTTTAACAATATTAGAAATATCTTTTTCAATTGTCATGGAGTGAAAAAATGTTATTTATAGTGCAATAAAATGTTTATCTAAATTATATGGGAGAATCGATCATTTACTTTTATTTTTATTAATTTCCTTTTCTATAGCTTGTTTCAGTTCATCATCGTTCTTATTTGTATAATCAATTCCAAGTGTGTCTGCAATCGATTCTAGCTTCTCTCTTCCTACATTAGGATTTTCATTTCTATACTTTTCCAGCTCTCTTTTAGCCTCTAGTTTAGCTTTCTGAAATTCGGCTGACGCTTTTCCAAAGGATTTAGCTAATTCAGGAATTTTTTTGACCCCAAAAAACAAGACTACTATTATTACAATAATGAATATCCATTCGAATCCTCCTGGAATTTGCAACAAATAATGCTCTGTATTGAACATAATTATTCTTAAGTATCGTAATACCTACTAACAATTTAAGTGTTAAATTATTTAACTCATTTATTTTAGTATACCATGATAAGATATAATAATTAGATTAAAAAAAAGTAATAAGTCTACTATGAGGTATTAAAGTTATGCAATATCATAAAGCGGCACACTTAGGTAAAGAAAGATCGAAAAAGGCTCAGATCAAGTTATTTGAATATACAGGTTACGCTATGCTTACTTATACAATCAAAACTGGGCGTTCTGGTTTTGAACCAGTGGGAGAGGAAATATTAGTAGGTGAACTAAATAATGGTAATGAAATTATTATTATGATTTGTGATGCAGAAGGTTTTGCTAAAGCACAATCCAAACCAATGAATATTGATGAAGGTAAGATGATCATCGAAAAAATGATAAAGGATGGACTATCTGTATATAATGGAGAAATTAAGACAGTATCATAATAATTTATTTTAAAATTAACTCTGTTCCTTTGTATTGTTTTCCTTCAATAGTGTTTATGATATTCTCAGGTGATGACAGAATCACTCTAGTATTAATTTTGGATCTCTCGATAACTTTTAATGCTACAATATCCATCAAATCATATTCTCCTGCCATTGAGCTACGGTCAGATAACATATCTAGGCATTTGTTTAACGTAATTTTATCAAATAATTTCGCGGTGTGGTTATTTCTTGGATCCATATCATAAATACCTTCTACGTCGGTAGCATTGATAAATTCTTTTGCTCGTATTTTCTCAGCTATTAGCGCTGATGTAGCATTGGTACTTTGACCAGGATGTAATCCGCCACTTATAATAATTTTATTACTAACAATAAAATTACTTATTTCATCCAATGATTTTGGAACGTTTGGATAGGCATGGTCTCCTAGAGATGAAATCAGTAGTTTAGCATTCAATCGCGAGATATCTATTCCAATTAGATCTAAACTAGATTCGTCCAAACCCAATTTTCTTGCAATCTGAATATAATATCTTGCAATTTTTCCACCTCCAGCAACGACAACAGGTTGAACCGTCTTATTGATATGAACCAACATAGAGCTATATTGTCTTAAAACCTCTGCAGTGGTTTGGTTATCAAGTATGTTAAAAACACTTCCACTTAATTTTATAACCACACGATTTCTATTGTAATCATTCATAGTTTAGCCACCAGGTAATAGATCAATATTTTTTAAAGCCTTTTCTAGTTTATGCCTATTAATATCGGTGGTATATACTCTGATCATATCTAAAAATCCGGATATTGAATCTATTAATGGGATTTCAGATGTATGAGTTTCAAACTCTGAATCTTTATCCACCAACATGATTGAATTCAATTCATCTTTTTTTGGTGTTAGTGGCATGGAGGGAGTTCTAGAAATATCAATGAATATTAATTCATTTTGAATATCCAGTGAATTTATCATATTCTTAAGAAAAGTTTGTTTTTTTGTTAAATCTATATCATCAGATTTATTCTTATTTTGAAGAAATTTTTCATAAACACATTTTAATAATTTTCGATCTTTGTAATCTTTAGCTAATTTAGCTGCATGACAGTCTTTAAGGGAACATATCGTATCGATTATACTCTCGTCGGTATATCCTATAAAGTCATCAATGGACAAAGAAGAAAAATGGAGTTGTGAATCTGCTTCCAAAAGAGAATGCAGTAACATCACTTCTGCAGATCTCACAGTTTTATGAAAGTATACTGCTTTGAACATTTGATATCTAGAGATTAGCATTGATTCAAGTGAATTAATCGCTGATTTGTCTATCCCTAGATGACCATTGGAGAGTACTTCAAGAGAGCTTATCAATCTATAGTAGTCTATTTTCCCATATTCTACACCAGTAAAAAAACTATCTCTCGGTAAATAATCCATTATATCAGAAGAGAGAGCTCCGGAAATTATCTCATTGTAAAAAATAATAGGAGATTCGCCGAATGAGATAGTACAGATATAATTAGAATCATATCCATATTTTTTCAAGATATCATTTATTATAGTTTCTTTAATGATCCTTTCCCCTATATTTTCATGATTAGTGGTATATGTCTTTCTAGCCAAAAGAACTTCTTCAAATAGATGAGAGAAAGGACCATGACCAATATCATGTAGGAGAGCTGCTACTCTTAAAATCTCAATCTGATCTTTTTTCTCTATGTATCCTTTATCAAGAAGACACTGAGCAGCCAAACCAGTTAAATGCATGGTTCCTAATGAGTGTTCAAATCTTGTATGATGTGCACTTGGATATACCAAATGAGCACCGGCAAGTTGTCGAATTTTTCTCAGCCTTTGAAAAACATGTGAGTCAATTAATTCTCTTTCTATTTCTGTAATTCTTATATATTTATGAATAGGATCGGTTATTTCTCCTACAAAATTCAACATAGATTATCCTAGTAAAAAAAATTATTATTTGTTTTCAATATGGGTAAAAAACGATAGTTGGCGAAAGTCTTTGGAATGAAAATATACAAAATCTGAGTGTTATTAAATAATCTAAAGCTACTGTTGTATTGTTTCTTCGAATAGATTTTTTCTAACTTTAATTGGAACTTCATAATATGAGGCAAGTGCTATTGCATCTGATGCTCGATAGTTCCTCAAGATTAATGTATCCTTTCTTCCTCTAAAATATAGGTTGGCACGTAATAAAGAACCACTAAGATATATCCTGGTTTCCATTAGCAAAAGGTCTTGTAGTACTGCTATTTCTTCAACTAAATTATATATTGTTGGTATAGTAGTCTTATCACCTTGTTTAAATCTCAGTATATGTTTGGCCACTTCTCCAGAAAAAGCATTAATTGGAAATTCTTTTCCATCAATTGATTTTAGCACTAGGAAACCCTCTAGACCTAGATTATCTACGTAACCAATATTTGAGATTTCTACATCAATATAATCATCATCAGGAGTGTTATCATTCATAATCTTTTATCTACTATCTAAAACATAAGTGTTGTTTAAATATTTCAAATTTCTATTTATCTATCATATCAAAAAAATAAATTGTGGTTCACCTTATCTCTATAGATAGATTCGCAATTGAAAATTCAGACCTTGTTTCGTAATGAAGGTTTTAGGATTATTTTTACAGGTGTAACTTCAATTTGTATAGCATTGTTTATCTATTCCAATCTAACAAATCCTTATTTCAATGATTCTATTCTTTTTACTGATTCCTTGTTTAATTTATCTACAGCAGTGATGTTAATTACTTTTATTTCATCACTTGCTATTTGTTTAGGGATTTGGAAGCTATATACTAGTAATTATCTAAATAATGGTCTAATACCTTACATATCCAAGCCTTTTAAAAAGAACATTAAATATTCTTTGATAATATTCCCTACTGCTATTGCTTATGGAGTTATTTTTAGTCTTTTATCACAGATATTTGTATTTGATTCTAATATGTTGATTTCCGAATCGGATAATCAATATCCATACGTAAAAATTATTCCTTGTTGCGCTATGATAGGCTATGTTCCTATGATGTATATTTATTTGTCACCATATTTTTTTATATTTCTCCTTCCCCTCAACCTTCTGTTGGTTTTAATTGTTTCCATGTTAGTAGGATTTAATATATCGTTATATGCCTATGCGCTTAAAAAGATAAAAGAAAAAAGAAACGGTATATTAGGAGGTGTAGGTGCTACCTGTGGTCTTTTCATAGGTTGTCCTACATGTGCAGGAAGTATTATTGCTGCGATATTTAGTGTAACTGTTGGTACAACATCAATTTCCGCGTTAGCATCTTTTCAAACATTATTCATATCTCTAAGTATCCCCATTTTAGTAATCACACCTTTTTTAATAGCAAAAAGCATGAAGAAACTTAATAAAATAAACACAAATTAAAGAACTTAATAGATTTGTAATATGACTAAAGATCAAGAATTAATAATTTACTTTTTGCTTTCATACATTAAATAAATTTATTAACAATATATAACTTTATTTCGAAAATTTATATTGAAAAGTGTATTGAAAAATGTTTCGATATTAGTTTCAATATTCGTTAAATAACATATTCATTTTTAAATTATATTGGATGAGAGGGCTATAGAAAGAATATTAAAAGAATTTATAGAGGAAAAATCCTTTGTAAGATTGCTAAGAGATTTAGAAAAAGAGGAATCAATTTATAAAAGAAAGCAAAGAAATGTTGAAGAAAGTAAAATAGCTGGCGAAAGTGTAAAGTTAAATCAATTTTACAATTAATAAAATAGTTTGTAAATCTATATATTAAATTGGTATTTATATCATACTATTTCTTATAATTAAAAATATGAGATACCATATAGAGGTTAGAACATTATGAAACTGGATTTACCTAGATATACTGAAAGGTTCGGTTCTATAAGCCTGCATGGTGTTCAGAGAGTATTTGAATTGGATTCAGGGCTAGAAAAAGGTAAAAAATTTTCCGAACATATAGTAGGTATAGGAAATGAACAGATTTCAGAAATCGAAAGTAAGATGGCCATTGTAATTCCAATAAGAAATGAGAGATTAAAGTTATTAGAAGGCGTTTTAAGTGGTATTCCTCATGATTGCATGACAATAATTTTATCTAATAGCCCCAGACAGCCAGTTGACAGATATAAATTAGAAAAGGAGGCGTTACAGCAATTTAATAGATTTGCCAATAAGAATGCATTAATCCTTCATCAGCGAGACGAAGGAGTTGCAGAGACTTTAAAAGATGTAGGTTATACAGATTTACTGGATCAGGATAAGCTTGTGAGAAACGGCAAGGCTGAAGGAATGATCCTAGGAATGTTACTTGCAAAAATGGCTAAAAAAGATTATGTGGGATTTATAGATGGGGATAATTACGTTCCTGGAGCAGTAAATGAATATGTAAAGATATTCTCCGCAGGAATAGCAATGGCTAATACACCTTATAAAATGATTAGAGTATCTTGGATTTATAAACCGAAAATTTCAGAAAGTGGAATATACTTTTCAAAATGGGGTAGAGTCTCAGAAATAACAAATCACTATCTAAATTCCCTCATTTCCTATTATACCGGATTTGAAACAGAAGTAGTACGAACAGGAAACTCCGGTGAACATTGTATCTCTATAAAACTGGCAGAATTAATGAATTTCTCTTCTGGTTTTTCCGTTGAAACTTATGAAATTGTTAATCTCTTGGAGCAGTTTGGAGGAATATTACCAACAGATAACCAAGAGGCAATGGATAAAGGTGTTGAAGTAATGCAGGTAGAAACGAGAAATCCACATTTCCATGAAGAGAAGGGAGATGCTCATCTAAAAGAGATGATTAATGGTTCTTTAGGATGTATTTATCATAGTAAAATTTGCCATCCTAAATTACAAGAGAAGATACTTGAGGAATTAAGAAATAAATCTACTATCGAGCAAGGGTCAGAACCTCATAGTTTGGAGAAGATTAATCCTTTCAAAGATATAGACATAAAATTATTTAATAAAAAATTGCACGAAAAAGCTACTAGCTTGGTTCACTGGAGTTAACTAATTCCCATATATTTGAATAATTAACTCTCATGATTAACAATAGAAGAATATTAAGTTAAAATAAAAGTTATTCTTTATCGATAAATTCATCAGGATTTGGTGGATCTGGATTGAGTCCTTTACGTTTTCTAATCTCAGTAATTAGATTTTTAAAAACAGACTGAGGAACAGGTTGCCAGCTCTTAAAATACGTACTCCACATTGCTTTTCCGGCAGTACCCCCTCGCATTGCTTCGGATAAATCGAAGGTTTCTGATGCTGGTACTTCTCCTTGCATAATCGCTATTACTCCTTTCTGATCTACATTCAATAATTTGCCTCTTTTACCAGAGAGAATTCCAGCAACGGTACCTATTTGTTCCTGAGGACATTTCACTTCTATCCCCAAAATTGGTTCTAATAAAACGGGGTTAGCTATTAACATTGACCCTAACATTGCTCTCCTAGTAGCTGGCATTAATTGAGCTAAACCTCTATGGGCAGGATCTTCATGAGGAACAAAGTGGTTCAAAACGAATTTTACCCCTCTGAGTGTTTCGCGTGCTATACCTCCGGAATGAATCACATCATCGAATCCAGATTTTATGGAATCCATGGATTCTTGTATGAATTGTACTCCTTTTGTTTCGTCTATTAGCATGTTACCTGATGGATCAATAGCACTAACATTTCGAGCTTCTTCTGCATTCCAGCCCTTTTCTCTTAACATCCTAGCTAGTTCTTTTTTATCCATATCTTCTCTTATTTGACCAGTTTTTATCATCTCTATTATCTCATCCTTGAGAGGTTCTACTCTCATAAAGATTTTGTTGTGTCTATTTGGTGACTTACTCATTATAGGTCCAGCAGGTGAACGAATTGTTTCTCTATAATTAATTAAAGGTTGAGATGTTGTAATTTGTAAACCTGCCTCTTGGAGAAGGGAAGTTGCTATTTCTAAGTGTAATACACCCATCCCAGCCAAAAGAGTTTCACCTGTTTCTTCATTTATTTTTACTATAAGATTGGGATCTTCAACAGTTATTCTTCTAAGAGCCTCCACAAGTTTAGGTAGATCTTTGGGATGTTTTGGTTCCACAGCTATAGTAACAACAGGTTCGGAAACATATTTTATAGATTCGAAAGCAATATTATTTTTAACAGTTGAAAGAGTTTCTCCTGCAACAGCATAATCTAAACCTAACAAAGCAGGAATATTTCCTGCTGGCAATACACTTACAATTTCCCTAGTATTTCCCATGTAAATGTTTACTGACTGGACTTTGCCAGATCTTTTTGCGTCAATCAGATATATTTCATCTCCATCTTTAATGGTTCCAGAAAATAAACGACCTGTTGCTATTCTCCCCGCCTGTGGATCGACGTTTATCGTTGTTACCATCATAACAGCAGGACCTTTTTCATCACAATTAATTAATGCTTTTCCAATATCGGAATTAAGATCTCCGGGCCATATTTTAGGAATTCTATATTTCTGTGCAACGTGAGGAGGTGGATGATGTTGAACTACCATTCCAAGAACAGCTTCATGAAGAGGAGCTCTTTCGGAGAGTTTTTTAATGTTATTAGGATCATCAGAAGTATAAGCATCATAGACATCTTTAAAACTAAAACCCTTTTTTTGGGCTACTTTGAAATTAAAACCCCATCTATCCTTAGCAGATCCAAATGCTACCGTATTTCCTTGTATACTTACCTTCCATCTTTCCTTTAGTTCAGGTTCAGCGTAAAGATCTACTAGTTTGTTAAATTCTGCAATAATATTTGATAACCATTTTTGCATTGCTGGCGGATCTAGACGTAATTCTTTAACTAATCTATCAATTTTATTAATATATAGAACTGGTCTAACTCTTTCTTCCAAAGCCTGTCTTGTTACTGTCTCAGTTTGAGTCATAATACCCTCTACTGAATCTGACACTACTACTACCCCATCTATTGCACGTAAAGCCCTAGTTACTCGACCAGTGAAATCTATGTGTCCAGGAGTATCTATCATATTTATCACATATTCTTTCCCTTCATGTTCATAAAAAAGTGTTACATTCGCACCTCTAATAGTCATCTGTCTATTTTGTTCAAGCTTCATAGAATCCAAAGCTAACGCCTGTCCTGCTACAGATGGAGAAATTATTCCAGATGCAGCCAAGAGACTATCACTCATAGTTGTTTTACCGTGATCAACATGAGCAATAACACCAAAATTACGAATTTGGTCTTTATTATCAATAATCCTTACGATATCTTGTGTTGATTTAAATTTAGGCATGATTAGACATAACCAAAAAAATGAGCACGATTATTAAACCTTCCTTACTAAATTGGTTTACTTGGACCATAATTAGGTTTCAAACTACGTCTTGTGTTTAAAAGATTAAATTTATCATAGCATAGTTTTTACCATGTGAAATTAAAGTAGGAGTAGAACCATAATCTATAAGAATAACTTTCATCTGATATTCATGTAACTTTAGTTTAATATTAGTAAATCTATATTTATTATTTCATATTAAACTGTGCTATAAACATCTGAATCTTGGATAGGAAAAATCATTATTCTATAAAGGATTAGGAAGTTGAAAATTTCAAATATTTATTTTAGTTTTTTTCTAGATTTTTAATATTTGATTTTTTAGTTATGATAAAATTGAAATCAGTTAACATTGATTAGATTTAATGCAAGATCATATATGAAAGAAAACAATTAACGTTTTTGTTGAAGATGATTTGAAATTTAATAAATGTAATTGATAAATTAATTAATGAATCGATAAATATATTAAAAGTAAGTTATCAATTTATTTCTCTAAATATTCTATCTAATAAAATATATGATTTTTAGAGTGTGAGCAGACTTATATTACACCATATAAATATGAATTTGATCCAATGAATATAAGCGACAAGTCAAGAAAAGCAATGGAAACTCTTGGCTTGACTAGTTATGAAATTAAGGTATATTTAGCATTATTAGAACATGGACCACTAACTGCTTCCGACATATCCAAAAAATCAGGGGTTCCATATTCAAAAATATATGAGGTCTTGAATTCATTGGAAGATAAAGTATGGTTAGAGTCAAATAGTTCACGACCTCAAAAATTTTTTCCAAAATCTCCGTCAACAGCACTTGAAGCTATAAAAATACAAAAAGAGAGTGAAATAAAGTATAATGAAGATATAATTAGAAACGAATTGATGCCAATCTATCAAAAAAGTGGAGTAAAAGAAAAACCAGAAATATGGGTAGTCAGAGGATTTTATAATATCGCTACTAAAGTCAATGAGATTATCCAGACAAGTCAAAAGGAACTTTTAATTGCATTGCCACAAATAGCCCAAGAGATTGCAAAACCGTTACAACCGCTTCTTAGAACATTATATGATAAAGGAATAAAAATAATAGTATTAGTTTCAGAGGGTACAAACATCGAAATAATAAAAGCTATATCTAGAATCGCAGACGTGCGAATTAAGGATAATATGTTTGGAGGAGGAGTTATTGGTGATGGAAAACAAGTCTTGATACTATTAGGTGAGGAAAGAAGTGAAAAGGGGGGGTTCGAACCAATAGCTATTTGGGCAGAACATCCAGGATTAGCAGGATATGCTAAAGACTATTTTCAATATTTATGGAATGATGCTAGAACCAAAGGAGTTTAACTCTAAAAATTGTAAATTCAAATTTGAGACACGTTCTAACAGTTATTACGTTGATAATGAGTTAAATTTTTATTTTATTCTATCGTCTTGATTTTGGCAAACGATGAAGAAAATAGCCCTTCTGAGAAATAAAAAATGATGAAGATCTTGAGTTTGGAGTTTGTCATTTTACATGAAAATATATTATATATTGCTGACAATTTTGGTGAATATAATAAGTTTAAAGATCCCTTTGACCATTAACAAATTCGACAAAATTTTCTTTAGCTTTTGTATACGACATTTGAATTGGGGGGTGTTTGAAACAATATGCAGATACACTCTCTAGAGATCCAGAGATTCCTCGATCAATTGCAATTTTAGTTGCACGGATAGCATCGATCATTATACCTGCACTATTATAAGCATCTGCAACTCTTAATTTTAAATCCAATTCGATCGGAATGTTTCCGAATTTCTTACCTCGGATATTGATATAACAAACTTTATCATTCCTAAGAGAATCCACATAGTCTGAAGGACCTATCCTCATTGAAATAGTGTAAGGAGACATGGCTTCTACTGCACTAGTTTTGCTGATTCTTTTATCTTCTAATCGTTCCGCATCAAGCATGTTGTAAAAGTCCATATCACCCCCTATATTCAATTGATAGGTCGAATCAACCTTAACGCCTCTATCGATAAATAGCTTTACTAAAGTTTTGTGGACAACCGTTGCTCCTACTTGACTCATAATATCGTCACCAGCACATACAATATTTTTATCCCTAAATGAGGTCTGCCATTTAGGTTCAGAAGCAATAAAAACAGGTATCGCATTTATAAAAGAGACTCCAGCATTCAGGCATTGATCGGTATAATATTTTGTAGCCTCTCTACTTCCTACTGGCAGGTAATTCAAGAGTATATCTGTATTAGTGTCCTTCAAAATAGTTGCTACATCTACGACAGGTTCTTGAGAAATACGAATTTTTTCAGATAGATGTTTGCCCACTCCGTCTAAAACCTTTCCTTTGTTCACCTTAACATCTAAATTATCCACTGAAATGATTTTCATTGCGTTATTTGGTTCAGAAAAAATCGCTTTAGATATATCTAATCCTACCTTTGAATCAGAGACATCGAAAGCGGCAACAAATTCAATATCCTCAGGCGTATAACCTGCCAAGTTATAAGATGTTAATCCTGTTGAATCCTTTTCATTCATCGATTTATAATATTGTATCCCTTGAATAAGGGCTGAAGCACAATTTCCTACACCAGCAATTGCGACTTTAATTTTTTCCGACATCCCTTTTTAATATCGTAATCGTTGGTTCATTTATATATTTTTAAAAATCGTTATCTATCTTATGAGTTAAATCAATCTGGTACATTGCTCTTGGATTGAAATAATAAAAAAGATAGATTATCATCAACAGAGAAGTGTTCCAAAGTAAATGATTTACTAAAATAGGTTCCATATGCAGGTGATGATGATAATCTAAATCCATTTTTTTCTGCCATAGAAACTATTTCGATACGTTTATCATTATCTACTATATTTGTTATTAATAGAATTGATCCATTGGGTTTTAATGCAGATGATGCATTTTCAAAGATTATTTTAAATTTATTCTTGTCTAAAGCAATATTTTGTAAGTGGTCGAAATTTGATAAAATAAGAAAAATATTATCTATTGACCTAGGACTAATATTAGACAGCAATTTGATATAATCGCCCCAAAAAACTGTTACATTTTGTGACTCTAATAAGGTTATCTTATTTTTTATGTTCAATATCTGCCGTTCGTCACTTCCTATAGCGACAAAATACTCTTCAGGATGATTTGAAGCAAGATAGAACAGATGATCGCCTATTGTCAAACCCATATCTAGGTTTATTTTTGAAAATGATTTTTGGGCTTTTGAAATAGTTTTGTTAATTTGAGTTGAAGGATTACCCTCATGATAAAATTGATATATCAAATTCCACCTTTGCCTAAATATATTGGGAAAATTTCTATTATTTATTAATTCCTTGAAAAGGTTGACATCGATAAATTCCAAAAAGAATTTATCGGTTTTTGATACCGCCTCTAATTTTGAAAGCATTAATTCATTATAAAGATGTGTCACTCTATCCCAGGCACTAATTGGATCCGAGCTCATATAGGTCACAGATAAATCAGCTAGCCATAAAACCTCGGATAATAATTCATATTTATTTCTGTCGTCTGGATTTTTTATATTTAGTAATAAATCTCGATATTTTTGCATTGATGAAATCTTTTGTATAAAAGGGTAATCTGTTCTCCATATCATAGCTTGTATTATAATATTTTGTATTGGATGATCTTTCTTTACATATTCTGGATGAGTAGTTACATAATCTATTGGAGGGATAAGACTACTTTTATTTTCCCTAAAGTAGGATTTAAATTCTAATTCATTCATACTGTAGTAAGCATCAACAATACGCATATCAGATATAGCTGAGATGGTTCTTTCAACTTTTGGACCTTCTGATCTAAATGTTCCTATACTAGTCTTATATTTGCCCTGCTCTAAATCATAATCATGTAGTAAACCTGATATCAATAAAAACTCATAATCTTCTGGCGTAAAATAGGTTCCACGAAATTCTGTAGGTAGCATTTGTATACTTAAATATGCAACTTCTAAACTATGGTGGAAATTGTGATATCTATTTGATCCATCTCCCAGACCTTGTTTAGCATACATGTTTCTCAAAAATCGGATGATATGTCGAATTTTGTCTATTTTTTCTTTTTTGATATTCCTGATTTTTGCTAATACAAGCAATGATTCACTTAATTCATCGATAGTCATATAAGAAAGGTTTAAGTTAGTTTTGTCTATTATATGTCCTTGTTGTGCAGGTATATATTTTACAGTTTTTGCATAAATTTCTTCATATAAAATTTTTAAAGGTAAACTCTGAACTAAATATATAGAAATTAGGCTAGGGATCCAAGAATATTTGATTCTTTTTGTTTCATGTTCTATTATAGTGTTAGATGCTTGATTTATCTGCTTGTTAACAGAGTTTATTAGCATACCGAAATCTAAATCAGATATATTTAATCTAGTTTTTGTAATGTGATTAATATCAGTGTTCATTACCAACCATTGAGGAATACTAACTATATATCTAGATTTTTTCCTAAAGAGTTTTTTCTTTGTTAGATTTTCTTTGTAAGTAGTAGCTGCTATTTTTTTTTCTGAAAAAAACTGGAGATCTAAATCTTTGTCCACTCTAAGTAAAATATCTTTACCACTTGTTTGAAGTCTCAGAAGAATATGCCAATACTTTCCTTTATCCAACCAATCAGGAACTCGTGTTTCGCTATCCCAGAAATCAGTTACACTGAGATGTACATAACCTCTTTCAAATCCTTTTGTTACTGGATTAAATGATGAATAGTCGTAATTTCCAATTTTTGGGTCTATTGTTTTACAAACATCTCTAGCTCCTATAATAGCATTAATAAATTTAGTAAATTCTCTATAAGCCATTATCCCCCAAATAATACTAAGTACACTTAGAACTGTTAAGATAATGTTAAGAGGATCAATATCTTTATCCGTAAAATAATGTGGAATTAGGGGAATACCAAACCATCCGCTGGAAAGTAATCCAGCAAATGACATTATCAAAAAAATGGATCTAGTTAATTCATAGTAATACAAACTAAAGGGTCTGATGTAAGGTTTTATTGAATTACTCTTAATCTAAATTATTATTTGTATACATGTTATAATCCTTACGAAAAAAGATGAAAGGAATAATACTTCTCTAATAGGAAGAATTTCTATAAAAAATATGATATCAATATAATTAGAAATAATCAAGATATTATAAAAAAATATATTGTAAGCAAAAAAATGTTAAGCTAGTTCACAATAAGATCAACTTCATTTTCATCTAGTGTAAATGTTACTGATTTTAATCTACTTTTATAAAAAATATTTTTTTTTCCTTTACAATTAATATGAATTCTATCAATGAATACAATCCCCATTTTTTCCAATTTCTTCATTCTTTTATAAATAGTACTTAATGGGACATTTGTTTCATGATGAATTTGGTAAATTGTCTTAGAAGATTTCATTATTGCTAAAATAACTTTATATGTTTCATTCCCAATTAAATTTTTTAAAAAATATATCTGTACATTTTTATCAATATCCCAATTTTTTTTTATCGAGGTACTTGTTAACATAATTAGGTTAGACTAATTAGGGTAGACTAATATATAAACTTTCGAAATAGGAATTGCTATTTCTTTTGAAAATCAGACATGGATTTCCGGGAAGATTCGATCATTTTCTTTTTTCTAGGTTGTATAACAAGGATATATAGAGAACCAACAAGATATATCGATAATAAAATTACCTGCCCTACAACAGTCTCCAAAGTAGGATGTATTCCAGTCATAGTTGCAAGGTTTACATCCAATCTGGGAATTATTCCGAATAAGTGAGTAGTAGAAATATATCCAACTTCTTGAAATTCACGTATTGCATTTCCAAGGAATGTAATAGACATATAAGCTCCTATTCCCATTGTGAGACCAAAAAGAACCCGCAATGGTAATCGTTTACCTAATTTGTTTACGATTAACGCTACTGATATAATAACTACCAAGCCTACTAACATACCCGATATAATAAATAATTCCATATGTTTGGCAAAAGAGAACATTGCCTGATAGAAGAGAACAGTCTCAAATCCTTCTCGATAAACGGTGAAAAAAGCGAGCATTACAAAAACCATTGCACTACCTGTTGTAGTAGCCTTCCATACCTTGGATTTAACAAATTCAATCCATTTTTTGGTTTCAATTTTGTTTAGAACCCAGAAGCTTACCCAAAACAAAACGGCTACTGCAGATATTCCAGCTATTGCTTCAATAAGTTCTCGATTGACTCCAGAAATTTCTATTAGAAACTGAGCTATAAACCATGTTATCGCGGTAGCACCAATAGCAATTAAAATCCCAAAATATACATGTCGTTTAAACCGATCATTTCTAGACGCTTCTAAATATGTAGTAATTGCTCCTATAATCAATGCAGATTCTAAGCCTTCTCTGAATATCAGAGAAAAGGAGGAAGAGAAAGCAATCCCTGGTGCAATAGACCCTATTCCTGAAACAAGTCTCTCCGATTCGTCTAGACCTCCTTGAATTTCAGAAATTGTATTTAAAATTTTTTCATATGATTCTCTTTGTTCAATAAGGTTTCTGAGCTCTGCAAATCTTATTTCCATTTCTAAAGTGAAATCTGGATCGATTGGTCTAAGAGGTAGCTCAATTTTTTCATAACTATCAAGATAAGCAGATCTAGAAAGTGCTAAAGCTTCATCATATTTCTCATTTTTATATAAATCTAATACTTTGATGAGGTTTATTCTTATTTGATCAATATCATTTCTTACTCCCTTCTGTGTAGTCTCATCCGAGTCACCCATAGCTTTTCTTTCTCCCTCAAATGTCCCAAATCCCTTCTTTAGTAAATCAATATCTGCCAAATTTTTTCCTTCAATATTTTGAGGATTCATACTGTCCTGATCCGATGAGGAAATTGAAATATTATTTTGTAATAATGATTCTGCTTGGTCAATTTTGTCCAATATATTATTATATATAAATAATTTGATCTTTTCTGGCGATTCTTTCTCTTTTATAAGTTCACGAAGTTTCTCTCTGAGACTTAATTCTATGTCAACCATTAGCTTTGGATCTTTTTGTTCCAATGGAGCCTCTAGATATTCATAATTATCAAGATAAGCGGAAATCACCAATTTATCTGCTTCTCTATAATCACTATTCTGAATGTTAACTAACGCTTTTTCGACTAGTGAACGTATGTTTGCAAAATATTTTCCATATTCGTTATGTTTAGCAGATTGTGTAATTGAGGGTGATAAATTTATTAACTTATTTTCTAATGAATCAAGTGAAGAAGAAAAAGAATCTAGATTCTTATTATGTAACTGTTTTTCACTAGTCGAAAACAAAGAGAGAATTGAGCTTTTGTTTTCTTCATTTAATATATCAGATATCTTTGTAAATTGTTCTTTTGACTTGTTCAACAGTGCTTCAAGATTCTCATACTCCAGTTGGACGTCAGATGATTGGAGATTTTTTAACTCGTTTGACATAGTTATTACATCCCTTAACAATACTATAGAACTCTGAAGAAGAAAATAATCTGAGTTTATATTTTCCGTGTAAATTAATTTATTAATTAACGATCCAATAGCACTTTGAATTTCAGTGATAGTACTTTTAACTATATCCTTTTGGTTGTTTTCAAAATTGGTCAAATGCATTGGCAGATCAGTTAGTAACCTTTCTAATTCTATAGATATCGTTGGATCAACTTCAGTTATTTCTTTCTTTATTGATGGAAATATGGTTTGATGGGGTATATATGCATGTGAAAAGGCATTATTTGTATTACCTGAATTGAGGTTATTTTCGGCTAAATCTATGTATGTTTGAATTCTTTCAAGATTAACAAATATTATAAATTTCTGTTGTAAATCATTTTCTTGTAAAGTCATAGTTTTACCTGCGAGACTACTTTCATTTTTATCATCTTGGGAAGAAATAGAAGGAAAAGAAAAAGTGAATATCACTAATATCATAATTGAATATATCAATAAACTCGATAAACTTTTTATATTCAAATTACGTTGAAGGTCTTCCATATCACTTTTTCCGTCTCTGTTTTTTAAAGATATTAGGTTATCCTAACTTTTTAGCTCTATTTAAATATATGGAATTTCTTGAGTGGAAATTAAAAAACTAAATTATAGTATTAGTTTATTACGATAAAAACAGTCCTTATTAATAGTATGTACTTTATTAAAAAGTTGAAAAATTACAAATTGAAAAGTAAATAATACACTGGATTTAATAAAATTTAATCCCAAATAATAAGATTTCAGACCCTCTATTATCATTTCCTACAATATGTGAGAATATTCAATGTTTAATCGTAATAGTACTTTTTTATTAATAATAAAGACCAACCTGATATTGATTTATTCATTTTATTATTATGAAGAACTAGCCTAATTGTTTGTATTTAAATTTTTTTGTAAAGTTTATTTATCCTGTATTAGAATCTCATATTGATAAATGTACTAAACTATATGTGTCTCTCCTTGTATACAACTATATAGTTATTTCAAAGAAGATCAATCAAAAATTAATTGATCATAAATATCAACTGATAATTATTTGATTGAAATTTTAAGTATAGTAAATTTTATAAGTTACGGTTATTTACGGAATTTATATATGCCAAAACCAGGTTTTAAATCCATAACAGTTAGTGAAAATGTTTATAATAAATTTTTTAGAATATATGAAAAAAGAAAAAATGATTTAGAATTAAAAGGTATAACAAGTTTTTCTGGATATTTGACAAGTATGATGCAGGAGATGATGATAAAGCATGAAGCTTTTGCCAAACAAGCTCCATTTATGGAAAAAATTTCAATAGATAATGATCGTGTATTACTCAAAGACAATAAAAAAAATAGGATCGTTGAGGTAATTTTGAAAAATGGTGAGCTAAGATGTTTATTAGACGAAAAAACAGACTGTGTTCATATTGGTTTTGTCTACTCTTTACCACAAGTTTATATTATTTTAAATAATAAGGGAATAAAGGCTCCAAAGATCCTGCATTAAAAAATTTGATATAAATATTTTATATATTCATTTAAATCGATTTAAATAATATTAACTTATTTTATATAATCCTAATTGGGGGACTTTACCTTTTCTATACCTGTATTATTACAATTTCTTGATCTATTTGGTACGATGGCGTTTGCAGTAACTGGAGCTTTAAAAGCAATAGAACATAAAATGGATATTGTTGGTATAGTAATATTAGCTTGTAGTACGGGTTTGGCTGGTGGAATTATTCGAGATATAATTTTGGATAGAATTCCCCCAAAAATCTTAATAGACCCTTTTTATTTAGTAGTTGCAGTTTCGACGGGGTTAGCAGTATTTTTCTTATATCGTTTCTTTAAACAAAATGTTAATTTATTCTTAAAATTTGATGCCATAGGTTTAGGAGTATTTAGTATTTTAGGTGCGAGTATTGCTTATGAAACTTTTGGTCTAAGCTTTATTGCGATGACTTTCGCAGGAATGGCTACTGCTATCGGAGGAGGTATTCTCAGAGATGTATTTGTTAGGGAAATTCCACTTGTATTCGTCAAGGAATTATATGCATCCGCAAGTTTTTTAGGTATTGTGATTTTTTTTGTTATGTTATACTTTGATGTAAATTATTATTTATCAATGCTAACATGTATAGTTATTATTACAGGATTTAGGTTACTTGCTATGAAATACAACTGGAATCTGCCAAGATTGAGAACAGATAAGAATTAGTATTAGTTCTGTTTTCTGACATATATTAGTATAGGGATAAATAATGTATTAGATTATCTTTAAATTAGATAAATATATTAAATATTCAATAAAATATATTATCCTAATTTTTTATTTAAAAAATTTAATTTTGGATATAACAAATTAAATAACCTTATTATAAAAAATGAGAAGCCCGTTCCGAGTAATATTCCTCCTATTACGTCTAATGGATAGTGAACTCCCAGATATATTCTGGAAAAACATACCAAAGTCGCCTCAGATGCAAGGACAATAGATAGTATAGTTCTCTTTGTAGTGCCTCTGAACAAGACAGAAACACTAGCAGCACCTGCTGACACAATAGTTGCATGTCCAGAGGGGAAAGAGAAAGTATTTGTATTTAAAGAGAATGCAGTGACCTCTAGATTAGGCCGAGTTCTTTCTACCAAGTCCTTGGTTATTGATACAATTGGAATGAGTAATATCATAACTAATCCGGTAATCAATGCTGTCTTCTTTCCTTTCTTTCCACCAAAAATAAATAACATAATTAATACTATCGGCCAAAAAATTTCTCGACCATAAAGGGTAATTATCAACATAAAATTATCTATTATCGATGGAAAAAAAATAGAAACCTGATTTATTTGAAGAAGAAATAACACATCAAAATCTAAAGTTGTAGATAAGCTCTCAAATTGAGTAATAACAATATAGATAGAAAGAATTAAGAAAGATAACAAGAATATTATAGATAATAAGGTTAGTCGATCCATAATCAATCAATACGATCTTTACCGATAGATATATTAATTAATATATTATTTATAAGGATTTGAAATGGATTTCTAGTAATCTTGGGACGTGTATTTTTGACAAATCAAATGTAAAATCTGATTAGAACAGAATTTACAATTTAGTAGTTTATACTACTAATCAGAACGAATTCCTTAATTACCTGTATACGAATTTTTATCAGAGGTGAAACCGAAAAGAAATGGGATATAAAAGTCATATATATTTCAATGTTTTATGTCTCTTTCTTTATAATGGATATCTCTTTTTCTAGATCTCGCTTTTGTGCCTCTAAATGAGACAAACATTGCTTTATGGTTTTATATTTTTCTATATCTTGGATCAAAGATTGTTTGTCGAGTCTTTTCATCAAGGTATTCTGAGGCTCCAAGAGATAAAAGAGAATTGATGTCACCAATATCTTTTCCTGTCAAATTTTTTCAGGAGGTTCTGCATAACTGGTCCTAAAAATTGTTTGGAACAAATTATTCCCCTAGCTATTGCAATTTACTAATTAAGAATGTTGTATTCCTCTACAAGATTTTTGCATAATCACCAAGATCTTGAAAGACTTTTTTTTATATATCTACATCTTTTTGATCGTTCTCTACCGCAATCTTTTTTAAGTAGAGCTCAAAATTTTGAGCTCTTGTAGACCAAAGCCGATAGATTCTAATTCTCTAATCTTAACAATCTTAAACTTATCCTTATTTACTTCATCATTTAGAAATGATAATCGTGATTCAAGAATTTGTAATTCATTTTCTTTTTCTTCCTTTGATTTTACCAGAAGATCAATTATTTTTTTCAATCCTTCATAGTCAGAGTATTGTAGTATTACCATCTCTGGATCAAGATTTATCTTTTTTATTCCCTTGACGCTTTGAACAGATAATTGTATGTCTTCGACAGGAATTCCCTCCTTTTCGAGGGCTGATTTTAACTTGTTTTGCCACTAGATTGTCTGTAGTGATAGATTTTCCTTTTCTAAAATATCTGCAAGATTATTCTGCGCTTTGGTTATTTTATCCTCAACTTCAAGTAACAGTTGATTTTTTTGCTCTGTTTCTCTGTGTATTGTTTCAATCTCGAATCTTTTACTTGTAAGATATTCTGGGATTTTTGATGGACTCACAATATGTGAAAGATATATTATCTCTTCCAAGAAATTGCTGATATCATGGTGAGATATTCAATAATTGACACCTATCATATACATGGCTAAAGAAATGATTAAATGATTTTTCTGTTACTCCTATTTTTTGCATCATCATTGCTGTTCTTAATCCTATTGCACATCGTTCAGGTGTTAATTTTAGATGTTTTAGAGATAAAGTCAAGTCTCGAAGTGAATCTATATCATAATTGAATAAGTTGATACGCCATTCTTCTATGATATTAGAAACGGCGCCAGCACTAATCTGATTCCTAGAAGAAATATGGCCTCGTGATAAACCCGCTAACCATTCGTGTGAGACACTTTTTCGTATATTTTCGGGTAATATTGCAGGCAATGCCCCTAGATGTTCAAACTTAATTTATAGATTACGTCAAATAAGTCAAATAAGTTAATAAATAGGTCAAAAAATGGTCAAAATATGATAATCTTAACTCCTAAATGAAAAAATAACAATAGAAAATTTTTCTATTATGGGAAGAAATATGGAAGGCTTGTATCTATCACACAAATATTCTCTAAAATAGAAGGATTGATTATCATTTTGAAATATACAACAGATTAGTTGTTATAGATTTCATATTACTATATTCAAAAGATTTCCATAATACTATTTAACATCACACTCATAGCAAATATACAAAAAATAGAACAGTTCTAATTTAATGGTCGATGCTTTTAACTGACTAAAGAAAAGAATTTAGAAAGCTTAGAAAATAATTATCCTATGACGGCATCCCGAGTTACATATAACTCCATCCTGGCAAATATAATGATCGTGTTATTTACAACTATTATCTTGCTTTCTTTCTTACCTGATTCATACAGTGAATCTGCTATAACCATTTTAGAACAAAAAATATATAAAAATTCCAATGGGGATTGGAATTTGATAGGTTCCTTAAGAAATCAAGCGGAAACCCCAGTAGAGTTAATCTATGATATTAACTCATTAAACCTATCTAAATCACAATCTGATATATTCAAAAGTATATCCTTTGCCAATGTGGTTTATCCAGACTCTGTTGTTCCGTTTAAATTTGTCTCTACTGATAGAGAGTTATTGAAACATTTCCCCGAAATGCTAAAAATAAAAAAAGTAGATAAACCACTCTTTTTTGATATTTCTCACGAATATTCAAACCTTGCCGAGGGGAATGAAAAAATATTATCAGGAAAAATAAAAAATACAGGCTCTACTATCATCAAAGATATTGTAGTTTATGCTTCAGTCCATGCTAAAAATGCAACACAATTGGATTCTGCAAAAAGTGATGTTATTCCCACCTTGCGTCCTGGAGAGGAAAAATCGTATAAAATAATACCGGATCCACTAATAAGATCAGATGTTTATTATTATAGCTGCGCTGGTCTTGATATCAATAGTCCAATTACTACGTTAGATACAGGAGATGGATTTCTTGCCTTCGATTTACAGAGTGCATCACTTGTGAGTAATTTTGGTTATGAATCATCATCAGACAGTATCATCTTTACAATAAAACCCTATAATCCAAATGGTGGAGATGCCGTATTAAAAATACCACAAAGCAAGAGTGGTCAGAAGGTTGATGTAATATTGGATGGAAAAATACATTCAAAAGCAGGAGTTGACATGGACGGAAAAACAATTACAATGAACATACCAATACCACCTAACGAGCATGATATTGTAATTTCTGGAGTCAAGAATGGAATTTAAGATTTTTTTGAATAAATTTGAATAACGTATAGTAATCATAGTAGAATTTTTAAAACCATTTAAACTTCAGCATGAAAACAATTTGAGCTAGTTATTATAGAACTATTTATCTTGCTAGAAAAATTTTCACAACTTCTAATTTTTCATAACGAGGTTTGTTAAAATTGTATTTCATTAAATTTGGAAATAGTATATAAAGCAATAAAAATAAGAAACATAAAAAATGTTATTTATAATATTACTAAAACAATAATTGAAATTTTTCCTAAATAATCTTCTTATATCTAATTGTCGTTATAGAATCATACAGTCACACGTAACTGAAATAAACTGCAAGATTGAATGGTAGATCGTAACAGAATTGGTGATAGCTAACTGACTTGTGCATCTGCTTTACCAAAACGAAATTGATGGGTATCAATGGGCCAAGATAAACTTGGCCCATTGAATATTTTATGGTTATAGATGTTTGATATTTCCATTATAAAATAACCAGTAGGGTTAGCTTCTATATTATATTAAACTCCCTCTCAAAGTTTAATAATTATCTATTTAAAAATGTGCAGTATTAGTTATATTCTAGAGAAATTACCAAAAATTTTTTGCATTTGCTTAATTTAGTGGGTTTAATTTGTTATGTACTCCTGTTTTGTAAATTGATAATTAAACAATTAAAATATCATACCACTAATATAAAAACATCTATTTATATTTTGAAGTTTTTATAAAAAGATAAAAATTGATCAATTATCTATCGTATCAATGAAATGTCATTCAATCTTTTCAAAGCCATCAAGAACACACACAAACATCCACTAAATATAACTTTGCATATAATTGGCTTTATAGCATATTTTCTAGGCTTATCGTTTATAATTTTGTATTTTGATCATAATATATCTAAGGTAATTACTGGTATCTTTTGTATTATTACAGCGATAGGATTATTTTTGATCGGTCATAAGATTGAGGGGAACATGGGAGCTAATTCAATTATTATTTTACTAAAGTATATCAAATACAAGATGAATAAATTCAACAAATAGATTTTTTTATTTTATCATAACTTAGTGTATTATAATTATAATATCATCTTAGGTAATATAGTACTTTTATATTAAAAAATAACATAATTCCACAAAAGTTATAGTTTAGAAAATACATAATAATAATAGGCGATATTATGAATACTCCTAAGATATTAAAAAAAGGGCAAAATAGCTTATTTTATAGACATGAATATCTTAGAGATACCCTTTCCCAGAGATATAAAGAGTGTGAATCGTGTAAAATTAGAACTCAATTTACATGTGTTGTATGTGGATTTTGTTGGAGTTGTCATTGGAAGCTTGAACAGCTTTCAAAGATACCAGAACATCTACTAAAAGATTCAATCAATTTTAATAAGAAAAAATAAAAGATAGCCTCTGCTACCTTCTATAAACGGTCAAGATACGTATCATGGTTTATCTGAGATAAATATAAGATGTAAGTGTATGGTATTTAGAAAACGATTGAATAAAAAATTGCAAAATATTTTTTTATCTATTATACATCATGTAATTAAAATCTCATATATTCTACCTCCATTCTAATATTTTATATTTGATATTCTGATATTCTACTATTCACAACTAATATTGTTCGTTTGAAAAATCTATGGATTAGAATGTCTTTATCTGAAAAGGATAAGTTCTGTAAAAGTTCAATCGGTCTTTTTACCATTATTTTATATATTTTCAAAAAGAGAAGATATTTGATTTATTTTATATCTGTAAATATTTAGAAGTCATATATTAATAACAAATCATATCAGTCTTTTCAAATAGTCATAAGAATATTTTGCAACTTCAGAGGGACTGTCTTGATAAGGATATAATTCAACTGTTATAAATCCTTTATACCCAATTTTTTGTATAGCATCGAAAACTTTGGTAAAATTAATCGAACCTTTACCGGGTGGTAAATGATAATGAACTCTATTACTTGAGATATCCGCTAGGTGAAAATGCTCTATATAATCAGACAGTTTATTAATTAGTGTAGAGGGATCTTCATCTACACAATAAAAATGACCAATATCAAAATTCAATTTTACAAAGTCTGAATTCACTATGTGTAATACTTTTAACAGTTCAGATGAAGTCTCAATTAATAGTGTTGGTTCGGGTTCTACCAAGATTTTTATTCCTTTTTGTTCAGCAAATTTTGATGTTTGTTTCAAACCTTTGATAAATGTTCGAATCAATGTGTCCCTATCTGTGTTACCTTTTTTTTGGTAATTTAATGGTCCTCCAGGTTCAGTAGATAGAGTTTTTGCATTTAGTTTATATGCTAAATTTATACAATTTATCGTATGATTGATTCTCTCCATTCGAAAATCTTTATTAGATTCTATCCAAGAAGGATGGTACACATCACCTATTGCGTACAAGGTAAATGCATTAAGATTAGAAATCTCCAATCTCATATCTCTGATTAATTTATTGGTATCTTTGATTTGGTTATCAGTAAATTCTGGTGGATAAGCATGTGGTGTATCACACATTATTTCAACTCCTTTATATCCAATTTTAGCTATCTCTTTTATAGCCTCTCCCAATGAATACTTTTTGAAAGCATTTGTACTAAAAGATAATTCCATAAGTTTGACGTATATAGTAATTTATAATATTAAATTAGAGTTTCCATTTAAAATTTTTTGATTGTTTAAAAAAATTGAATGCATTATAAAGAGTAACATTTTCTATATCTTTAAGACTGAATCCTTCTTTTCTCATTTCCCTAGCCATCAAAGGTACACTCAATGGATCAGAAATCCCCCAATCAGCAGCACTGTTTACCATTATACGTTCAGAACCGTATTTTTTGATTATATTCATAGCTCTACCGGGATTTAATTTTGTTATTGGATAGACTGTTAGACCTGCCCAAAATCCAAGTTCTAAAGTCTTTTCTATTGTTTCTTCTGTATTATGATCAATCAATACCTTGGATATATTGTACTTTTGTTTATTTTTTATTTTAAATATCTCTTCAATTTTCTTCATCCCCTTTTGTTTATTCTCATGTGGTAAATGAATCATAGAGAGCATATTTTGAGATCTTGCCATGTCAAGTTGTTTAATAAAGATATCTTCTTCCAATTTATGAATTAAATTATATCCTATTTCTCCAATTGCAACCACTCGATCTCTATTTAAAAAATCCTGCATTGCATCTAGAGCTTCCACTGCAAGTGGTCTATCTATAGATTCTTTTGGATTTACAGAAATACAAACATAATGATCTATTCCAAAAAGTTTAGCACGTTCAGTTTCGAATGATATCATATGTTCCCAATAATCTCTAAAAGTACCTACTGATGTTCTAGGACCTCCTAGCCAAAAAGAGGGTTGAACTATAACTTCAATGCCTGCTTTTGACATTGCTTCATAATCATCAGTAGTTCTAGAATACATATGAATATGGGGATCAAATAATCTTGACATTCATTTTGAATTATATATTTAAATAATAATAAATGTTCCCGAGTAATCAGACGATCGTGGATGCTCTATTAATATAAATTATTTTATTTTGGTTGTGCTTAAATAAATATCATTCCTAATAATATAATACTATCAATAAGTTACATATGATAAATGTTTGTAGTTTATATATTGAAAGAACACTTTAAAAGGATGAGTATGTGTATTTAATCAAAAATAACATATATAATTAAGACCACATATGAGGTATAATAGTTTAAATTCAGATAAATTCTTAAAAAACGAACAACTAAATAAGATCAAAAGATACTCAATTGATTGGATTGGAATAGTTGAAAGATATACCTACCTTTTATGATCAAGCAACAAATATGACAAATTCAAATATTTTGTCTGTAGATTTAGCTGGAATACATTTAAGGAATCCGTTATTATTAGCATCTGGTTTTTTGGGAATTTCTCAGAATATTTTTAATAGGTTATATAGATCAGGTATAGGAGCTATAGTCAGTAAATCCATTAGCATTGATCCTATGGAAGGATATAAAGGACCTACAATTATTTCGATATATGAAAAGAGTTACTTAAACGCAATTGGATTATCAAATCCAGGAGCACATGCATTTGCAGAGGAAATTTCAAATAACAAGACTCCTTTAATTGTTAGTTTGGTAGGATCTAGCGAAAAAGATTTCCCCCATTTAATACAAGAGTTTGATAATTGCAATATTTTAGGATATGAAATTAATCTATCCTGTCCACACGTGGCAAAAATGGGCATGGAGGTGGGTGATGATCCTAATTTGGTAACTAAAATCATCAAAACCATTAAAAAAAGGACTAAAAAACCTGTGATCATAAAGGTAGGAATAGGATCTTCTGATATAATCAATCTTGCAAAAATAATAGAAGATTCTGGTGCAGATGCTATTACTGCAATAAACACTATTAGAGCTATGGCCATAAATATTGAAACGGGAATGCCTATACTTAGCAATAAAATTGGGGGGCTTTCGGGCATATCTATCAAACCTGTCGGTATTAGATGTGTATATGAAATATCAAAAAAAGTGGATATCCCTGTCATAGGCTGTGGTGGGATATTTAGTTGGGAAGATGTAATAGAATATATTCAAGCAGGAGCTATTGCTGTTGAATTAGGATCTGTTATAGGTAATAAAGGTATAAACATATTTAACAATATCACTAAAGGAATTTTAAAATATTTAGATAAAAAAGGATACAAAAATATCATGGAGATACACAAACTTGCACATAAATATTAACCACATTAGGATAGTAGAAATTGAACAAGAAATTAAAGAGTCTCCGACTGTTAAAACTTTTATATTCAAGGATCCCATTTCACACAGATCAAAACCTGGACAATTTTTGATGGTATGGATTCCCAGAGTAGAAGAACTACCTATGAGTGTTATGTTCTCATCTAAATCAGATTACTCAGCTATTACAATTAGAAAACATGGCATAGGCTCTACAAAATTATTCTGTAAAAAACCAGGTGATATTCTTGGCATAAGAGGTCCATATGGAAATTCATTTAGAGTAATAAAAAATACACATAAAAATGTGATGTTGGTAGGTGGAGGAACAGGACTCGTTCCGCTAATAAGATTAGCGGATTTTTTAAAGAGAGACAATATAAAATATACTTTGATAATAGGAGCAAGAACAAGAGATGAAATTCTCTTTTATAATTTGGCCAAACAACTAGTAACAAATACTCAAAACAAAATTATCGTTACTACCGAAGATGGAAGTTTTGGAATAAAAGGAAGGGTTACTGATGGTATACTTGATATAGTAAAAAAGGAAAATTTTGATATGATTTATACATGTGGTCCAGAACTGATGATGAAAAATATTTTTATGATCTCATCAAATTACTCTATTCCTGCCCAAGCGAGTCTTGAAAGATATATGAAATGTGGGATCGGAATATGTGCAAGCTGTTGTATAGATGATAAAATTGTATGTACAGATGGAACAATATTTGATCAAAAACAACTATCTAAAATGTCTGAATTCGGTAAATTTTTTAGAGATAAATCAGGACGAAAATGTCGGTATTAAAAATTTATACACAATAGAAAGAGATATAGAAATAATACACAAAAAGGTTTCATAATAAAGAATAATTAAAATTTATAGCTGCATTATGATTGGTAAATGATTTCTATTAATGAAAAATTAATCATTCCTAAAATATTTATTTTATAACTATTTTTTTGTAATTTTCTTTCTGTCTGAAACCCCTAATCTTTTTTTGGATTCTTGATCGGGGAGGAAAATATTTATCAAAATTTGAGTCTGTAATGTTCAGAAATTTCTTTCCTTTCTTACCTATATTTCCTATAACTTCTGGCTCTAAATT
>JBHIVA010000005.1:0-74783 GCA_042138015.1 Nitrososphaeraceae archaeon | reverse complement strand
GTTGTTCTGTTGTAGGTGGTTGTTCTGTTGTAGGTGGTTGTTCTGTTGTAGGTGGTTGTTCTGTTGTAGGTGGTTGTTCTGTTGTAGGTGGTTGTTCTGTTGTAGGTGGTTGAGTATCGGGTATACAGGTATTTGTTACATTATCAAGGTGGAATCCTTCTTGACATTCTGGTGTAGGAGGTAGTGATTCATCTGAATAGGATTCATAGAAAATTTGTCCATTAGGGTTAAAAATATTATCGTTAAATCCATTTAATACTTCATCTCCAGAGATAGCTCTATCCCATATACGAATCTCATCAATATCCCCTTTGAAGAACTTATTATCCATAGAAGAATCACCTCCTATAAAAAATCCTTCACCACTACCTATATCTGGTATTAAATTAGACGTTACTTTGTTGTCTACTAAGTTACCATCAATGTATAATTTTAATGATTTACCATCATAAGTTAATACAACGTAATGCCATAATCCATCATTATACTTATCTTGAGAACTTACAAACACATTTGTTCCAGATGATGTTTCAAAACCTCCTTCAATTGTTTCGGATGGATTTAACCATATACCATAATTGAGATTTTCATTTTTAAGTTCAGAACCGAATCCCCCCTTATTCAACAATACACCGACATCATCATGATCAATTCTATCAGCTCTAAACCAAGTAGCTAAGGAGAATTTGTTAAGTTTTAACGATTCCTCATCTTTTTCAATTTTTTCGAATTTATTACCTTCTAAGGTTTTAAATGGTTGGTATTTATAGCTTGATTGAACTGGAGAAATGGATGAAAATGGAAGATATAATATTATTCCATTTAAAGGAACATCATCAAAGTTATAGAAATTGGATATTTCTTCGGGGGATAAAGCTCTATCCCAAATCATCACCTCATCCACATTTCCGGTAAAAAATTTATCTTTTGCAAAAGAGTTTGCCCCAATCCTTATTGGCTGATTTCCTGTATTATCTGGTTTAGCCTTTAAAGTAGATACTTTTCCTACTATTTTACCGTCAGCATATAATGTCAATGCAGAACCATCATAAGTTAGAATAGCGTGATGCCAATTACCATCGTTAAATTTACTTTTAGAGGTTACAAAAATATTCGTTCCCGACTTAGTCTCGAATCCCCCTTCTAACCTTTCGATCGGAGTAATCCAGATACCATAATTCATGTTTTTGCCAGCGTCATCTTCATTCATTCCTCCTTTATTTACTATCATACCTGGATCAATATAATCACGTTTATCAGTAGAAAACCATACAGAAACTGTAAAATTTTCTAATTGTAATCTTTCGCTATTTTCTACATCAAGAAAATTAGAACCTGAAAAGGTAAGAAAATTATTTGATGCTTGAGCACTGGCAGAAGGATAATCAAAATAATTTAACACAAGATAAGAGAAAAATACTATTATTCCGGCAAATAATACCTTAATTTTCCTATCGGAATTTTTCATCTAATTTGCTCCTAGAGTCTTTTTAAATTTATTCTACTATTTAAAATTGTCCTATGTCCTTTTTATATTAATTCTATCAGTTATTATCATGGTGAACACATTTAAAACACTTAGCACTGCATATACAACATTGTTAATTCCGATATTAGTTAGGTAATTTAGTTTTTTTAAAATATTCTCTTTCATTTATATGAAAAAGGATTCTGAATATTTATAGCGAACTCTATTTTTTTTAATAAGTAACAATAAGATGTATGTACTATTGATTTTTTTTCTTATTTTTTTAATTATTATTATACAATAATAATATTAGTAAATACAAGTACTTTTAAAATTATATTTGTTTATTGTTAAACTTTAATTTAATAAATTTACTGAAAAATAGTAAGATAAGTGAAATAAAGCATTTTATTATGAATAATATGATTTATGATAAAACATGAAAGGGAAGAAGATTGCTGAAATTCATTAAATCTAACAAAGGTCTTCTTTATATAATAGTTGGTAATGTTCTAGGAGCAATAATTACTGGGAGTTTTTGGCTTTTGTTGGCCTCCCTACAAAGTGTTGAAGAATATGGAGAAACTAGTTATATGATTTCCATGGCATCGCTTGCTTCTAGCATAGCCCTTTTAGGTTTAAATACTACAGTTACTACATATATCCCGAAAGGCTTTGAGAAGATACATGTAGTAGCTAATCAGATAGTTTTATTTTCAAGTGTCATTTTAGGTATCATTGTCGCCCAAAGAGATCTATTATTAGGTTTTTTTGTTATAGGTATGACTTTTTGGATGATGAGTATCTATGAATTTTTAGGAAGAAAGTCGTATAAACAATATGCTATTGCAAATGCAGGAGCAAGAGCGGCTCAACTTGTTCTTTCGATTGTTCTATACTACATCATCGGTATTCCTGGCATAATATTAGGATTTACCATTTCCTTCTTTATATTTAGTTATAAATATTTTATTTCAATTAGATATTTCAAAAAGGATTTTGGAGATATAAAAAGTAAAATGAAATTTTCTTTGCATACTTATTCGTTTAATATGTCAAATGCGTTATTAATGTACTTAGATAAGATTATAATCGGTCCTATTTTTGGATACATAATATTAGGATACTATCAGCTAGGATTTCAATTTTTGATGTTTCTTGGGATGATACCTATAAGTTTCTTTCAGTATTTGATTCCAGAAGAATCGAGCGGCAATAGAAAGACAAAGTTAAGAATTGTAGCTATTGGAATATCTGTAGTCCTTGCTTTATTATTATATCTTTTAAGTCCAATTATAATAGAGTTATTTTTCCCAAATTATGAAAAATCCCTTGGCGTAATCCGGATATTAAGTGTTGGAATAATACCTATGATGGTGACATATGTCATTAATTCTATTTTTCTGAGTGAAGGAAATACTAAGGGAGTAGTTATTGGAGCTGTAATCTATCAGATTTTCCAGATAAGTCTAATGCTTGTATTAGGAAAATGGATAGGAGTATCAGGACTCGCATTTTCTGTTGTTATATCTTTATCCATTCAAGCTGTATTTCTAATGACTTTTAAGAAATTTGTATCTAAAAAAATGTCATGATAATTCTTTTAGATAAAGATCGATAAAAAACTTGAGCATTTAGAATTTTCTAGTTTTAATGATCTCGAATGCCTCTGCATATCTAGTATTTATTTGATAACCTCTATAACTACATCGTCCCACAATTGCATCAATCCAGTAAAGACCGCATCTAGGAAATTGTGATTTAAAACATAGCAAAGCTTGTTTTTTTATTTCCATATTACTAGTAATATCAACATAGAGTTGTGGCTTAAATGCCTGTTCTGTTATACCTCCTGGAATTGTAGTTTCATACATGTATAGATTATCAATGTCACGGGAAGCAGATATTACTGACTTAGTAAGAATTTGATGATCTTGGTGGGAATCACCAAGCCATTGAGTAAAAACACTGCTTGGCTGATATTTTTTTATTAGATTATCAACAAGAAATACCATTTTTCGATCAAAGTTAATTTGAGATGGAGAAAGATCTAAAAATTCTGGTTTTTGACATCCTAAAATTTTAGATGATTCAACTGATTCTGTCTGACGTACAATTTTTATATCATTTTCTGTGAAATTTGGAAGAGTTGCTATTATTGGTATTACCTTAAATCCCAGTTTAACGAATTTTGAAATGGTTCCTGCCATTCCTATTTCTAAGTCATCTGGATGTGCTCCGAAAACGAGAATAGAAGAGTTCTCCATTTAAATTTGAGGTAAACTATAGAGGGCTATTAATAACTTTCCAAGGTTAGGCTTAAACTAAGATATTCTTCAGAGAAACCTCAAAAAATATAAAACGAACTGAAACAATATGAATAGTTAAATAGTTATTGCTAAATAAATTTCGAAAAAATCTCCAGCCAATCCTTGACAAAATAGGATCGATGTTTGCTTCACTGGGAATATCACCAAATTCAATTACAGTTATTGGTTTTACAATTGCCATAATTTCTTCTATCATTTTTGGAATAAGTTCCAATAAGGAAGTCATCTTCTTTAACAGTGTTTTAGTCGCTAGTATTCTTTTGTTAATCGCTGGATTCTTTGACATAATTGATGGAAGTGTAGCTAGAATAACAAGAAAAACATCTGACAAAGGAGCATTTCTAGATTCTACCTTAGATAAAATATCTGAAGTTGTTATTTTCATAGGAATAGCGATTGGAGATTTAGCTAATCCGATATTATGTATGATAGCTATTTCTTCATCGTTGTTGGTAAGTTATATAAGATCCAGAGCGGAAATTTTTGGGGTAAATTTAAGTGGAGTGGGTTTTGGAGAAAGGGCAGAAAGATTACTAATTTTAGCAGTAACGGGAATATTACCATTTCAAAATTTTTTAGAATATGGAGTAGTAGTAATAATAATTATATCAATTATTACGGTAATACAGAGAATTTCTACCACAATTAAAAAAATAAATTGATCTATCTAAGTCTTGTACTTACTCTTCTCTCAACTTCAGATCTTACTTTAACTATTCCTCTATGAACAGCACATGATACACAATAAAATTTTACATCTGTAGCTGGAGATATATATGCACCTTGAGCTCTCAACTCTTTTGCAAGAGTTGGTTCTACTAATGTTATTCTACCAGTGATTTTTTTAGCTTTATCTCGTGGAACCATTGCACCACATTGACTGCAATGAACTGTTCCGGTACTACCTTTTCCACCTTTAGTACGACCACGACTCGTACGTTTCTTTGGCATGTAAATATCATTATTACCCCATACTTTAAAGGTTCTGGTAAAGATCCGCTTTACTATAATTATAATAAATAATATAATTTAGAAGGAAACCAAAGAACTCAAGATTTATTGATTAAATAAAAGTTATCATCAGCTGTAAAAAAAATTTAACTTTAAATGAGAGATGAATATAGATAAACAAAACTGATGAAAATTGCACTTGTTGGTGAAAATTCCCAAGATATCTCACTAACAGCAAAGATCAAGAAAATTCTAGAAAACTTTAATATTCTAACTATAAATATGAATGAAAAAAATTATGATGTAGCTAATAAAGTAGATCTCGTGTTAATTGCAGGAGGAGATCGAGCAATGTTGGATTATTTTCATAAAGTAGTAACAGATTCATCTCCTGCGTTAGGTATATATGAATCAGAATCGACTGGTTTCTTAGCACAAATTGATGTCCGTAATTTAGAATCTATTTTGCCTAGGTTAAATAAAGGAGATTTCAGTGTAGACGAGTTGGTAAGATTAGCTGTGAGAGTAGATGGAAAAGAAATTGAACCTGTCTTAAATGATGTAGTTGTTTTTCCAAGTAAAAGTGCAACACTTATGGAACATATACTTAGAATAGATAATAAAGATGTTTGGCATGACAATAGTGATGGAGTTATTGTATCTACACCAACAGGATCCACTGCATATTCTATGTCTGCAGGAGGCCCAATGGTACTTCAAAATTCACAAGTTTTTATAATCGTATCAGTAAATTCAGTAGATAATACCCGCAGACCTTTAATTGTACCAAATGAAAGTAAAATAGAGATATCAGAGATTTTAAGTAGATTTCATGGGGAAGTAGTTTTAGATGGAGGAAGACGTATTGGTATTAAAAAAATATTAGAATGTAACAAACATAGCCATGCAGCTAAATTGGTAAGATTAATTGGTGAGGATTCTGCAACAGCTCTAATTGCTAAAAAAATAAAAATAGCAGAAGAATTATTAAATATGCCACCTAGTGCAAAATTAATATTAAAAATATTAGAGTATGAAGGTGCAATGAGCCAAAAGGACCTTGCATCTAAAACGTTACTACCTGAGAGAACTATTAGACTTTCATTAGGTCATTTACTAAATAGAGGTTATGTCAAAAAGAAAACATCATTACGTGATGCAAGACAAAGAATATATGAACTTAAGATTTAATACACGCATCAATGAATGATGCAAAAACTGGTTCTGGTTTTCCAGGTCGACTATCAAATTCAGCATGATATTGTACTGCAATATGAAACTTATTATTAGGAATTTCCAAGATTTCCATTCTTTTTTTATTATCTGAATGTCCAGATAGTATCATTCCATTTTTTTGTATTATAGAAAGATAATTTTTATTAAATTCATATCTATGTCTGTGTCTTTTATAGATAATATTTTTTGAATAGATTTTATGAGCTAATGTATCAGAATTCACGTTAATTTTATGACGTCCCAATCTCATTGTCCCTCCCGCATTATTTAGTGTCCTCTGTTCGGGCATGAACTCTATTATAGGATGTTTAGTATTTGCCTCAAGTTCAGTAGAATTAGAGTTTTTCAATCCACAAATTTCCCTAGCAAAGGATACTATGGATAATTGGAATCCAAAACAAATACCCAAAAATGGGATATTTTCTTTCCTAGCATAATCAATAGCGTAAATTATTCCTTCTGAACCCCTTTTTCCAAATCCCCCAGGAACAAGTATCCCGTCATAGCTTTTTAAGGATTCTAGTTTCTTTGAGTTTTGTTCAAATTCTTCCGAATCGATCCAAGTTATTGCAATTTTCTTACCTCGTATTGCTGAGGCATGTGATAATGCATGATATACACTTACATAACTATCAGGAAGTGAAATATATTTACCCACTATAGCGATATTTAGATTATCTTTCAATTGTGTAAAGGAACTGGAAATTTTCTTCCAAGCAGACCACCTGATGGGTAATTGAATTAGATTTAGTTTTTTATTTATAGCTTCATTAATACCTTGATTAGCTAAAATTTCTGGTACGTGATAAATAGATTCAGCATCATGACATGAAATAACACAATCTGTATTTATATTAGCAAAAAGAGATATTTTTCTTCTAGTATCATTTGAAAGCAGAGTTTTACAACGTACCGCAATAATATCAGGGTTTATCCCTATTCTCCGTAATTCTTGAACACTGTGCTGAGTAGGTTTAGTCTTTTGTTCACCTACAACATCTAGTATTGGAGCTAGGGTTACGTGAATAAATAGAGTGTTATTATTTCCTTCTTCAAGTGTCATTTGGCGAAAAGCTTCTAAAAATGGTAAGCTTTCAATATCTCCTACAGTACCACCACATTCAACCACTAATACATCAAGTGATTCAGTTTTAACTATCTGTCTCAATTGATTTTTAATTTCATCTGTAATATGGGGAATTATTTGAACACATTGTCCAAGATATTTACCCTTACGTTCAGCATTGATAACTCTTGAATATATTCTTCCAGTAGTCAAATTATGATCTTTGGTTAATGCAATATCCAAGAATCTTTCATAATTTCCTATATCCATGTCGCATTCACCTCCATCATAGGTTACAAATACCTCTCCATGTGCTACTGGATTCATTGTACCTGCATCATAATTTACATAGGGATCAACTTTTAAGCATGAAACATTTAATCCGGTTAGTTGTAATATTTTAGCAGTAGAAGATGTAATTATACCTTTTCCAAGTCCAGAAAGTACCCCACCGGTAACAAATATATACTTTACATGTCTAGGAGTTATTTTTTTATTGGAGCGCACATCAAGTTTTAGATAATCTTATTTTTATTCCTTTTGTAATGGATAGACAATTAAATCTCCAAAAAATACTAGTTTGAATGTTAGATATATTGTAAAGATAAATAAAACCAGTTAAAAAAATAATATTAGATATTTTCTCGTTTAATTGTGAATATTATTTTGTTTCTAGTATTTGAAATTAACAGGATAATCAATTGTGCTCATTTACACATTCTAGATCAAATTTTCAGGATTTGTATTAGGAGTTATGGTATCATAATAATTATATTGTCCTAGAATTGTAAGTTGAAAATAAGAATTTGCTCTAATTTTAATATGTTCTATGTTTGAACCTTTGAAATAGGTTCTAATTGATTTATCCTGTGTCTGATCAAACTCCTCTTGTCTCTAACTTCCTTTACTGGTACATATTATTGAGATATCAAGTTCTTAGGAGTTCCTATCTCGTTATATTACATTTGGTGTAACATCCCTCCTTACTCTTACCAAGAAAAGAGTGTAAAAGATGTCAGGGAATAATTCAAGATGGTATTCCTCCTTCTACTTTTATAACATCAGCCAATAGTCACGATGTTACTGCTGCAACATATACAATTGATAATATTATTATCAGAAGATCACCATCCCAGATAACAAAATACAGAAACGACAAAAAGATGAAGAAGAAGATCAAGATTAAAAAAACAAAATCTTAGTCCTGACAAAACATATCTTTCCAAGGAAGTAGAACAAGAAGTCATTAAAGAGGATTTATTCCACATATACTCCATAGAAGAGAAGAAAAATTATTTCATAGAAAACATCCTGTAAGAGGAAGGGCGGTAGAGATAACGAATTCTTGGGATAATATATTCAAGAATTTTCTACAAGAAATAAAAAAATGATAACTATATTGTTCTTCAATTAGCAATAACTATAATTGTTAATAGGAGGCTAATTTAGGGATAGCCTCTTAGGAAAAAAATACATTTAATTGTCTAATATTAAATATTAAATAAATTTTTTATTAAATGCGAAGTGCGGGATTTGAACCCGCGACCCCGAGCTTGGGAAGCTCGTACCCTAACCAGGCTAGGCTAACTTCGCATAATTGTTAAAAAATGTATCCTATTATATAATTGAGACGTTTAAAGTCTTCATCCATCCATGAAGATTAGATAATTTAAGGAAATGGAACTGGAAGTAGGAATGGTATATTATTAGCAGAAAGTAAGTTAGTTTGGGAAGATGAATCTTCAAAAATCATATTGTTATTATAATCTAAGGATTCAAGCGAGATAAATTGTTCCTTGAATTCTTCATTGGATAGATTTGTTTGACTTTCTGTAGAATCAATTAATGCATTGTTTATCATAGTTGAAAGATATGATTTAGTAGATGTAGTAGGTTGAATGTATGGTTTCTTGAATTCTTCATTGGATAGATTTGTTTGACTTTCTGTAGAATCAATTAATGCATTGTTTATCATAGTTGAAAGATATGATTTAGTAGATGTAGTAGGTTGGATGTATGATTCATTCATAGTGAATACCACAGGGAAATCTTCACCAAAAGCGTAATGTACAGAATATGCTAGCAATACAAAAGTAAAAATACTAAGTGATATGGTGAATGACTTCGTTTTAACTCGTAATCTCAATCTCAAATATTGTATATTTAATTTGAGATAGTTTGATCCATACTATTATGAGATGAGAATTAACAATAAAATTCTAAGTAAAACAATATTAGAAGATTTGATACATACAATATTACAATTCAATTCTCAAATGGTATGGCTATGAGACATGTTTTAAAATTATAGAATAGCAATGTTTAAAGTTATATGATTGATTTTAGACGTCTGAACAAAATACTAGATATATTTTACTTTTTAGACGAAAGAGGAATACTAAAGAAAAATGTTGCACCAATTCCGTTACTATTGTTCTGTGCCCATATTCTTCCACCATGAGCGTCTATAATGTTTTTTGATATATAAAGACCCAAACCAGTGCCTTTATCTGATTTTGTTACAAATTTACAAAATAAACGTGGAAAAATTTCTGGATCTATCCCACTTCCGGTATCTTCAACACTAACTATAACTTCGTCTTCTTTTTTATCCACCTTAATTTTGATAAATCCATTCTCTGTAAATTTCAATGCGTTACTGATTAGATTGCTTATTACTTGATTGATTCTCTCCCTATCTGCAAAAATTCTTAAATTTACAGGTTGATAGATTGTATCGATATTTTTGGTTATTCCATCCCCGGAAGAAATGTGATTCTGTATATCAGTAATAGAATCACATAAAATATCATTAAGATTAAAATTGTCTTTATGTAGTTTCAACGAATTGCTTTCAATTTTTGTTACATCAAGAATATCAGAGGCTAATCTATCTAATCTTTTTGCATTTCTAATTATCAGTTTTATTTGCTCACCATCAACTTTTACAGTCCTATCTTTGGGATCAAGATCTCCCTCAATAAGTTCAATTTCTCCTAAAATGGGCATAATGGGAGTGCGTAGTTCATGAGCTGCTATATTAATAAACTCCTTTTGCATTTTATCATGTACTTTTAAGCGTTCGTTAGCTTGTCCCAATAGCCTATTTGATTCCATTAATGAAATATTTGTATTTTTTAGTTGTGAGGTTCTAGTATTAACTTCCATCTCCAATCTCCTATTCCAGGAAAGAATCAGGTAAATTATTCCCACAGTTACTGAACCAGTAATGACTACAATCAATGTGCTGAAATTATTTTGTTGTGCTATAAGTGAACCAACATTACTTGCTAATTGATGTGGAAAACTTAGATACAAAGTCCATAAATATTTCCCACTGATTAATATTGGTTCGTAGGATAAAGTTACTGTGGTACCATTATATTCTAAATCTTCCGCATGTGACTCTCCCTGAAGAGAATTATTCAGGATACGGTTGTAATCCTTCTTAATAACATCAGGAATTAATGATTGAAATTCTGGAGAAAGATAATTTTTACCAATTAGAGATGGATTTCTAGCATAAATTATAACACCATTTCTATCCATCAATCCAACATTGCCAATAATAGATGACACCATTTCATCTTGCAAAAATAAACCTAATGATTTTATACTTATAGCTGCAACTATTACTCCATCGAATGCTTGCCGGACGCCATATGTATCATTTTGAAACTTTAGTATTTGTTTTTTAATCAGAGGATAAGAAATGTATAAAAAAGATGAAGGGTTATCCTCGGATCTAATAGAAGTACTGAAGTATGGAGATAATGTTTTTTTTGGGATTTGGAAAAAAGTTTGATTTTGAAAGTTTATATTTTGACCAATATTATCTCCCTGATAGACCTTGCTTGAAGTTATTATTCGACCCTGCAAATCCATCCAATAATAAGCGTCAGTTATTTGCAAGGTTGATAATTGTGCTGTATAAAGAAGATTTTGTACTTGGTCAAGATCATTTTGTAAAATAGACGGAGAAGAGGTCAAGAGTTCCAAATTTGATATAATTGAATCTAGGCTATGAACCAGAATTCTTGAGAGATCATAGGTTTGAATTTTTGCATTCGATCGAATATCATCCTGCGCGATTTTTTTGATTTCATCTGCTGTAAATGAAGATGATTGGTAAGACATTATCGAAAGAAAACCTATGCCTATGATTATAATTATTAAAAGAACAGAAAAATTATTTTTTATAATAGATATATTAATCAAGGATGATAGGTAATATGATTACAGTATAATAAATAAATCAACTAGAAATAATTTTCTAGAAAATTCATAAATAATATTTTACTTGACCTATTATCTTGTTAGAAGTATGGTTTCCTAAATATATTAAAGAAAAAACACGATTTAATGAATACGAGCAATTACTCTTATCAAATTACTTCGTTTTATATCTTCTTCTAGTTTTGTTACCACATATCCTACATTCAGATATATTTGGTGGATACCATTCATTACATGTTTTACATAAATTCGTCCACTTTCGAATATTTGAGATTTCTGCTGTTCCTAAAGAAAAAATTTTTATACCCATGATTTTCGAAACATTTTGAACGGCATAATCATCTGAAATTAAAGGATATCCTAATTGATAAGCCAAGGAAATTATGGAGATATCCGCTCTAGTTAGATGACTGATGTCACCAGATTTAAAAGCAGTATTTCTTACACTAGAAACAAATTGAAAACTAGGTTCCATTGTAGTTAATAGACCTAAAGCTATTAAAGTGTCGTAACTTGAGGATGAATCTAATAAATGTCGAACTTCATCTAGTATTAAATGAGTTACGTAATATTTTTTGTTATTTGAGAGATGAAATCCATAATAAAATGCACTTGAATCTAATACAAATGATTCAGAATCCCAGTTTTTCGATTTGTCTCAATCCTCTTTTTTTTAATCTGATAAACCTAGCGTTTTTTGGAAATCTTTTTACAGATATTGTTTGATCTGGATCTATTGAGAATCTATCCTGACCATCAACTATTAAATCTAATTTATAGTTACTACTTACCAGTATTTCATCTAAAGGAACTATTAACTGTGGTAACTTATTTATAGGCGCTATTGGATTAATCGTTAAACAATCTAATTCTTCATGAACTATTGGCCCTCCTAAGGAGATAGAATGTCCGGTAGATCCTGTTGGGGTAGAGATGAGGAGCCCATCCATACGTTGTGTTATTTTATCTCCACGATATTTTATAGTTATATTTGGTGTTCTAGTAAGATTTGATCTGAAAAATAGTACATCATTTAACGCTGGTGGAAATAATTTGTCTAAATATGAGACTTGAATTCTAATTCTTTCATCATAGAAAAACTTTCCTGTAATAATTCTATTAATAGAATCGACGATGGCATCAATTTTAATTTCTGACAATATTCCCCTTGTACCTCCTACATTTATACTAAATACGGGAACACTACTTGGATAAAATCGAAATGCTCGTAATGTTGTTCCGTCTCCCCCAATAGATATAATGAGATCCGTCTTTTCTAATGTTGGTCCAAATTTGTATTGTAAAGTTGGAAAATCGGATATTTCAAACGGAGGAATTGGATAAACTTGAATATTTTTATCCATGAGCAATTTTGTAATATATTCTTTAGTTTCAGCAGCAACCACATTTTGATTTTTTGTTATTATAGCAACATTCTGGATATTACTCGTCATTAATAATATCATATAACTATATGGTACTCTTAAATGCATTATTATTTTGTAAGTAATTTTTTAAAAGTAAATAATATGATTTTTACAAATAACAAGATAAATAACAAGATAAATATTTAAATTATCTATGAAATAAAGCACACCAAATTGAGAATTGAATAGGGCCGATAGCTCAGCTTGGTGGAGCGTTCGACTGATAATCGAAAGGTCGAGGGTTCAACTCCCTTTCGGCCCATTTTAATCACAATTCAAGATATATTCTAAAGGGGATAATTGGAAAAATTTCAAAAAACGTATAAGATAAAACAAAGTTTAATTTAATAAATCAATAATAAAATTATCAAAAATCATTACAATCTATTATTTAATGTAGTAAATAAAAATTATATATGTTGAAACTTATATTTATTGAATTTTAAAAATATAAATAATAGGCAGAAAATTCACCTTAGTTTCTTTCAGTTAATAAGTTGAGAATAGTACATATTAGATCTATGATAGGTAGATAAAATGAAAATATCACAAATGTATAACTTTTCAATTTAACTAGACACATATTTTTATTTATTTTTAAATTTAATTTTTATGATATTGTATCTGATATTAACTATCCGATTCATCCAATGTTCTTTAAAATTTCGCTTAAATATTAATTATATTTAGTAACCATAGAAAGAAATTTTAATACAGCATAGAAATCTTATACTGCATATATATTAAACTATAATAGCTAAACTAAAAATCAAGTTTAATAATAAATCTTTTTGTCCCAGTAGCGAGATTTGAATCAATCTATTATTAATCAGCTGAAGAAATATTTTTTCTACTGATAAAAAGGGATTTTTATAATTATTAAGATTTTAGATAATGGAATTTAAATCAGTTTTATCAATTAAATCTCCCTGAGTTTTATTTTTATTAATTTCTAATGCGTATATATTTGATAAAGGATAATTAAAATTGATAAAGAATATTCCATCCAATGATGAAAATTGTAAATGATAATCTGCAAGATTGGAAAATTTAAATGGTATTTCTAATTTCTTTATTAAGAAAGAAATGTTGATACTGTTTTTTAGGAGATTTGATACTTTTGCATAATCGATTTTATCGTAGTTATCTAAATCAACGATACCAAATTTAGGAGAGTTAGATCCTAGTTTATCCAATTCTTCACTCATTTCCATGGATATTGATATCTCCCTCATGTTATTTTCAAGAACTGAATTAATTTTAGATTTTTGAAAAAAATCTACATATTTAATAAAATCATTGATGGGATCTTGCTTTAATTCTTTTATTACAAAATCAAGTGTGTTAATCAAGGAAAAGTCTATTAAGATTTTAAATGATTTTTTAATAGATTCATTTATGAATTTTAATAAAAAAATCATAACATCTCTTATTCCAATTTGAGAATCATATTCGATTAATACAATAGAATTATCTGAAAATCCCCCATTAAGATCCCTGTTTAGAACTTCATATCCTGTTTCAAATTTTAAAGGAATGATTGAAGGTTTTGAAACTGGATCAAAACTTAAATAATCCTTATAGGATTCTATCGTCCTGAAAATACTATCATGTAATGTAAATAAAAATGATTTTTGTGTTATATTTATCCCTCTTAATTTATTTAAATAAATCTCTCTAAACTCATGTCCATGATAATTTTTATTTCTCAAAGTTACTACTCCATCTACCAAATAATCTAAAGTAGATATACCTGTTCCTTCTCCTACTAATATCAGTCGTCCTCCTGCCCGCTCTAACCATGTCTGCAAAACCCTCTCATTATTTAATCGTGATTCTCTATCCATAAAAGAAGCTATTCCATCCCAGCTATCAACAATAATTAAAGGGGCTCTTACATCCATGAGCTGATTTGTTATTCTCTCGAATAATGATTCAGGTTCATCAAGTCTCGCATCTTCAAAGTATGGTTCAAATGGGTTTTCATTTTTAGAAGATTTAATATGTGTATTAGAATGTTTGATTTTAAGATATTTATTTATCCATTTAAAGTAATAAAATAATTTGGTAGGTGAAACCCTAGTAGAGATGTAAAAGAAATTATTCTTAATATTTAATGCTCTTAAAATTGTCATGCATAGAGCTGTTTTACCTATACCCGGTTCTCCCTTAATTAATAAGGAATAAGTTTCATTTTTAAGAAATAGTAATAAATCATCTGGAATTTTAAAAGTATGATTGTTATTTTGATTCAACAGTAATCAAAGACATATTCATTCTTCTCTTATAATAATAGTTCTTATCATCAGAATATAAAAAAAATCGTAAAAATGAGCTATAAAATTATGATAACCATGGATTGATATTTTTTTGAAATCTTAGTGAATCAATTAATCCTTCAGCGTAACCTATACTTAACACAGCTAATTCATATTTGTTTTGATTAAGAAATCTCTCTGAATCAATTAAATAATATTCCGCATTTTCCAACACGTCAAACATTCCATTATTGATAGTATTGGGAAAATCGCTCGAGGTACTATTTTCTTTTTCTAGAAATGATTTCATTGTTTTTATTGCATCTTTTGCTTTTGGTAGATATTTATTAACCATTCTTACAGCAAGATGTTGAAATAATTTAGAGTTGTCGGATGGCTTATCCAAATTGAGATAAAGGGAAATTATCACATCAGTCTCGGTAAAATGAAGTTGACCTGGAATTATTAAGGAGTGAGGTCCATCGCCAAAATTGAATTTTTCAAAAGAACAGATTTTTCCGGACTGAATTGTTTGAGAGTCTTGACCTATTCTTGACCCAATAATTATAAAAGTTTCATCTGAGATGATACCGTATTTTAAGTCTTTTTCAGCTTCTTTCAAAAGATCAATAGCGGTATTTGGATTTAGGAATAAAAAATCTTTTTCATCATTATTATTATATTCTGTTAATATTAAAGTATGATTACCCACTTTTAGATTTTCATAAATTGTATGATAGACACTTATTGCAGATTGGGGATCAGACATAAGGGTAGATGTTCTGCCAAATTTATAATTATGGAGACCACTTTCACCTATGAATGAAAAAATTCCAGAAGCTCCATGGATAATCTTGGTCTTTATTGAATAGTTCTTTGCTCTATTCCGTAGTTCATTTATAGTTGTTGCCATAAATGGGTCACCATAGGTAACCAATGCTACAATAGAATTTTTCGATTTTGAAAGAATTTCTTTTGCATCTTCAACAAACCAACGTTTTACAACACTGATCTCTTTATCATTTTCGGGATCTACGAGTTGTATAAATTTTTCAATCTCATTATTACTTATATAACTGGTGAATCTTTCAATATATATTATTTCGCAACTTTTTAGAATTTCTAGAGCATCTAAACTCATTCCTTTGCACCCGGTTATTCCAAGCCCTACAAAATATAACATTCTAATATGATTAGCATAAATCGATTTATTATCTTTAGCATCTGTATTAATCATTAAAGATTTTTTTTATAATTATATAATCGAGACATATGAAAAAGTGATCGCTTGAATACTTCTATTCCAGTAACATATTCTTGAATATTAACATTTTCATTTATGCTATGAGAAGAGTGAGGATCTCCTGGTCCATAAGTTACTACTGGAATATTAAATGCATTTCCAATAATATTCATATCGCCGGTACCTGTCTTACGTAACAAAAGTGGTCTTTTCTTACAAACATCAAGGATAGATAGAAAAAGAGATCTTACTAATAGAGAGGAATTATCAGCTTCGAATGGTTCAGTAAAATCTTCAATCATATAGTTTGTTTTGATTCCCTTTTTTATAGAAATATCATGAATTATCTTATCGATAAGATTCAATACTTGTTGGCACGTGTTAGTAGTAGGTATTCTTATATCCATAGTAATTTTACATTTTTGTGGAGTTACATTGTGACTTGTTCCCCCGCTTATTTCAGTTAAACAACAACTAATAGTATTAGTTTTTTTCTCATTATTGACTATTTTATTAATTTCGTTCTTTATCGCAATCCAAAACTCAAAAGATTCTTCAATCGAATTTTTTGCCAACCAAGGCGCACTAGCGTGAGCACTTTCAAGAACATCACAAATTAATTTGATTGCCAACCTTCCTTTATATGATATTGTTATATTCGAGATACCACTTGGTTCACCGAAAATTGCATAATCAACTTCTAAATTATTCTTTACCAGTTGTTTACTTCCTGTAGCATTCCCTTCCTCATCAACTACTCCTGCGAAAATAATCGTTCCATTTTGTTTTGGGAATTCCGAAGCGGCCAATAACATTGCAATTAGAGGAGCTTTGGCATCTGATGCACCACGACCAAATAAATAACCATTTTCTATTCTCACAGGAACTTTATTTGGAACCGTGTCCATATGGCCACAAAGTAGTATTCTTGGATAACCACTTCCCTTAGTAGCTATTACATTTCCTACACTATCAATCTGGGCTTGTTCAAATCCCAGATCATTTATGGATGTCTCTTTGAGCATATTAGCTAGCGGAGCTTCAGACCTTGAAGGTGTGTAAAGTTCAAGTGATCTTCTTAAAAGCTCTACAGCATAAGTAGGTGAAACCAATTCTAAAAATTAGTTATAATTCAATGAATATTCAACTATTATTTCCTGAATTGGTATACCTGTTACCCGCACTGTATTTTTAAATTCTGTTGTATTATTTACTTCATGTACCACTAAACCATCTCGTGAACTTTCCATAAGATCTACTCCTACAATTTTTCCACCTACGATTTTTGTAGATTTTAAACAAATATCTTCAAGTTCTTTTGTGATTGGACATGTTTCAGCTCTCCCACCTAAGGCCATGTTTGTTTTCCATGAATTATTTTCTGAATACCTGTAAATGGCTGCTACCACTGAGTCTCCTATAACAATAGCTCGAATATCTCTTGGTGGCCTATCTACAAATTCTTCCAAGTAATATACCTGATAGAGTGGAAACATGTGTTCTCTATCTTCTATAACTGCCTTAGCTGCGTCCGGATCTCTAAGCAGAGCAATCAATCTTCCCCAACTTCCAATGGTTGGTTTAATAATTGTTGGGTATCCGAATTTATCAAGGGCATTAAGTGCAGAGTTGGAAGAAAAAGCAGTTATTACCTTTGGAGTTTTTATTCCTGCATTTTTCAATTTCATATGTGTGAATAGCTTATTGCCACAGACAATTGCAGTATCTAGAGGATTAATGACCTTTGCCCCTAAACCTTCCAAAGCAGCAGTAGAATGAAGACTTTTGAAATAACTAACGGATCTTTGTATAATTGTTTGATTAAGATATTCTGAAGAATTATTTAGTTCTAATATTAGATCCTTGCAGTCAATATTTTTTATTTCAATACCTTTTTTTCTTGCAGCCTCATAAATTGCTTTTTCTTCCCATCTAATATTATCATAAAGAAGAGTGAGAGAAGTTGTATTCTTTCTCTCAGTCACTGTCCCCAATCCTCGCCAACCACTTGAGCTGGTTTAATATTAAATCCATTCTCACTCTTGACTAACTCATAACTTGAGCCACAATCAGGACAAGCCACTATTTCACCTTCAATAGAATCATCGAGGATTTTTATTTCTGCATCACATTCTTCACATCTAACCATTTTCTTTCTCCTTTTTCACATTTGTTGTTTCTTCATTAAGTATTTTTCTTTCTAAACGATCATCAAGATATAGTTCAAGAACATCTCCCATTCTCAGCTCTTTTAACCCTCTCGCAAGTTTTTCTGCCTCATTTCTGGTTGTTTCAAGACCCAATAAAGATAATAGATAAGCTGCTCCATTCTTTCCAGCCAACTCACCGAAGACTATTTTTCTTCTATTGCCTACCATTTTAGGTTCAATTATTTCATATGCTGAAGGATTTCTCAAAATAGCCGCCAAATGTGTACCTGCTTTATGTTTGTATGCGCTGTCACCTACAAGTGGTTTAGATTCTGGAATTTCTAATCCAGTATATTGAGAAATTGTTTTTGATAAATCCTTTAACATATGTAATCTAAAATTATTGGTAGATTTATAGATCAAATTTAAAGCTATAGCAGTTTCTGCAAGGGAAGGTATACCAGTCCTTTCCCCAAATCCGTCTATTGTAGTATGTATTTGATCAGCACCTGCCTCACATCCAGCAAACGCATTAGCTAATGCTAAACCTATATCGTTATGACAATGTACATCAAGAGAACTCTTTGATTTATCTATATTGTCATAAATTGTCTTGACTAAATTATACATTCCATTTGGTCTCATAATTCCGACTGTATCTGGAATGCTAATTCTTTCGATACCTATTCTATTAATTTCTTTACACATTTCCAATAGAAAAGCTGGTTCTGTTCTACTTGCATCTTCCATTGTAAACCTAGATTTTAGTCCGTATGATTTGATATATTCTGCTACTTCTATTGCCCTGGTCTTCGCTTCTTCTCTAGATATTTTTAGCTTTGCACTTAGATGAACATCAGAAATTCCTAAATATGTTGCTATCCAATTGGCACCAGTTTGAACAGCTCGGTCTACATCTGTTTTAATTGCTCTAACATGGGCAACGATATCAGCTTTTAGTTGTTGTTTGATAATAGTCTTAGTTGCCTCAAAATGATCTTGAGAAACAACTGGACTAATTTCTATCTGGTTAACTCCAAAGGAATCCAACATCCAAGCGATTTGAATACGCTGTTTATTAGTAAAAGAAACACCAGGATGTTGTTCTCCTTCTCTTAATGTAGAATCGAGTATTTTAATTGATGGATGATCATTTCTTACCTTGTTATAATAGTGCGCGTAATAGTTTGGATCGTCTGATTTCAGTATCATATTTATATATCTAAAACAACTTTCGTATATGATATAAATGTTATCGCAATATTAATTGAACAAAGTGCGAATTCAATCAATAAAAATAAATAGTAGATATCTTTTACCCTTTCATAGTTTTTAGGATTATTACAGTATTAGTATCTGAAACACCCTCAATCTTTCTAACTTCATCAATATAGGAGTTAATTTGTGAGATCGCAGGAGCACTAATGATAGCTGCTATATCATACTGTCCAGTTATTTCGTAAACTACCTCTATTCCTTCTAATTTCAATAGCCTTGAAGTAACGGTAGAAGTATCTGATGTGGATGCCACTGAAATAAGAGTAATAGCACTTGTTTTGTCATTTTGACTTATCTCAATAGTAAACCTCTTTATGACTTTATTATCAGTTAAATTTCTTACCCTACGTCTCACTGCGGATTCTGAAAGCCCTATGGAATTAGCTATTTCGACAAACGATCTGCGTGAATCCTCTTGTAGAATTTTAATAATTTTCTCGTCGAAGGAATCAATATTATTTAACATTTCTTCTTTCCTCTTCTTTTAGTAATACTCTATCCATAATTTCCAAGGTTTTTAATACCTTTTCTTCGTTTAAAACTAATGGCGGAAGTAATCTAATTATATTTCTACCTGAGTATAACATAAGAAGTCCCTCATCTATAGCATCCAATAAAACATTTCTAACATCAAACCGTAACTCTACTGCAAGCATCAGACCTAATCCCCTTACATCTCTTATGATTTTATGTTTTTTCTTTAATTCTAATAGCCCATTTTTAAAAATACTCCCTATATTCACAGCATTTTCCACGAGCTTGTCTTCTAAAAGTGAATCAATTGTAGCAATAGCTGCTGAACAGGAGAGGGGATTGCCTGCAAATGTCGAAGAATGTTCACCTACTTTAATATTATCTATAATTTCAGGTTTACAGAGAGTTAATCCCATAGGTAATCCACCTGCTATACCTTTAGCAAGACACATAATATCAGGGGTAGTTTTCCAATGTTGTCCTGCCCACATCTTTCCTGTTCTTCCTAATCCAGTTTGGATCTCGTCAAAAATCAATATTAAATTATTAGCATCACATATTTTTCTTATTTTCTGCAGGGTTCCTTCTGGTGGTATTATAATACCGGTTTCACCTTGAATAGGTTCAACAATGACGGTCCCAATATTATTATCCAATTCTTCTTCTATTTGTGATGGAATATTTGGTGATACAAATTTGACACCTTCCAATAATGGTTGAAATGATTTCCTATACTTTTCACTGTGTGTCACAGATAAAGAGCCAAAAGTCTTTCCATGATATCCTCCATTCATAGCAATTATTCCACTCTTTCCTGTATATTTCCTAGAAAATTTAATAGCTGCTTCTACTGATTCTGTTCCACTATTACTAAAGAAAACTTTAGAAAGCTGTGGTGGGGTTATATTAGATATTTTTTGTAAAAAATTTAATCTTGTGTCATTATATATTGACATATGGCATGTTATTAATTTCTCTGCTTGTTCATTAATTGCTCTTACGACTCTATTGTTGCAATGACCCACCAATGCTACTCCATATCCACCCATACAATCGATGTATTCTTTCCCGTTGGTATCCCAGACCGTTACCCCTTTTCCCTTTGCCATATTGACAGGAAATCTTTGGTATAGGTTGCCTAAGTATACATCTTCACCATTCACTTGTTTATCACCGTACAATTATAATGAGATATTGCTTTAGAAATAGGATTTTCAATATCTCCTGACGCAATAATAGCCTCTTTAACACCCATTTCCAAAGCTTCCGTGCATGCAAGGACTTTTTTTTCCATTCCAAAACCTATTTTAGGTATTGATTCCTTAGCTGTATTATAATTCATATTTTTCACCAATTCCCCATTTAAAATTAAACCATTAACATTTGTAATAAAAATAACTTTATCAGCTTTTAGGCTTCCTGCTATGTATGCCGCAGCTCTATCTCCATCTACATTTAGAAAATCAATTTCTTCACTCAGGGCAATTGGAGAAATAACAGGAACAAAATTGTTTGTTAACAGGGTTTTTATCAAAGAAGTATCGACATTTTTTATTTTTCCTGTATATCCTCCATCTATTACCATCTTCCTTCCATTGTCATTCAGTATCATTAATTTTTTCTTACGTTCTGCTTTGATAGTTGCGCCATCTATTCCAGAAATACCCACAGCGGGAATACTATTATTTAATAACATTCTCACTATTGATTTGTTTATTTTTCCAGCCATCACCATTGTGTAAATTTCCACAGTTTCTTTATCCGTGTATCTACTTCTTACCCCTCCTGGAGATACAATAAACTTTTGTTCCTTGCCTAACTTATTTCCAATATTTGTTACTTCTTTTCCACCACCGTGTACTAAAACAAGTTTTTCTTCCTCTAGTAGATCATTAATATCAGATATAGTAGAAGAATGTAAGCCTTCCACTATACTTCCACCTATTTTAATGACTATCATACTGGCGTCAATGGTGTAAATTTTAATCCATCCATCTCATCAAATCCTAGCATTATATTCATGTTTTGAATCGCAGATCCTGCAGCTCCCTTCATTAGATTATCAGAGGCAGAAAGTGCAACTACCCGTTGATTATCTTCATCAATATCAAATCCTATATCACAAAAGTTCGAACCTATCAAAAATTTTGGATCTGGGAACTTGTAAAGCCCTTTTTTATCCTTGATGAATCTTATGAAAGGTTCATTATTGTAGGATTGTCGATAAATTTTCCAAAGTTCTATTTCACTAATTTGTTTATTTAGGAATGTATGATTAGTAGTTAGTATACCTCGAACGATATTGACTGCATGTGGACTCATACTAACTTTAATTTCTTTCTTTGTCAAAAGGCTCAGTTCTTGGATTATTTCACCAGTATGTCTATGTTTTGCTGGTTTATAGGGTCGAATAACTCCATATCTCATTGCATGATGAGTCCCTGCATTAGTTTGTGCTCCTGCCCCAGAAGATCCTATTTTGCTATCAACTACAATGTGCTCTGTATCTATGAGATTATGTTCCACTAATGGTTTTATCGCCATCAGAGATGTAACTGCCATACATCCAGGACAAGAAGTTAGTTTTGATTTTTTAATTTCTTCTCTATGAATTTCTGGAACGCCATATACAGATTTAGCAAGTAATTCTGGAAAAGGGTGTTCCCATCCATACCATTTTACATAATCCTTTGGATCTTTTAACCTAAAATCAGCAGAAAGGTCGATTATCTTTAAATCTCTATCGTATAGATCTTTCACTATTTTATTTGCACTTCCATGTGGTACCGATACAAAAATCAGATCGCAAGAATCTGTAAGTTTTTCGATATCCATTTGTGAAAATGTAAGATCTATGAATCCTTTAAGACTCGGATGAACACGATGTACATATTCACCCGCTTGTTGTCGAGAAGTCACCATCTTTACCTCGACCTTGGGATGGGTTACAAGTAATCTGAGCAATTCTCCGCCAACGTAGCCTGATGCGCCTATGACTCCTACCTTCATCTTATAAAACTAAAGATCAGAATATCCCTGTAACTTATGAATTTTATTATCCTTTAAAAAATCAGATCTTTCTGTTAAGTAGGAATCTCTATTGCAAGATGATTTATTTTTTAAAGGATTGAGTAACATAATCAATCATGCTACTTGCTATATTAGTCTGAGTTACCTGAGATGCCCCTCTAAATTCAACATTGCTATTAATTTCGTGCACTACAAATCCACGATTTTTATCTTCCATTACATCAACTCCTAATATTCCCCCACCAACTGCTTTAGACGCCTGTATAACAATATCTTCTAGTTCATGTGTTATGGGAGCAAGTGCAGTATGGCCACCTCTGGCCACATTTGTTCTCCATTCATTATCTGCCGAGTATCTATACACTGCTGTTATAATTTGTTCTCCTGCTAAGATACATCTTATATCTCTTGGTGGTCTATCAATCATTTCCTGAACATAATAAATTCTTGAGAAGGGTGTATCATTTTCTTCCCTATTCTCTATTAACATATTAGCAACCTCGTCATCTTTTACTGGGAAAACCCCTCTACCCCAAGATCCTATAAGTGGTTTTATAACAAATGGAAATCCAATTTTCTCTATCAAACTCTTAAAAGATTCAGAGTTGAATGAAAAATATGTTTTAGGGGAAGCAACTTTTGATTTAGTTAAAAGTAAAGAGGTTCTTAATTTATTTCCACATATATCAGTTACTTCATATGTGTTGATTATTGGATATCCTAGAAATTCTATACAAGAGGTTATATAAAGTCCTCTAAAGTGACTTAAACATCTTTGGAAAAAAACATCCCCTAGATATTCATTATTATTTATCTCTGTACTAATTGAAATTGATTTCGCATCAACTAGCCTAGTCTTTATTCCCTTTTTTATTGCATCATCATATAGTTTTTTTTCTTCGAATCTTAATTTATCATAAATAATAGAGAGTTCCATTTTTTTTCAAATTTATTCTCCCCAATCTTCTCCTACTGATTCTGCTGGCTTTAAACTTATATTTCCATTTGAGTTAGAGGAAATTTCAAAATCTCCTCCACAATCAGGACATGATACAATTTCTCCTACTACAGCATCATCAGGAATATTCATTTCTCCTCCACAATCACTACATTCTTTTTTCATTCTATTGTGCTTCTCCTTTATTCTCTTTTTTATTTAAATTCATTGCTATAGATTTTGCAGTAATAGATTGCAATCCCCAGAACTCAACAAAGCCCTTTGCTAATGTTTGGTCAAAAATAGAATCAGAAGAATAAGTTGCCAAGGCATTCCTGTATAAGGAAAATTCAGAGCATCTACCCACAACTCTCATTGAACCATTTTGCATTCTCAACTTTACCGTTCCTGTAACTCTGTTTTGTGTTGCATCTATAAACTTATCCAAATCATACAAAAGTGGATCCTGCCATAATCCTGAGTAAACCATCCAACTCCATTGTTGGTCTACCAAATGTTTAAATCTTAATTCATGAGATGTTAGAACCATTTTTTCAAGATCTTGATGTGCTTCGATCAAAATACTCGCTGCTGGTGATTCATAAATTTCGCGAGATTTAATACCGATGACCCTGTCTTCCATATGATCAATTATTCCTACTCCATAAGATCCTCCCTTAGAATTAAGGTAGTTTATTAATTCGACTATCTCCATTCGATTTTCATCTATACTAACAGGAATTCCATCTTCAAATTTAACCTGCAAATAACCTATTTCCGGATTATCAAATTTCACATACTTGAAACATTCTTGTGGAGGTTCAATGAAAGGGTTTTCCAAGTCTCCACCTTCAATTGATCTGCCCCATAAATTCACATCTATGCTATATTTTTTAACTTCCGTATTTATAGGAATGTCATATTCTTTAGCAAATTGAATTTCCTTTTCACGATTCAGATTCAAATCACGGATGGGAGCTATAATTCTTAAATCTGGATTTAAAGACTTTATAGTAATATCAAATCTTAATTGATCATTACCTTTTCCAGTACACCCATGTGCAATAAAATTTGCATTTTCTTTATTTGCTATTTCTACAGCTTTTTTTGCTATTAATGGTCTAGCCAGTGCAGTAGCAAGAGGATATCTATTTTGATACAGACCATTTGCTTTTATACATTTAATTATGTAATCTTGTGCAAATTCTGGTATAGCATTTATGTTATAATGCTTTGTAGCTCCTATTTCAAGGGCTCTTGACTCTATTGCTTTTAAGTCTTCATTCTGACCGCAGTCAACATTCACGGTAATTACATCTAAATTATGCATTATTTCCAAATATTTTATACATACTGAAGTATCTAAACCACCAGAATAGGCAAGGATACATTTTTCTTTCATAGTTAGCCGATGCGAATAAGGATATTATATTTAAATTTATTGATTTGAAAAACCCATTCGTTATTTTAATAAATAAAAAATATAAGAAATGTGAAAATTCAAAACATATTTTGATAAAAATCGTCTTTTGATATGGTCTATTTAGAATTCGTAATGTCTAAATTGTTTTAAGTTACCTTTTGTTAATTTTATATGTATGTAAGTAGGTTATATTTATCTCATCAGACCTGTAATCAAATGATAGAGATAACTAAAATGTTATCTTTACGTTGTTGTATTTATTATTCTATAACTTTAGGAAATGTTGGTTAAATTATAAATATTCTTATTAAAAACCCATTGGCACTTTAGTTTAATTTAGAAATGAAAGTCATAATTGAATAAATGAAATTATTTACTATACGTTTAAAAATAAAAGAAATAATAAATATTTTTTTAGCTGAACAATTACTTTTAGATTATTGTATAGAAGATATACAATTGATGAGATCAAGTATAAAGTGATTGAAGTTTTAAGAAAAAATGATGTGGGAATGTCAAGTGTAGAGTTAGCAAAAGCTATCCATGTCAATCGAATGACGATAACAAAATATCTAAATATATTATCATTAATAGGATTAATTAATAGCAAGAAAATAGGTTCAGTTAATATTTGGACTTTAAAACCTGGAATTGTCGATCTAGAAGTTCCTTTAAATTATTTACAAATTCAACAAAATTTTATCACATTGTTACTTGCAGATAGTAGAAATGAAACAAGAAACCTACTACTTAGTGTCCTTTATTCCGACACCGAAAGAATAAGAATTATTAAAGATATTATTATTCCTGCTTTTAATACTCTAAATGAGATTTATAATAGAGGACGGTTAGGAAAGACTGAGCTCATTTCATTAAACAATAGACTATTTGATCTGATGATTTTAGTCCTGCATCACGAAGATAAGGAAAAACAAAGTTATGACGTATACAATATATTCATTGCAGGAAATGAAGATCAAATATACAATACTAAAATTTCATCAATATCATCTGAAATTATAGGGTTTCATACAATTCATGTAGGAAATATAGAACAGTATATAGATCCTTTTTTTGACATTGACATTGAACGATACATAAGTAAATGTTGGAGTAAAAAAAAGGGATTAAAGAATATATTTATATTCTCTTCTGAAGAAACTTCACTAAGATTTCTTTTCACAACTGCACGGCTTTTGAAGGATAAGATGACTGAAGAAATAAAGATTATTTTATTTGTAAAAAAAGACATTCTATCTGTTGCTAATAATCTTAACCCAGATTATGTGACCTCTAATTTAGCAACTTTGTTAACCTGGCAGGAGGATTTGATTAAATATAAGAGATATTGAGATGGATACAAGATAATTAACTAGCCTAAACTATATTTTGCTACTAATGATTTTATATAATTTAAACCAGACTCAAGTGAGGACGAAAAGTTTTTTGTAGGAAGAATAATTTCGAAACTCAAATTTCTATCATAATTAATATTTTTTAATGATTTTATAAACATGTCAAAATCTATATGCCCATTTCCTGGCATCAATCTATTACTATCAGATAAATGAATGTGGCGTAAAAATTTTTTGCTAAGACTAATAGTATTATAGAAGTCTTTTTCCTCAATATTCATGTGAAAAGTATCCAACATGATGAGAAGATTGTCATTATTGATCCATGAGGATACTTTAATCGCATCTTTAGCTTGAACACAAAGAGGTGAAGTATATCTATTTAATGGCTCTATCAAAAGATTAATTCCATATTCTCGCGCAAATCTTGAAAGATCAGATAAAATTGGGATAATTTTTTGTAATGCCTTCTTTTTTTCTCGATAAGATATGTATTCATGATTAAAATCTAATGATATTAGATCGTCAGATAATAAACAGATATTAAAAAAATAACCACCAAAGTAGTTACTCATTTTTATACAATTTTTTATATATTGTATTGAATAAGATAACTTGTTATGGTCATTTGTAATGAGTATTGGCGTATGATCATTATTTTGTAATAGTTTTTTTTTAGTCCAGTCTCCTGTCACTCCTAGTACCGATAAATTATAGGAATTTATTTTTTCTAAATATGCTCGCCAACTAAATTTAGATGAACTTCCTTGAATTTCTATCCCATCATACCCACAAGAAGTAACATTTTCCAAAATTTCATCTAAGGTCATATTAGTAAACGAATTAAGTGTGATGTAATACTTTATCAAGAACAGTTCCTTAGTGATTTAAAGTGAATCGATTAAGTATTTTCCAATGGAGGTTGCATTTATTGAATTATCTGAATCCCTTTGAATATCAGAATTAACATTAGAAACATACAATGAATATCCTTCCAATGTCTCTGAATTGTAGGGTCTTCCATGTGAACCTTTGATTAAGGAGGTGTCGAATGAAATTGATTTAGTTTGAGAATTAAAAAATAATTCAAGTGGATCATAACCCGGTTTTCTATGAATATCCACTCGTCTTGCAAAATTAGGAGCGTGATCTATATCATACCACCAATAATACGCAAACCACTTATCACTCTTTGATACTACTATTATATCTCCCGCACGTTCATGGTTAATATGATAAAACTGTTTTTCTTCATTAGCCATTATCATTTCAATATCATTAATATTTTTTAAAAGATTCAATATATCTGGAACATCCTCTTTGAATTTAATATATATATTAGCAATTTGATGATCAACGACTGCAAAAGCTTTGCTAAATTCAAAATCTACATACTCTTTTCCATTTATTTGTCTTACACTAAGGAAACCATTTTCCCTGAGAATTAGATTGATATTAATAGCACCATTGACATCGTTAAAAGAATATTCTGAAAAAATGATAAATTGAGTATCATCTGATATGCCTATTTTTTTTGTAGATTGAATAATCTCACCAACCAATTTATCTGCATTTACAAGATCCTCACGTACTTTTGAACTATTTTTCCCAAACCGTTGAGCCGAATAATCAACGTGAGGAATATAAGTAAACAAGAGGTTTGGCCTGTACTTTTCAACTGTATATTTAGTTGCATTACAAATCCATTCGCTTGACACCTGCGATGAAAATGGACCCCAATATTTTGACAAGTCGAAGCCACCTATCATTTTAGAAACTTCTTCATAAAAACCAACAGGTTTTGAATAACACCACATTATCATTTCATTTTCTAGATGGATTGGTTTTGGTGTTATTATATAATCTGAATTGGAATACAGAGTATTCTGATAAAAAAGTACAGCTGTATTCATATTTGAATTTCTAAATTTTATAACATCCCAGATCCTTGGGACTTGGACAAGCGAACTGTATTGTTCCCAAAATGATACATTATATGTTTTACGATCCATAAATCCGTTTGATATAATTCCGTGCCTATCTGGATATTCACCGGATAGTATACTAGTTTGCATAGTACATGTCACCGCAGGAAATACCGGTTTTAACTTGCAAGATTCTCCTTGATTAGCTATATTGGTAATTACAGGAAGTAAATTTGAATCAAGGTGTTTTTCTTCAAGTCCTACGATATCAATGATTATAGTATGTTTTCTCATAATTTTCATATGATCTAGAGAGTATTTAATTTAAATAATGCTGTTTGAACCAGATATTTTTAAAAAAAGTGTCTCAGAATAGATTGAAATTAAGTCATGTACATTTTTTTTGATAGAAATATTGTTAAAGGCGCTAGCAAAAGTATCATCAAACCATATGAAATTCCTATACTATCAGTAATAAAAATGGAATCAAACACTATCATAAGAACTATTAGAACCGAGATCAATTTTTGGATCGAAAACTTGTTTTTTTTAAATGAGAGGTAGTGTACATAAATTATTACTGTAGTGAAAATACTTACGTTTATTATTGAACTGATATTAAAAATGCCTAGTAAAATTAAAAAAATAATTGAGAATATCATGAAATAAATTATTGAAGAGATTAAAAGAAATTTTGTATTAAAATACTGTTTTTCCGTTTCATTTCGGCTAAGCAATGTTATCAGAAAAACATACAAGAATTCAAAAAGAATGATGATAGGAATCTTTGGATCAGGTAATTGAAGATTAAACGCTGAAAATGAGAAGGAGGTACTTGCTCCTAATAGAATGTTAAAACTTCTGATCAATCCCATGTTAGGAGGACCTGAAATACGTTCTTTCGAATATGAATTGTATATAAAAATCAAGATCAAAATTGTGATAGTTAGTAAAAATGCTGTAAGACTCGTATAACTGGAAAGAAATAAAGCAGATGTAAAGCATGAGATGCATATATAGATAGCATTTCTTTTTGGTATTTTATTCGAGGGAAGTGGTCTTGAAGGTCTTTCATTTTTGTCTTTTTTGAGGTCAAAATAATCATTTAGTACGACCCCTCCTATATATAATAAAATAGATACCAGTAATAATATTGATAAATCTAGATAATCTGTGTCTTTTATATCAGTAAATAAAAAATATCCTAATATTATATTGGGTATTGTAGTAAAAATATTAGGAAATCTTATCAGTGTCAAGTAATTGAGTATGATAATGAGGTTAATCATTCAGGACACCAAAAAAATTCCTATCTCGGTAAAATAAGTTAGTAGGTTATTATTATTACATCGCTGATCTCTTTTTTTTGCTCTGGAAATCAAGGATTGTTGAATTCTAAGCTTCACAGATATGTTTTAAATATTACTAATACTATTTGTCAAAATTCTAAGAATATTTTAAGGCATAAAAATTATGAGTAATACGTTTTATATTTGATATTGTTCTAGTATTTGATCGTCTGTTATGACGTAGTGGGTATCGGCAACAGGGACATCTGTTCCCTTCGCATTTTATATAAATAGTACAATGAGAGCATCTTTTGAAGTTTTGAGCATACAAAGAGTATTTCCCTCCTCTCTTACTGTTAAACCTATCACATAATCCCTTGCAGCTCAATGACAAATGTTTTTAAAAGAGATTAATATCTTGTAAGTTTACATTGCAAGTATTTGTAATTTATTCATCTGAGTAAAAATCTAATCGATAGTTAGTCTGTAAATAGAAAACGAATTCTTAGCCTTATATGTATCTCATATCTGGGGTTAATGTTTTATCTTATTTTATCAAATAAAGATAGTTTATTTCATGAGTTGGTATGTTGGCGGTGAATTGTCATATCTCCCAATAAATTGTCCCAGAAAAAATCCGTGTGTATTGTATACCATTTAGCTTATACTATATTTTCTAATTAGATTTCCATACCGTATCAAATAAACATAAAAAATGTTAATTGTCGTGTTTAATATATATAATTTTAAACGACTTTAAGGAATTTTCAAAATGATTCTATAAGAAAATCCATACTAAATACCAAAAGGTGACATCAGCACAGGTATAGTGTTACAACAAAGTCGTGGGATAATATAATATAAATGAAAAAAGTAACACCATTTTATAACATGAGATTTTATTTATATTTTTAAGTTACTAGAAAAAGATTTATTGATCATTTTAACATAATATATAAATATAACGGAAAATATAGGATTCTAAATTTAGGAACATAATAATGTCTTCATCATGATGTCATCAATTATCTTTTTACGGAAAGCAACTAAATAGCTCACGATTATATAGTAATGAGATTAAAACCTCTAATATAGACGTCACAAATGTACTATGCGGTCTATATTCACATTTTATCCTAATGATAAAATCTCAAAAATATCTTGACAATATCCATTGTTGTGTGAAATCAAAAACCTCTTACCTAATTGAGGATTCAATGGAGGAGGTGGGATTTGAACCCACGAACCCCTAAAGGACGGGATGACTCATTTTTTCCTTAGATCTTGAGTCCTGCGCGTTTGACCAGGCTTCGCGACTCCTCCTAGTATAAATAAGTGAATTTTATCTGGATATTTAGACTTTCATATTGAGATTAGTTAATTAGCTTGCGCTGATTTGATGAATATAGAAAACCAATTCTATATAAAAAAATGGAGAATAACAAGTAGTATAATTATATATAACTTAAAGATTTATGATTGTTCAATTATCTTGTCTTTGTAAAATTTATTATTATTTGTATATAATAAAAATAAAAGTATTTTGTGGACTAATATTGATATTGATATTACTAACAATTTTTAAATCCTCTTAATAGCTTTTTATTTTTTCTTCTAGTATTTTTTAGATGATAGATATAGTTATTCTATTGAAATTTACGATAACTATAATTGAAACATTCTTCTGCAAAAATTATTTTATTTTTTTTTCTCAATAGAAATTTTTGTGGAATATTATCAAAGAATTTAATAATTATAAGATCTATAGTGGTATATCATTTGCTTGAACAGGATAGTAGTCAGAAAGATCTGGATGAATTTGCCAGAGATGTTAAATTTGGACTTGAAAGGGAAAGAAAATTTATCAATCCAAAGTATTTTTACGATAAGAAGGGTTCTGAGCTTTTCGAGCTGATTTGTTTACAACCAGAATATTATGTAACCAGAACTGAATATACAATTATCTTAAAAAATATTAAAGCACTTTTGAACCATTTTGGAGAAAGAAATGTGTCCATTATTGAATTAGGTAGTGGAAGTTCAAAAAAAACCAAAATTATTCTAAAGTATTTTCTTGATAAACAAGATAATAATTTGCAATATTTTCCTATAGATGTATCTTATGAGATGTTATTTAATAGTACTAAAAATCTATCAAATGACTTACCACAAATAACCATCCATCCTATTGCATCTGATTATTTTGATGGAATAAAACAGGCTAATGAATATATGAATTTGGATCATTATAAACCTGATAAAAAGTTGATTTTATTTTTAGGATCAAGCTTGGGAAACTTAGAACCTAAAGATGCCATATACTTTTTAAAAACAATTAGTACTGGATTGAATTATAATGATTTTTTATTAATAGGATTCGATTTAATAAAGAAAAAAGAAATTTTAGAATTAGCATATAATGACAGTGAAGGTATAACTTCTCAATTCAATTTGAATTTGCTTAACAGAATAAATAGAGAATTATGGGGGGAATTTAATCTAGATTTATTTAAACACTTTGCATTCTTTAATGAAGACAAAAAAAGAATCGAGATGCATTTAGTTTCCAAAATTAAACAAAGTATCAATATAAGAAAGCTCAATAAATCATTTAATTTTCAAAAAGATGAAACTATTCACACAGAAAATTCATACAAATATAAACTAGAAGATATTAATGATTTAGCTAATAATAGCAACTTGACAGTACAAAAACATTTTGTTGATGATAATAATTGGTTTAGTTTATCCTTATTAACCCCAATTTAGGAAATATATTATTTAGCACAGCGAAATCCAGCAAACATTATTCTTTCATGAGGTTTAAAGTAATTTCTATAACTGTTTCTAATTTGCTTTCTTGGTGTAGCAAATGATCCTCCGCGTAAAACCTTCTGATTAATAGCCCATTTATCAGTATATTCTGAAAATTTTGATTTAAAACCTGGATACAGTGAATATTCAGAGCATGTCCATTCCCATACATCACCAATCATCTGATAGCAGCCGTAAAAACTCTTTCCATTTACATAAGAACCGCATTTAGATGGTTTCCAAAGAAATGATTCAAGTAGGTTGGCATTTTCAGGTTTCGGAGAAGAATTTCCCCATGGATAAACTAATTTTCTCTTAAGATCTTCATTCCAACTAGCTGCTTTCTCCCACTCTGCTTCTGTAGGTAGTCTTTTTCCCGCCCATCTTGCATATGCATCTGCTTCATAATAGCTTAGGTTTATGACAGGGTCATCAAGTTGTATAGGATTTAGCCCAAAAAAATCTTTTTTTAACCAGATCCCATCTCTTTTAGACCAATAGAGAGGAGACTGCCATTCAAGCTCTTGAACAAGATCCCATCCGTCAGATAACCAATATTTATAATCCTGATATCCACCGTTATCAATAAATTTCATGAAATCTCCATTTGAAACTGGAGTAGCATCTATTTTATAAGGATATAAATAGACCTTATGTTCTGGTAATTCATTATCATATGAAAATCCCTTTCCTGGAAACCCTAGATCGTAAATCCCACCAGGAATAGATATCATTTCTTCAAAGTTTTCTTTTGAATTATATTCATGAGATCCATTTATTTTGAAAGGTTTATAGTTATCGTAAGGATCTGGAAATCTCTCAAAATAATTTTGAAAGTCATAAATCATTAATTCTTGATGTTGCATTTCATGTTGGTTTGCCAACTGTATGTCATAAATTATCTCTGAGACCATGGAATTTTGGTAGTCTAGCCCTTCCAAAAATGAAAGTATATTCTTGTCAATTGTTTCTCTGTAGAGAAGACTTTCTGCTATAGTAGGTCGCGGATATCTTCCTCTTTGATCTTTTGGTAAAATTTTTTCAAATTTCTGATAATATGAATTTAAATAGTCAAGATTTATTTTATTGATGGATAAATCGTTGCCGTATTTTAGAAGTACTTTATGAAAGAACCAAGTGACATGGGAAATATGCCAATTTGGTGGACTGCCAAAAGGATCAGATTGAATGACAGCATCTTCTATTTTTAACGGTTTAAATAGATTTTCGGTTAACTTCCTGACTTCGGTAAATTCAGAAAGAAGGATCGATAATTCTTTATTTACTACCTTAGTCATAAGTTTGAATGTACTTAAAAATAATTAAGTATTACTTTTTTTTATCTTATCAAAGAAAATTTTTCTAGTTTTAATTAATTCATTGTCACAATAAATATAACATCAATAAATTGATTAATATTAAGGGTGCATAGAAGATTGAGCCGTTTTTTTTCCGTAGACAATGAAAGAAACATGTTGAAAAAATTAGTTGAAAATTCATTTAGATCAATAGATGAAGGATTGTATGATTTGGATTTTGATCGACCTCATGATGCATTGGATTTAACAAATGACATACGTATTATGAAGAATATTAAAAAAATTCCTATAATAGGAGAGGTGAAATTAGCATCACCTTCGAAGGGCCAGATAATTGAAACTAAGAATGTTGATTTAATATATATTGCTAAACAAATGGTAAAAGGAGGGGCAGTAGCAATTTCAGTATTAACACAAAAATATCTTTTCAACGGATCTATTAATAATTTTGTTACCGTTAGAAAGAATGTATCTATTCCAATGTTAATGAAAGATATTATTGTAAGCGAAACACAAATAGATTGCGCAAAGAAAATTGGTGCAGATTATATACTATTAATAAAGACTATTTTTGATAAAGATTTAACAGAAGGAAGTATCGAAAAATTTTCAGAATACTCACACAAAAAGGGATTGAACATTCTGTATGAGGTACACACAGAAGATGAATTTAAAGAGATATTAGATTTTAAAATTGAAAAGAAGGATTTAATTGGAATTAATAATCGTAGTCTAGCTACCCTAAAAATCGATTTAAAAATTACAGAAAATTTACTAACCAAAAGAGATAAGGGAAGAAATTTGATCGTAAGTGAAAGTGGTATAGAAAAAATAGAACAAATCCGATATCTAAAGAATGTGGGAGCAGATGCTTTTTTGATAGGTACAAGTTTAATGGAAAAAAATCAAAACATCGTATTCAAATTAATGGAATTAGTAAATAGTATGAATTGAATTTTTACTCCACAATTTGAATCTAAAATTCCTTGAATATATTAGTTCATATTTTCCTGTAAATTTAATAACATTGTTACAAAATGAAATATAATTTTCCTGAAAAGGGTAAATTTGGAAAATTTGGAGGAAGATTTATTCCAGAAACGTTAATGCCCGCTATAGAAGAATTAGAAAAGTCTTATGCGACATATAGTGCTGATCATGATTTTAAAGCAGAATTATCCAAATATTTAAGAGATTACGCAGGTAGACCTACTCCATTATATTTTGCTAATAATTTAACTAAGTATGTTGGTGGAGCAAAGATTTATCTCAAAAGAGAGGATTTGCTTCATGGCGGAGCTCATAAGACAAATAACACTATTGGACAATGTTTACTGGCAAAAAAAATGGGGAAAAAGAGGGTCATAGCAGAGACTGGTGCTGGACAACATGGTGTAGGTACGGCTTTAGCATCATCAGTTTTTGGACTCAACTGTGAAATCTACATGGGATCAAAAGATATTGAAAGGCAGAAACTTAATGTTTTTCGTATGAAACTGTTGGGATCAAAAGTTCATAAAGTAACATCAGGTTCACAAACACTAAAAGATGCAATTAATGAAGCATTACGAGATTGGATAACCAATGTAAAAACAACATATTATGTAATTGGGTCGGTGGTAGGACCTCATCCATATCCAATGATTGTTAGAGATTTCCAGAGTATAATAGGGAAAGAAATAAAAAAACAGAGTATTGAAAAATTTAATGGATTGCCAACCGCCATTGTTGCGTGTGTAGGTGGAGGTAGTAATGCAATAGGCTCTTTCTATCCTTTTATTGAAGATAACGAAGTATCGTTGTATGGTATAGAGGCAGGTGGAGTTGGACTTAAATCTGGAAAGCATTCTGCAACTTTAGCAACAGGATCAATAGGCATTCTTCATGGGATGCAAACGTATCTAATGCAAGACAGTGTAGGGCAAATAATGGAGACACATAGTATATCTGCAGGATTAGATTATCCAGGAGTAGGTCCAGAACACTCTTTTTTGAAAGAGAAAAAGAGGGTAATATACAAATCATGTACCGATAAGGAAGCTATAAGAGCGTTTATGATCCTATCTAAATATGAAGGAATAATTCCTGCCTTAGAATCTGCTCACGCAATAAGTTATGGGATGAAATTAGCAAAAAAATTGAAACTTACGGATAATATAGTTATCACATTATCAGGCAGAGGTGACAAAGATGTAGAAATAATTCAAAGTCTTATGAAAAAATAAGATGTGATTTTAATGGAACAAAATAATTTAAACAGAATTGAAAAAAAATTCAGAGAATTACGAAACAAGCGGGATAAAGCTTTAATATGTTATGTTGTAGGTGGCTATCCAGATATAAAAACATCAGAACATATTATCGATGCGTTAATCGAGGGTGGTGCTGATATGATAGAAATTGGAATTCCATTTTCAGATCCTATTGCTGATGGAAGTACAATACAAGAAGCATTACATAGTTCATTAGCACTTGGCATCACACCACAACATTGTTTAGATTTATCTCAAAGACTTAGAGTAAAACATCCGGAAATTCCATTAATCATAATGACATATTCTAACATTTTATTTCGGAGAGGTATTGAAGAGTTCTCTAGAGATGCAAAGAAAAAAGGGATTGATGGTTATATCTTACCAGATGTTTCTATTGAAGAATCAGAAGAATATGTTAATGCGGCTAGAAAAAATGGATTATCTACAATCTTCTTGGCTTCTCCCAACACTAACGAATTAAGGCTTAAGATGATTATTAAAAATTGCAGTGGATTTCTATATGTGGTTTCAGTTTTCGGTATAACTGGTGAAAGACAGAAATTCGATAAATATACATTTACATTTATAAAAAAAGTTAAGAAATTAACAAATGGGAAAATAAATATTGCTTCAGGATTTGGAATAAACACACCAGAACACGTAAAGAACATGATAGAAGCAGGAGCAGATGCAGTAATTGTAGGAAGTGCTATAATAAGGAAAATAAAAGAAACTGAAAACAAAGAGACGCTACTAGACCTATTGAGAAATTACATAACAGATTTGAAACTTGCTTGCCGTGAAAATAAGAAAAGATAATCGAAAAAAGAATAATCAAACTAGTACTAATCCGGAAGTATCATTGGTGAATGCAAAATTGTTTATCGTTATCTGAAAAGCCTGCCCTCCCCTCATGATTATTATTTCTAAATCATCAAGTTTTTCTGAGATTGATGATCCTTCGTGTTTTTTTATTGCTACATGAATTGATTCATGAGATATCAATGTTCCCATGTAAGGTTCGATATGATTAAAATCATCCTTTCCATGGATGCAACTGCTTTTAGATTTGATAATGATCATATTATCTATATTATCATATGTAAAATACGCAGGGGAGTCATCAATGGAGCACGCAAAGACAAAATTACATATCGACATGTACTGAATTATTCAATCAGTATTATTATTATTTTAGAAATTATTTTCTATCCTATCGAAATAACAATATTCAAAAATTATAAAAAAAATTAATTGTTATAATGTAAAGTATTGAGCTTCGGGATGATGAACTACTATTGCAGCTGTAGAATGGTCAGGTACTATTTGCCCTGATTCTGTAAGAGTCATTCCAGACTCGACTGGGTTTAAAATCTTCCATACTAATTTATGTTGAGAAATATCAGGACAGCTTGGATAACCCCAACTGTATCGAAGGCCTCTGCTGTCAGTAAGTTTTAGATCTCTGCGAATGAGGCTATTTACCCATTCTGCCAAAGCCTCTGCAGTTTCAACTGCAAGTCCATGCAACAGATATGCATCAGTATAAAGGTTTTCTGAATTCCACCTTTCTAGAATCTCTGAAGTCTTGTTTCCAACAGTAACTGCCTGAAATGCTACAATATCATCTTTTCCAAAATAATCAGTTAAGCATAAGTATTTATTTTTTGTAGATCGGGGAAAGTCAAAAACCACTTCATCGCCATTAGGAGAATCAACAACAAGTTTGTTATCCCTGTTATGACATCTGAAGTAGCCGTATACTACTTTTGGGGAAAATAGATTTTCATCTATAACTTTTCTTTTCCATTCTTCAAATAATCTTTCTGGTTCATCAATTAGATCTTTCGCACCTTTTCCCCTGAAGCTCCAGGAGAGAACAAAAAGTGATTTCTTGTTTATGAACTTCCATATTTGATTTAGATCAATGTCAACATCTGAGAGTCTAATAGGTTTATTAATATGAGGAGGAATGGGAGGGTCTACCGGTTTTATACCACTATGTTGTAATAGTTTTTCAGTATTTGTAGAAGTCTTTGATTCTTTCCAATCTTCTAATTTGTGTCTCCAATTTTGAATATAAATATCTCTAGATGGAGACATGAGATTATTCATAACATTTAATCCTTCAAAAGCTGTCTTACAATAAAAAACTCCTGGTTCATAAATTCTGCTGCTTTTTGCTATTCGGTTAATATAATTACTGTTTATTGCTGCACCACCACAGAGCACAGGTACTTTCATATTATGTTCTAGTGCATAATCTACAAATATTTGCATCTGTTTAGAGGTCGAAACTAATAGTGCAGAAAGTCCAACTGCGTCTGCATCAACTTCTTGTATTTTATTCACAATTGTTTGCAATGGAACTTGTTTTCCTAAATCATATACCGAATATCCATTGTTAGATAAGATAGTTTTAACTAAATTCTTTCCAATATCATGAACATCTCCATACACAGTACACAATACTATCTTGCCTTTTGACACATCTTTTTGTTTGATCAGATATTTCTCTAGCTCTGCAACGGCTGCTTTCATACATTCGGCAGACTTAAGAACGAATGGTAAGATTATTTCTCCAGCTCCAAATTTATCTCCTACTTCTTTCATAGCAGGAAGAAGAGTAAGATTTAGTGTCTTAACTGCAGCATCATGAATCTCTTGCTTAGAAACAATCTCAAATACATTTTCATAACTAAAATTGTGGTTATTTCCATTATTACTATTAATTATATTATCTTTAATAGATCCAACAACATCTAATTCGATACCTTCTTTCAATCTGTTAACAATCCTATAATAACACCTCTTATGGAATGTCCATTTAGGATCAATATCTAATTTTGTAAGATTCCCGCTGCTATTCTTTGTTTCTTTTTTATCCTCAAAATAAGATATTAATTCAGATAATGAATTATTGTTAAGATTAAATATAAGATTTTCTGCAAGTTTTCTCTCTTTAGGAGATATGTCAGAATACGCTATTATATCCTTGGGATTTATTATAACTGAATCTAATCCAGATTTGATAGCATGGTATAAAAATACAGAATTTATTATTTTTCTTGCATATACGGGTAGGCCGAAGCTAACATTACTCAATCCTAGTGTGGTATAACAACCAGGAAGTCTGCTTTTTACTAATTTAATACCTTCCAAAGTATTTTTTGCAGAATCAAGGAATTCTTCCTGGCCAGTAGCCAATGTAAATGTTAATACGTCAAAAATGAATTGCCAAGGTTTTAGACCGTATTTTTTTCCGGTTTCGAATAGCAGTTTGGCAGTTTCAAGCTTCTCTTTTGGAGTCTTTGCCATTCCATTTGGCCCAATGCACATCGCAACAGCTGGAACTCCATATTTTGCCATTATCGGAGCTAATTGATGAAACCTGTTACCATCTCCTTCTAGGTTTATGGAATTTATCATTGGTCTTCCTGGAATCTGTTTAATTGCATTTGCTATGACAATAGAATCAGTAGAATCAATAACTAAAGGAGCTTCTATCTCTAAACTTAATTTTTTAACGAGTTTACACATAAAATCTAGTTCATCTGAACGTTCAGTTGTAGCAACACATATATCGAGAGAATGAGCTCCATCTTCAACTTGTTTTCTAGCTAAATTGATTAACCCCTCAAAATCATCATTTAAAACCATTTCTTTAGCTTTCCTTGAGCCTTGACTATTTACGCGCTCTCCTATAATAAGAGGAGGTGGATTTTGTTGTATGTCCACTGCTTTTAATGCGGAGCTGATTCGAGGTATTTTTCCCAAATTTTTTTCATCTCTTATAGTATTTTATTAGTACTAAGTAAATTGATGTCAACTAAAATGACATTTGCTAGCGTTTATATCAACTAATAAGGTCATTTTAAGAGTTGGGTTTTAGATATTATAAATTTATTTATTTTGATGTTTGTCTAGCATTTTACGCAATTTAGATATATGATCAGGTCTTGTACCGCAGCAGCCACCTATAATTTTTATTTGGTGAAATTTTAATATAAAATTTTCAAGTTTAATTGACAATTCATCAGGGGTCATTTTGTATACAGCTTTGCCTGCATCATTAAATGGCATACCTGCATTGGGAATAACCAGTAGTGGCAATTCATCTTGTTCATTTAACCAGCTTACACTAGGAGTCATTTCATCAGGACCTGTAGAACAATTTAACCCAAATACATCGATACCCATGTCACTAACGGTAGTAAAAGCCGATTGAATATTGGTTCCTAGCAACATTTTTCCATACTGATCTAAAGTAACATTGGCAATAATAGGAATTTTAGTGGTGAGTTTGGACATTGTTCGTTTACATGCCTCTATTACTAATTTTACTTCCAAAATATCCTGACTCGTTTCTATTAAAAGAGCATCTACACCTCCAAGGATGAGACCCTCTGACTGTAATTCAAAAGATAGTATTATGTCCTCTAATGGTTTTTGGCCTAGATCCGGATCATTCGAGCTAGGTAGAAATCCAGATGGACCCATAGAACCAATGACATATCTGCGTTTATCATTAAATTCATTACATACATCTCTTGCTATTATAGCTGCTTGTTTATTTAGATAAACCGTCTGATTTCCAAAACCATATTCATCTAATTTTAATTTGCTGCTGCCAAATGTATTTGTCTCGATACAGTCAGCTCCTGCTGCTAAATAATTTCTATGAATCTGTTTGATCCATTCTGGTTTACTTAAAACTAAACCATCATTGAAACCATCAAGATTATGTGGAAAATCTTGAGGATTTGGATTCAATTTTTGTATTTCTGTACCCATCGCACCATCAAAAAGAAGTATCTTGTTATGTATTGCCTCAAGAAAAGATTTGGACATGTGAAACAAAATCACATTATTTAGAGCTAAATTTATTATATTCTATTGACAAATTTATAGATTATAATTAATTTATATTAAAAAAGAATTAAGAGTGACTCTATCAAATAATATCTAATAACATGGGTCGTAAATGTTAAGCAAGAATGGAAAAGGAATAATAAATGAATATAGTTATCGATAAGCAATCAACGATAATCAGATATTAGTATTAAAAATAGAAATATCTTAGGATATACTAATAATACTCTCGATTTAAGTCATATAGAGGTACTTAATTGAAAATGATCGATACTGAATCTATTATTGATTTTAGGTATATGTTAGATAAAAGAAGATATGAGGAACAGATGATTGACGGACAAGCTGGTTTTTATGATAATGTAGAACAGGTGTTTGTTCCCGAGAATGTCTTTATTAATCTCTTTAATAACATTAAGCCAAGACATCTAATATCTGATATAGAAATCGATGGTATGATTCAGAATAGTCGAAAGAGAGTATCAAAAACTATTAAAGATGTTAACTATAACAGCAAAGATTCCTATGCCCAAATATTTCTATCCTATTTGTCTCGTAAATTTCTTTTTGAAAATAAGAATCAGACTAGAGAAATGGTCATTCTGTATATAGATTTAGTAGGATCTACAGCATTAACTGCAATATTGAATCCTGAAGAGTTATCTATGATCATTAGAATTTTTTGCCAGGAAATTTCTATTTGTATATCGAGATATTTTGGTTACGTATTAAAATATGCTGGAGATGCAGTTATAGGTTATTTTCCAAAAGAACAGAAATTATCTAAGAGGGATCTTTACGAATATGCAATAAAATGCACATTTTATATGCAGAAATTGTTAGATGAGTCTATTAACGAAGTTCTTTTTCTAAACGGCTATCCGAAATTGAAAAGTCGGATAGCTTTAGATGTTGGTGAAAACCAAATAGTAATTCTGGGATCAGAACCTGATTTATTAGGACATGTTATTAGTAGGGCAGCTAAGATAATGAGCAAAGCATCGCCAAATAATATTGTATTAGGAGATAATATTTTCAAATACTTATGTGATACAAGCAGAGAAAAATTTCCTATTGTAGACAAATTCACATTATTTGAAACAGGAGAGATTTATTCTATTCACATCTCGAACAACAGGAGAGAATAGTTATAATTTATTAAAGTTTTATAACTTTCAAAAATATTGTATCATGTGAACATGTTAGGACAAGATCCTGGGCTCGAAGATATCCATAATTTTATCTCGAATGAAAATAAATCATTATTAATTAGAGGCAAATCTGGAACTGGTAGGGCTACTTTAGCGTTGGAAATAGCAAAAGATCATCTAGACAAGTTTGAGGTAATATTCATATCTAGGAACGTCTCTTTAAATAGTATTTACACTAGATTTCCATGGACTAGAGAATTTTTGAAATCTTATAACATTGTGTCTATTAATACTAACCCTGATTTTATGTTATCTGAATCATCAGTTATATTAAATAGTATAATGAATACTCTATCTAACAGAATTCAAAAAATTGAAGATCCGTTTGTATCTTTAAGAGAAAAACCGAGACCATTTGTCATATTAGAAATTTGGGATAACATAATAAAGGAGCTTGATAGTATGGATATTATACGTACACAAAAAATATTATCATCCTTGATAGATAAAAATAGAGGTTTTATTATTTTTTTGACTGAAGATATGGATAATGCAGATATAGATAATCTATCTGATGGAATTATTAATCTTGATCATTCTTTTTATAAATCCTATAGACTTAGAGAGATGCAAATATTTAAACTCAAAGGAACAGGAATAAATCGATCGAAAATAGCATTTACTTTAACAAAAGGACGTTTTAGAACTTTTTCACCTCTTTCACATAAAATAAATTTTGATAAAACAAATAATTTTGTTTTTTTTCCACATAAAGATAGAACATTTTCTACTGGAAACCAAAGATTAGACCAGAAATTAAAGGGTGGATTTAAAAAGGGTAGTATAATCTCAGTGGAGATACAAGAGGAGGTAGATAGGTTTGTATTTGTACCGATTTTTGTTCCACTTGTATTAAATTTTATTTCCCAGAGATATGGAGCATTAGTAATATCAGCTTGGGATCAACCTATCTCTTCAGTTACTAGATATATTTCTCCCTTTGTTAATAGAGAACTTCTAACCAACTTTTTCAGAATAATAGGAAGAGATGATGATCTAAAAAACGATGTTAATGATGAAAGACCAGCACATATTATTTCAGGGATAGAGAGTAGTTTTTTGAATAATTTTACAATATGGAAAAAACAATATCAGGAATTAAGAACAAAAAGTAATGGTTGTTTAGTTACAGTCGATTTTAGTTTTGTAGAATTACAATACCAGGATGAGTTATTAGACATTCAAAAAGCTATTATTAACTTTTCAAGTAAAATCCGTTCATATAATGACTTGCTTGTAATGGTTTCTAGGCCATCCTATAAATCATTGGACGTAATGAAAAGCGTTAGCGATATTCATTTAAAATTATTTGAATTTAATGATGCGGTAATGTTAGCATCTATTAAACCACAGTACTTTTTATATAATATTCAAACTGATCAAAATGCAGGATATCCTAGATCCAATCTTTTAGATAGTTCATAATAGATGTATCTCTAGGCGATTTTAATTAATCTATATTTATGTATAGATTTGAATCCTATTTAGAGGGACAATACTTCAAATAACATTTTAGATAAACATTCCAAAGTTTTTATTTTTTCATTCATTCATTTACAAAAATATTTAATCTTCTATTAGTTCATAAACTTCTGTAATATTAGGGAATGATTTTTTTATGTCCCTATCTTCATTGGTAATAGGAATAGAAGATGTTTTATAATGATCATGTATTTTCTGATTTACTTCTTTAGAGATAATAATTTGGTTGTTGTCTGCTTTGCCTTCTAATCTACTTGCATAATTTACTGTTTTCCCGATAATTGTTATTTGAGACCTAGTTCCTGTATCAATTAATCCGAATAAAACGTCTCCAGTATGGATTCCACATTTCAGATTTATGTCTATATTTTTGTGATTAAAATCCCTTTCCCATATTCCAACCCATTTCTTTTTTATGCCTTCAAAAGATTTTCTTAAATCAAGTGCTGAATTAATTGCCTGAAATATATCTTCAGAACTATCGAGATTATTTTCAAATCCAAAATAAGACATTATCCCATCACCGATGAACTTATCTACTACACCTGAATTATTATGAATTATCTTAGTGGCAAGATCGAAATATTCTCTTAAAAAACCGACAACTGTAACTGGTTCTTTTTCCAATTTGTTACACAGAGTAGAGAATCCATGTATATCCCAAAAAACAATCGTTAATTTTTTGCTTTGTAATAAATATAAATTTGGATTCTTAAGACTTGAATAAATTCTGGGATCCAGAAATCTTTGTAGCGTGATATGATTAGGCTCTACATCTTCAAAAATTGGTTTTCCAATATTTGGGATTGAAATATCCTTAGACCGATTCTGTATTTCCTCATTAATGGGAAAACCATTTCTATTTGATTTTTTAGTTTTGTAAATTTGTTTCTCATTATTTTGTGACATTATTATAGTACCATGTTCATTAGGATGTAATGAACATCTGTAATCAATTCTAGGAATAAAAGTATCGAAATCTTTTGTCAATGATTGGAGTGGATCTAAAAGTCCAATCTCTGCTCCATAAGGATCTATTTCTCGATCAAAAATCAAATTATGTTGTTTATGATCGACATTTAACCATCTAATTGATTGGCCTACAAATATATTTACAAATCTAGGATTAAAGTATTTTTTACCTGGATTATCTAAAAATTGTGGAATAATAATTGTTTTTAAATTATCTGTCATGTATAAAATTAATTACTAAAGTTAATAACTATTACGTCATACATTCTCTTGATTTTTATTATTAGATGTAAAATGGGGCGTTATAATTAAATTTTTTGTCATGGAAACAAGAACTGTTATTTATGAATTTCAATTAGATCAGAATATTTAATTCAACTTATAATTTATAAAAATAAATAAAAATTTGAATGTTCAAATATAAATTTAATCATTCAAGCAATTATTTTTATATATTATCCTTATTTTTGAATCAATGAATAATCTGTTAAATAAAAAAGACGTAAAAATTTTTTCGGCTGTAGCAGTATCAATTATTGTTGGTACGATGCTAATGCTAGCAGGACCATTTACTATAAAACTCACGTATGCTCAACAGGAAGATCCAGGTTCAGTATTAAAATTAGAAAACGCGAATATTCCAATTGATATACCTTTAATGAAAGGATACGTTAATGGAAAAGAAATGTATATAATAGCAACTGATGCTTCTGACAAGGAAACTGCTGATAAAATAACTAATCTGACTGGTTTTAAAGCTAATGTAGCTGCAGTTCTATCTCAAACCCCTCCTGAAGATCTAGCACAGGCTTTTGCATTCAAGAATGGAAATGAAGGTGAGGGACCATATGGTTTTCAATTATCAGTTTTAAGTGCCAAACCAGGTGATGAAGGATATAGTCCATTATACCAAGTAAACAATGTAGAATGGGTAAATCAGGAAAATACCCATGAGTTAAAGTCGGTAGATGAAATTTTAACAGCTGAACAAAATGGAGAATTAAAGGTAGAAAAAACTGAGACTGTTGTGAATAAACCAGCAGTAAAATGGGATGGCGGAGAATTGATGATCAAAGAAGGTGAAATTAATGATGAAACTCCCTATGGTGGTGGACAAGTAACAAAAATTGATATAGAAAATATGATTGTTACTTTTATTGCTCATAGGGGATGGGATATTGATGGAAGTACTATATACTATATTGTGACTGACGCGGTTCCGGAAATGCCTGCAAATATGATGGGAGTGGTACATTCACCTTCTACTGAAAAGCTTGCTGAAACAGCTGTAGCTGTAGATCTGACACAATTTACAAATGGTATTAACGGTACTGGACCTATGGGATTTCAACCTGGAATAGGACATGCTGGTCCCAATGATCAAAACTATAGTCCTATGTGGAGAATACACTTTGCAGAATGGAATAACACTACAGAAGCGAAATTGCTAGAAACATTGCTTGATCTAAATAATGCAAAAGAGAAGGGATTACTGACTATTTCTCCTGCTATGGAAGGAAAACATGTTGTTAATTGTCCATTCTTTGATCAACAAACAGTATTTGAACACATGAGTAAATAAGAACTAAAAAGGGAAATCGATTAATATATTCCACATTTTTTATTTTGTTATTTTAGATAAACCATTATCATTAATTTTGTCAATAATATTCATAAGTTATTTTATATCATATTTATTAGAGAAAATCGCAAGAAAAAAGAGGAAATCGATCACAAAACGTTAACAGATTTTCTTATTTTCTAAATAAAACGAAACAAGAAGTTGAATTTAAAATTATTTATAACAGTAATTTATGATTGATATTATCCTATACGATTTTATAGATGAACAATATTTATATGATATGTTAGCTACTTTAATTTCTTGCTTTATCAACAAATAGTCTATTAACAAGTAATAACTTAATAACTATGTGCAATTTGTAACATGGTTTCCCTATTATCAAGAGATTAGGAGTAAATTTGGATATAGTACTGAAAAAGATCAAAACTCTGCCTACCTGCTTTCAGAAAAAATAAAACGCAAATATTTGGATCCTAATATATTGAGGAAAAAAATTCAAGGGAAATCAGTATTTGTTATAGGATCAGGCCCGGATTTAAAGGACTATCTGCAATTGATAAAAAAAAATAGAACTGTTATCAAGATAGTAGCAAATGGTACAGTTAAATTCCTGATTGAGAATGGGATAAAACCTGATATTGTAGTTACAGACCTTGATGGGGATTCTAAATTTCTTTATAAAGCAGAAAAGATAGGAGCCGTTATGGTTGTTCATGCACATGGAGATAATATTACCAATATTGAGAAATTAGTTCCTAAATTTAAAAATGTTTTAGGTACAACCCAAGTCATGCCTGTTAAAAATGTTTATAATTTTGGAGGGTTTACTGATGGAGATAGAGCTGTCTTTCTTGCTGAAGAGTTTGGTGCAAAGGAAATAATTTTGGTAGGAATGTCTTTTGATGGTTCCATAGGCGAATACTCAAAAAGTGTAGATAATATAGACATAAAAAAAGAAAAGTTGAAGGTGGCTAAGAAACTTTTACAAACACTAGCAAAAAACTCAAGATCTATTTTATATGATACTTCAAAGAAACCTATAAGTGGATTTAAAGAATTTGCATCTAAATAGATATCTTTAAATTTGTTCCAAAGTCACCGTCAAAGAATTGATTGCCATAAACGAAAAAATTTGTTTGATTATATTTATTTTAAATGAATATTTTATATTTTTATTAGATTCATAAAACTTCTAGATTTTAAATTACTATCTATGAAAAGTGTAGATTTGCATGATAAACCATTTTCAATAAGTATTATAAAAAAAATTAATTATAATGTAGGCGAATATTGGACCACCCACAAATAAACAACTTTATACTCTATATTATATTATGAATTGAATGTTAAATTACTCTGAGGAGGATGTAAAAAAAGCCGCAGATTCCCGTGAATGGTTGATTAAACAAATATCTGATAAACAAGAAGAGATAGATAAACTTAGAAACCTTCTTATTTTGATCGATAATTTATTAAAGAAAGAAAGTTTTAAACCTGCTTCTACTCTTGAACGATCTCCGATCCTTTATGACGTTGATGGTAAGACTGGTAAATATTTTGTTACAGAAAATAAAGATGATCGCCCTAATATTGAAACAAGTCATTCATCTGAAAATAATAGTAAGATCCTAAAAGAAGATAAAGATACGGTAAAAGAGAAGCAGAATATTGATTACACAAAATATGAAACCAAGGAACTAAAAAGGCTTAAGGATAATCTCTTATTGGCTATAGCTAAAGTTTATTTGAATTCAGTAGAGATAATTCCAGAAAAAAATATGTCATTTAATATCAACACTCCTCCATTCAAGTCATTTTTTATTAAAAGAATTATTGAGGGAATGGTAAACCAAGATCAAGAGAAAGTACGTAAAAAACAAATAGATGAGTCCGATATGGTCAAATATAATATAGTAGAGACAGAGGGAATTATTAGAAAAATAGTTATAAACAATTACAGAGAACGGGATCGATTGACAGATATATTCAATACTTCCGCATGGGTTTTTACTAGAATGTTGGAAAAGACCGGTAGTTGAGTTTAATATTGGATAAAATAGTTATATTGGATTTTGGTTCTCAATATAGCCACCTTATTTGTAGAAGGATTAGAGACTCTAATGTTTTTTGTGAAATTTATCCATATCATATCTCGTCAGATAAATTAAAAAATATTTCACCTAAAGGTATTATTTTTTCAGGTGGTCCAGCTAGTGTATATGATTCGAATTCTCCTAAACCTGATAATAAGATTTTTGATTTAGGTATACCTATTTTAGGTATATGTTATGGACATCAATTAATTATTGACAATTTTAAAGGCAGGGTAAAGAAATCTAATACAAGAGAATATGGCAAGGCCTTATTGCAGATAGATGATAAAACAGATCTTTTCAAAGGATTAAATGATAGATTGAACTGTTGGATGAGTCATAGTGATGTAGCTGAACAAATTCCATCTGATTTTAAAGTTTTAGCACACACAGATAATTCACTATCTGCGGCAATAGGAAATCAAGACAAAAATTTCTATGGGTTACAATTTCATCCTGAGGTCGTTCATACAGAACATGGTTTAGATATCTTGAAAAATTTCTCTATTGGTATCAGTAAAGCTAAACCTAATTGGTCTCTTAAAAGTTTTATAGAGAATACTATTTTAGAAATAAAAAAACAGGTTGGAAAAGAAAAAGTTCTATGTGCGGTTAGTGGAGGTATAGATTCAACTACAGTAGCAGTCTTGCTCAATCAGGCTATACCTGACAATTTAGAATGTATTTTTGTTAATCATGGTCTATTAAGATACAATGAAGAAACAAGGGTAATGAATTTATTTAAAGACTTGGGTCTTGACGTAAAATATGTAGATGCTTCAGAGAGATTTCTACATAAATTGAACGGCATCACTGATCCTGAAGAAAAACGAAAAATAATAGGAAATGAATTTATCAGTGTATTTTTGGATGAGGTAAAAAAGGACAATAAACACTTTCATTGGCTAGCTCAAGGAACTCTTTATCCTGATGTAATAGAAAGTGGAATTTCAATGGGTCCAGCATCTGTTATAAAAACGCATCATAACGTGGGTGGTTTACCTGATATACTTGATCTTAAAGTGTTAGAACCGCTTAGATATCTTTATAAGGATGAGGTTAAGATAGTTGCAAAAATGCTGAATATTCCTGATAGCATAATTAATAGACATCCATTTCCTGGTCCCGGACTTGCAGTTAGGATCATAGGTGAATTGAACAAGGACAAATTAAGAATTTCAAAATATGCGAGTGAAATTGTAGAACAAGAATTGAAAAATGCAGGTATTTATAATTCTGTCTGGCAGGCTTATGCAGCTGTTGGTGATGATAAGGCAGTAGCTGTGATAGGAGATGAGAGACTTTATGGCTATATTGTTATTATCCGTGTAGTGAATTCTACTGATGCGATGACTGCAGATTGGACAAAATTGCCATATGAATTATTAGAAAAAATTAGTAATAAGATTACTAATGAAGTTGAGGGAGTAGCATGGGTAACATATGCAATATCTAGCAAACCTCCAGCAACAATAGAGCCACAGTAGGATAAGAAAGTTATTATTGGATTTTCAACAAATAAATAAATTGGTATTTTTCCAATATATGGATATAATTGGATTAAATTATTATTAATTGATTTGTTATCTACCATAAAAATCGGGAATATAATAAATAGCTTACGAGATTTTAAATAAAATATAAAGATAACCAATTCAAGGATTCACTTTATTAATATAAATTCAGATATAATATGGTGAAATAAGCTAATGAAATTACCTTTTGAAAAACAAGATGAAGAACAGAACAGAAACGAGTTGCTATCATTATACCATATTTTCACCATCTTACCTTACTTCTGATTTAATGAATAAATTATCTAGTATATTTGATACCAAGCAAAGAATACATGTTATAGCTCAAAATAAGGTTGAATCCTCTATATCTGATTATTTCACAAATCTTTTTCAATCGTATCGGAAGGAGAATAGAGCAATTATTAAAAATATCGAACCTGTCGAGCACATAATTTCCAAAACAGATGATTTTCTCGCACATAAAAATGATGTATATGTGATGGTGTTGATAGCCACAATAGCTTCATTTGTGGGGTTGATTCAAAATGAGGTTGCAATAATAATAGGAGGAATGTTAATCTCCCCCCTCATAGGACCTATTTCGTCTTTTTCCCTCAATTCTGTGTTGGGCAGAAGGAAACAGTTAATTGATTCGATCAGATTTATAATCAAAACTCTCATTTCAGCAATACTAATCGCTGCTGCTATTTCCTTTATCTTTTCCTTTTTCATAGATATTGAACTTACGCCAGAAATCTATTCAAGGGCACAAGTAAATCCTCTATTCATAATTTTCGCTGTATTACTTGGTACAGATAATATATACTATCAATAAATATAAGTTGAGTATTATTTTGCCTAGAAGTAAATGCAAAGACAGGAACAACAAGCACAGGAAATAAATCAGCATGAACCAAAGCAAATACAAATACAAAAAGATGATGAATATTATTATTCCAATTATATAAATTCACTAAAATCTAAAAATACTAAAAATGATTATCGACTTAGACTAAAGTACTTTATGAATTTCCTAGGTGTTAAAGATGGGAAATGTTCTAAACTTTTGGAAGGTAAAGATCAGAGAACCATTGAAGATGATATCAAGTCTTTTCTGGTATATCTAAGACAGGATAGGGGAATATCTTACCAATCTGCATCTCATTATTTAGATGCCATTAGGAAATTCTACTATGTCAATACTGAATATGATTTCAGATGGAAGATGATAAAGATGTATCTGGGAGATGATGATGACGTGGGACAACTACAGCAGAATTTGGAGGGAGGGATTGAAGAGGATAGGCCTTACACCAGACAGGAAATTTATACCATGTTAAAGAGTGCTAATGATATTCGGGTAAGAATAATGATTTTATTAATTGCATCTTCTGGTATGAGAATGGGTGCAATTCCACTTTTAAAGAGTAGGAACTTGACAAAGATTGATAAATTGGGACTGTATCAGATATCAGTTTACGAAGGTTCCAAGAAATCTAATTACAGGACATTTTGTACCCCAGAATGTACCAATTTAATTGATTCCTATCTCAACTATAGGAAACATGCTGGTGAAGAATTAAATGGTTCAAGTCCTCTGATTAGGGAACAATTTAACCCCAAAGACAAGTTTAAGGTTAATAATCCAAGGCATATAAAAACCGGACTGATAAAATATCTTATCAATGAAGTGGTAGTAAAGTACTCTACACTAAAACAGAAACTAGAATATGATTATGAAAAGAAGAGGAAGATAGGTAAAAATCCAACTATCCTAACCCACGCTTTACGCAAGTCTTTGATACTGAATGCAGAAAGGCAGGTGTCTATCCCGATTTCGTAGAAATGTTAATGGGTCATAAACTATCAGGTGTGAGAAGCCATTACTTCAAACCAGATATGCAAACATTGCTGGAAGGAACTGCAGAATGTAAGGGTTATCTTGCTGCTATCGATACTTTAACCATAAATGATGAGTTCAGGTTATCAAAACAGGTTAAGGAACTGAATGAAAAGAATGAGTATCAAAACTATATCATTGATAAGAAAATAAAGTCATTGGAAGAGTTCATTCTAAAGATGTTTGATAAAGTTGATAGAATGGATATAGTAGAATCTCAAAAGGAACTCAAGAAACTAACAGATTCAAAAGGTAAATACTACGCAATGCATCCCAAGGGTGAACCAATGTCTGAGTCTGAAAGGTTAGAGAAGCAAATGAGATGATATTCATAAACAATGGATTATGTTGATAAAAGATAGACCAGATTTACAAGAGAAATATGGAGTAAAGTTTGTAGACAATGGTAAGAATATAATGGTAAATAAATAATAATAAAATGTAGATAAATAATTTTAATATCTGCTATTCATTATAAAACACATAAGATAAAATGATAATTGTAGATATTGATGTATCAGATTGTCATATTAGGGCAGCAAAACCAGAAATACAGACATTAATGCCAAATGATGATGTTGGTAAAAATCTCTTTTGGCTTACTGTAGAACTTGATAGACTCCATAAAAGACAATTCGGAGAACTTAAGGGTAATGCATTAAAAAAAGCAGAGGAATTAGTAAATAAATATGGTTCAATAACTACAAGTGGTATATACGGTTCAATAGAGATAGACGAGAATGATTTTATTCCTTCTTCTGACTAATTAACCAGGAAATAAATAAATGGTTGGTTAGGAATACTGTTTCTGTACGTCTAAACCATTTAAGACTTGAATAGAATTGAAATGCTGTTGTTTGGTTTGTTGAGAGAGGTTCAAGGGTTTACCGGTACCAGAATAGTAAGTAGGCCTATTTGTTCCTTGGCTAATGTTATTGGATGATTTATTGGCTGATTAGTGATAGTTTGCTTCCTCAGTACAAAAGTGTTTGTTACCGGTTTCAACTTCATAATATGCTTTCTTGGTAGTATGGCAGTAGATTTGTGTACCGCATCCATAGGTACAGAGTTTGGAGTTAGTAATTGAAGATGAAGAGTTGGATTGACTCATTTCAATCTTGGAGTTCTTCAATGTCTACAGTAAAAATAACCTGTTTCTCATCAAATTCTTTTATTTTATCTAATTCAGATTTAGGAATCCAAATAGTTCGATTATCTTTAACTTTATTTAATTTACCTGCAAACTTTAAACGTATTTTTTTCCCCAATGTAGAAATTATTTTTGTCATCTCTTGTATATAATATGTTTTTACAGGTTATATTAGGTCTACCTATGTAATAATATGTATACATAGGTTTATATATCAAAGTCTGCCTAGGTAAACCTATGGAACAAATAGTTTCCAAACAATTAGTTAATGAAGAAGCAAAAATTCTGCGAGAGTGCCGCGGTCGAAGGCTGGCACTACTCGGCAGAGTTTTTAGACGATGTTTCGACGATACTCCTTCATATGTCGAATCAGAGACTAACTCCGATAAATTCTATTACGTGAAATTCGTATTTGAGTCTTCTGGAAACTTCTGGTGTTCTTGTCCAGACTTTGCTTCCAACAAAGTAGAGAAGTGTAAGCATATCTATGCAGTGCAGTACGCTATCCATTTGGGTCTAGTCCAGACAGTAGATCATAAGTTACCAATCAGCAAGAAGACAACAACGACAATAGCAGACCAATACAAGAACCTATCTATCCAAACCTTAAACGAATTGGAGAAAGCAGAGATAGAGGCAGAGGCCTATAGAACAAAGCCACAGCAATCCTGGACTGAGGATGAGTATTCATTCTAGGAGATTAGAGAATTGGAATTAAATAATATTTCACATTTTGTGATTGCATCTGCAGTTTTTATTAATACTCTAACCTTTTTTGCATGTTACAAGACTGATTTATTCATAAAAACTATAACAAAATTTAGTAAAAGGTGATTTATGTCATTTGGGTAGACTACACGGTAACAAAAGACCAGTACCCAAAATAACATGGGCCATATCTTTAGAACTGGATAGGAGAGTTGCAAAGTTGAAGGGAAGACATGATACAATTGATGATTTTGTTCGAAAAGTATTTGATCAATGGTTAGAGTGGCGTGATATTATCTCTTTCATGGAGGAGGCCTATGAGAAACAATCCAGGATAATTGATGGATACGTAAGGGAAATAGAAAGATTGAAGCAGAACCAACTACAATTGGAGGGTATTATAGCAAACAATTAACTAACACCTCTTTAACTCAAAAATTATATTTTATTTAATTAATAGTTAATTAGTGTCTATTCTAAACAAAAATCCAATTCTATTTAATAATTTTATAATTTTATGATTAATCATTTTTAATTTCCTTTTGTTAGCATTATTTATCTTATTAATAGCAATTTAGGATTATATTTATAAGATTGGAGGTATAAAGATGATATGGGTTAAGTATTCTATCGTTACTGTGGAGTAAGAGTAAGAGTTTGTCTTTCTATCTATCTAATTGAATTATATTTTTAAAAATAAAAAATAATTAGTTTATAATTTTATAATTTTATAAAATAGATTTCTAAATTATTATTCCGTAATAACAATTACTATCGTTAGATATCGAAATACTCTAACATAATGCAATAAAATTTATAACTTTTATTTTCATTTAGTTTTACAGTATGAGGCTAGATTCATGTGATAAGTCTTTCTCAAACAAAAGAGAAAAACAAAGACATGACAGAAAATAGTTTATGGGGGAATTCTGTTTTTAGTTTTATGATTCATTTGATGCCTCATACTATGATTTGAATTATCGATATATCTTTATGGGACAGTAGATTTTTTTGTTATCTTTCAAATATTTAGTTTTAATAAATAAGTGTCTTGATTGCATATGTGTCTTGATTGCATATGAATTTACTAAAAAAATTACAGACTATTGTTTTATAATTATTGAATCGTAGTTATTTCCTAATAACCTTATACTAATAGATTATATTCAAACAATCTCTAATGTTTGTTCGTACGTTAGATATACCATATATCATTTAATAGAACAATGAAATCTAAAATAAATATAGGTTCAATGTTCTTATTGGCCGCAGTACTTGTTGCAGGAACTATATCCATGACTATTCCATCGTCATTCGCTCAATATTATGAAGATCCATATGCTGATCCATATGCTAAAGACCATAAAAAGGCAAGTGTAAATATCCAAAAAATCAACTGTCACAACAGTAATACCAATATCAATGGTGTAGATGTTAATCAATTACCACCACAAAACGGTGACGTAGCAACAGCACAACTTGAAGAAAATGGTCCAGAGAATGGAAATGGTAATGGTTTACTTGATGGTGGTCTTAACATAGACAGAAATCTAGTAAACATCTGTGCTAATCTAAATCTTAATGGACAAGCAGACATAGGTCCTCTATTGGATTAATTCATATCCTTTTTTTATTTTACGGCATTTTTATATCTATTTATAAATATATTACTTTGGTGATACCAAGTTATCATTTCATTTAGTTTCATTTTTTGATATTAAAATCTATTACAAAATGAGATCAAATTTATAAAGTTTATTTTCATCTAGTAATATAGTATGAGGCTTGATTCATGTTATAAGTTTTTCTCATATACAATAGAGGAAAACAAAGACATGACAGAAAATAGTTTCGAGGGTGATTTGTTTTTATTTTATTATTCATTTGAAGCCTCACACTATGATCGTTTAAATATATTTTAATAAAATAGACATGTTTTGCTGTTATTCTTTAAAAATTCTTTTATTATAGATTATTCTTTTATAATTATCAAATTATAGTTATATCCTAATAACATTATACTATTAGATTATATTCAAACAATATCTAATGTTTGTTCGTACGCTAGATATACATTATTGAGTCTACTAGAACAATGAATACTAAAAGAAAAATAGGTTCTATGTTTTTGTTAGCAGCAGTACTAGTTGCTGGAACTATATCAATGACAATTCCATCTTCATTCGCTCTACCCTATGTTCCAGACTTTAAAGACCCATATGCCAAGGATCACAAGAAAAAAGCAGCAGATGTAAACAATCAAAAAGTAAAATGTTCCAATAATATCGTAAATATAAATGGTGTAGACGTGAACCAAATCCCAGATACTAATGGTATATCCGCAGCACAAGTTGAAGATCCTCAAGAACAGGAAAATAGTGCATCTAGTAACCGTCTATTTAATGATGATGCTGTTAACCTAGAGAAGAATCTAGCAAACGTCTGTATTAATTTCAATCATAATGACCAAATAACTCCAACAGGTGAAGAACCCCCATCTACAGATCCAGATCAGGATGGAATACCAAGTCCTAATGATAACTGTCCTGTTAATCACAATCCCACTCAAATCGATTCTGACGCTGATAGTATAGGTGATATCTGTGATAACTGTCCTTTCAATGCCAATCCAGATCAGATGGACAATGATGGTGATGGAATAGGAAATGTTTGCGATCCTGAAGATAATTCTCAATTAGTCAGTACAACAGAAACTTATACCCAATTAGAACAACTCAAAAAATTACAAGTCTTAAAAACCAAGTTATCTGATAAATAAAATACAACAAGAATAGCAAACAAATCAACAACATAGAAATTCTTTCTGGTCAAATATTCAAATTTTTTTTTAATTTTTTTAATAGAAATTAGATGCTACCACATTGCCATATTATTTATGTTATATTACTATTCTTACTCTCGAGTAAGAGTAAGAGTTTGAGATTCTATCTATCTGTTAAAATTAAGATATTAATCTAATTAAAAAATAAAAATAATATCATATTAATCTATTACTCTAGAGATATGGATCCTAAACGTATTGACCAGATGACTTCTACTGCAAAAAAAGCAGCACTATTCATAAACACTATAGGACAATTTACAAAATGGTCTGCAAATACTATTAGGAAGAATACTGATAGTATGCTTGCAGGTAATATCAGTAGGGAAAATGCAGAAAGTAATATACAGACTATTGAAGAATCTTATTCTATTCTGGAAGATTTCGTAAAAAGTAATGAGCATATAATAAAAAAGATTAAAAAGATAAGATTTGAAAATAAAGAATAGGAAGCCAGTAACCATTCTAGTAGTATAATTAATACTTCAATATCAGATAGGATAATCACGCTCTATATGTAAATAAAGATTATATCAAATTATGATTTAATAGAAAAAATGGTCAATATTGGGGATCTTGCAACTCATCCTTTAGTAGTTTTAATCGTTGGTGCAATACTATCTAGTCTTATAATTCCAAGAATTACTAAAAGATGGCAAGATCATCAAAAAGAATTAGAAATCAAAATAGACCTCATTAAGAAAATTAGTGAAATCATAATGAAAGAAGTTATGTCGGTTCAGTTTATGAAAATTCAAATAGGATATATGGATATTGATTCTGAAGAATTTAGAAAAAAATGGGAGAGTGCCAATGAGGATTATAGACAGTTGGAAATACAAGCCGCAATAATAGAGTCCCAACTAATAGCATATTTTCATGATAACAAGGATATTAAACAAACATGGAAAAATCTAGTACACAATCTCACAAAATTTTATGCTGATTTACAAAACACCTATAACAATACTGTATCAGGAAAAACATCATCTGATTCAACATGGCGAGATAAAAAAGACAAGATTATTGAAGAAAAAGAAGATTTAATTACTAAAATTCTGACCAGTAGTATTAAAGGATTGTAAAAAGAACCTAAGCAAACTATTGATAAATATTGATTGAAACAAATCTCGATAAATTTTTTTGACTCCTAAAAGATTTTTTATACTATTTTTTAAATAATTGTTTGTATTGTACTACCAATATAGTCATAAATAATGAATCTGCAGATCGCTGATTTCCCATCACTTTGATAGGTGGTGAATATTTATAGCATGACTGTAACATTTGTTTGAATAATATTCTATTATTTCTCCGTAAACCTAATGAAAAATTCTCCCATGATTTAATCTCATTTTCTAAAATTGTGTTGTCTTGATTTTGACTGAAAAACACATCTAATGTGCTATTATATTTTTCTTTGGAAAGACTAGAATGATTATTGTTGTTGTCTTTCAACATCTCATTGAGTTTAGTATAATTGTAAAGCATTATTGACATAAAAATGGGTTGTATTCTGATTGGTTTTACAGCGAGTACAAGCAGAATTATACAATGCTACAACCGAAAACATCTGACTGAATATTTTTCTATCCTGTTTTTTCAGATTGGACCTGTAGGATTTCCATCTCTGTTCTTCCAATAAAGTTGCTATCCGGAAGGAAGGAATTGTTCTACCCCTTATCGTTTACAAGTCATAAATTGATATATTCATTGGAGAACTTTGGAGAGAGCGGGTATGGCTATAGTGGAATGATTGTATTAATTGATACTTATATCATCTTGATGTAAAGAACAGGTAGATGTATCAAAAAAGTATTACTGGATGATATTAGTATACAAATCGAGATATAGATTCTTTGTAGCCAATATGAAATATCTCAATATGTCAACCTAACTAAGCGTGAAAATATTATCATTAAACTAATAATTTAATCTATTTTTCATTAATGCATTTCAGGAGATATTTTAAAATATATCTTTTGTAATACTGATTTCAAGTATTTGTACAAAAACCATTTCTTTTTATTAATAGAAAGGAAGAGGAGAGAAATCTCAATAGAATGTCAATAGACGGACCCAGTAGGAGTCCGATAAATCCCAATAACTCAGATATCCGAAACACATTGGAAGATGGAATTAAATATTTTAGTAATTGGTTTTCTGTAGAAGAAGGTAGCATTAATGACTCTGACATAAAACTAAAACTAGTATTAAAAGAGTTGGATTATGATAAAAATAAATTAATACTTTATGATAACCTGCATAATATGGAAATTGAAGTTAGTATTATTAATGGTTCTCCTCTATGCACAACATGCAGAACTGATGATTGTTCTCATGTAGGTTTTGCTATTGGTGCTATTCAAAATAGAATAAATACAAAGAAAAATGGTGATAAATCATTTTCGTCATTCGGTTATTTCAATTCTCTTTTTGTTATCATCCCCACTATAGTTGAGGCTACTATCTAAATCGTCATTGTTAAACAAACCATTTTTTTTAATAAATTTCAATAGGTCGACATCATCTTCAATATTATAATAATTTCTCATTTTAGATAAAGTATCATCATCATAAAAATTTGGTTGTTTACTTTTATTTTTCTCAATTTTTTCCCCCTCTTTTCTCATAGATTATTTTTTTAACAAACATAATACTTAAAATTTTGGTAGAATGACACTGAAGAATATTTCCAAGAAGATATTGATGTATTCAATATATCCACAAATAGTCCATTACGAGTTTGATATAAACAACACCTGCTGGTTATGGAGTCTTATAAGCAAGAGAATTGAGCGTAATCCGGTATTTACTTTAATATTTGAAATACGGTAGCATTAGAGGATATTGGAATACAAATCTAGTAGAAGGATAGAAGATTAGCCAAATTCTAACATTCTGTTGAGATAATTAAACCATATCTTGTACAATAGTCTTTGACACTATCTGAAATATCATAAACAGAAATTACAAACAATAATTCTTTTATTCTAATTCAACGAGAACCAAATACAACGTAGTCTAAATCATTCGGGCAAGTCTATGTGGTGATTGATATCACTATCACTATATACTTTAAATATTTTATAAACTAATATTTTATATGTTAACTGGTACTGATGAAGATCCTAATAAATGTCAATTTTGTAATAAAACTTTTAGTAGACCTACTGAACTTGCTATACATTATCAACATTATCATTCGGAGAAAATCGGAGAAGATAAAAATAACAACTAATTTTTATTGTTTGTTCAGTTAATGATCTTCCATTTAATGATATAGAAGAATACAAATCTAAACCCTTTTTATTGTAATTCTCATTTTTTAGAGAATATCAGATAAGATAACCATCCCTACTACTTGGTATTGCAGGTGGCTTATCCTTACTCACGTCATTTGCAGAATCCATGACTGGTGTTGCAATTGCTGTTGCATTGGTTCCACCTGCAGCTGTTGTAGGAATAGGTTTAGGAACCTTTTCATTTGAAATAGCACTGTTTTCTTTCTTAAATTTACTTGCAAATCTTTTAGGAATTGTAATAGGATTTATGGTTACGTTTTTAATAAAAAATGTTTCTCCTCGTAAATATCATGAAAAGAAAATCGCTGAAAATGTGTTAAAAAAAATATTGGATTGATCATTGGGTTGGCAGCATTAGTAGGATTCATTGAAATCTTTCTTGTTTATCTTAAAGTCATATAACTTATTTAAATTGAAATTATATCTTTTTGTTTTGGATAATAAGATAATGTTTTTTATCAAATCAATTAAATCAGTTTAATGAAGTTCATAATGCATACCACCATATTTTAAATATTTTCATAATAGTATAACTCAATTAAATAAGGATGATTTATCGAAAGTGGAATTGAAATATTAAGGAAAAGATGAGAACATCAGTTATTATAACCCAACATAAACTCATAGCGTAAGAAATTAGCTCATAAAATTTCCTATGAAATATTTCCCATAGGTTCCGTGTTTTAATAACTCATTTAATTCTAATTTAATGAATACTTTATCTATTACTTTAACACAAAATATATAATGGTATCAAAAGATTCAGTTGATTCTGATTTATTAATAAAGTTATACAAAATTTATGATGGACATAGAGATGCGATACTTTGGTTTCTAGAAGAACTGGATGTTGACAGTTATGAAGAATACAAACAAAAGTACGGAGGTCCTTCGATTCAAAGGTCACATTTTATTGCTGTTTGTGGCTTTTTTGAACTTTCTGGTGTTATTGTAAACAATAGAATGATAGATCCAGATATTTACTTTGATATGTTCAACCCTTCTCCATTTTGGAAAAAGGCATTAAATATAGTAAAAGGAATGAGGAAAAAGAGACCATATATTTATGAGAATTTTGAACTTTTAAATAATATGAGATTAAATTGGACAAAAAAAAGAAAAGAGAATAATTAGAGAATGTGTAATATCAGTGAATGTGTAATATCAGTATAATATGATAATGTTAGTATTTACTTTTTTAAAATCTCGTTATCTAAAACATATTGAATGTTTATTATTAAGATTTTCATATTTTCATTTAGCCATACATTGATTTTTGTTCTGGAGGTGATTGTTGTCTCTGCTCCTGGATTGATTGCATTATTTTATCCAATTGCTGTCTTATGATAACTCCTTGTTTTTTAAGTTGAGTTGGATCAATTTTTAAATTATCGGTTGTTGTAAGTTTATCAAAAGATTCGATTAATAGCGCAGCACCTTCAGGATCAGCAAATCCAGTTGGGGCAGGAACAAGAATTGCAGTACAAGAAATACCATACGATAAACAGGAAGACAACAACCCTCCTGCAAGTCCTCCAATATAGGCAGTATAATTATAATTTATAGAATTTTCTATTGCCTTCCTATCAAGATTACTATTTTCCTTAAACCTATTCAGTTTATTATTTTTTTGATTAATTCCCATTCCTTTTTTATGCACACCGTCATCATGTAAGATTACCGTCTGTCTTCCTTCTTTTAATATACCATTTATTGGAATGCTATCTAAAACGATTACCTCTTTTATATTATTTTCTTTTGACCAACTCATTAATGTGTCCATTACTATATGTATGCCATTTATTAAAATTGGTGCCTCACATACCATGACGCAAATATTTCTATCTTCATTTGCATATATTCTAAAAGGATGTCGTAATCTTCCTCCGATGTAGATAACTCCAGGGGTAATGTAATCTGATTCTACGCATGCTATTTGATGCATATTCAGATAATCTATTATGAAGCTAGTACTTATAGAACCTACTAAACCAGGCCCGGGGAATCCGGCAATGAGAGTTGGATTATCCAATGACTTGAGTTTTTCGAATGTTCGTATTTCACTAATATATGTTCGACTCATAATTTTTATATTCTCCTTAATTATCAATATTAAAACCAATTAGCCTTATATTTTTAATCATAATAATCAAAATTATATATTTTATAATATTAATCTCCAAAACGGCAAAAAGTCATCATTATTATGTAAAACTAATATGTACTTATTATTAACCTTCATTAAGTATTAATACACTTGTATCTTCTTTAAACAAATGTATAAAAATTTTTTAAATTTTCAATTTATTTATCAAATATGTCTATTTTCTATTCTTAAAGTAAATATTTGTAAGTAAATATTTGTTTAGAAATTACAATTTTCTTAATATGTTCCAAACTAATTATGCTTCAGGATTATATGATTTATAATGATAAAGTAAAATAATAAGCTAAAGTGGTTATCATGTAACTTTTAATATTCGATTGTAAATACATATCTTAATTCTGTTTTTAATTTCTCAGGAATGAATCGTATTAAATGGATATAAAAATATCTCATTTTATATTGTTATTAGGATATCCATTTGTAATTTACCCTATTTATTGGTAAAAAATAAGAATGTTATCCTAACCATGATTTTGTATCCTGAATCTGAATTTAAATTATTGGCTTTAAATAAGAGATTATATTTCCTAGCTTCAATCTCAATTGTATATGTTTTTATTATAGAGGTTGTTGATGTATTTTCTATATATGCTTTTTACTTGCAAAAATAATTAATTTAGTTACCCCTTACAATTTCTCTAATCTCCCATTCTTTAGAACCAAGATGTTAAGTTATATAGAGGAAATCTAAATTATAACAGTTAAAAAAAATAAAAAATGATGAATTTAGTTGTTCACTGGTTCTTTTTCTGATGATTTTTGATGTTCATCAAAACTACTGGTTTTGTCTTCTTTTTCTCCACTATCCTTTTTCTTCTTTTTAAATCTAGAAAATAGTCCCATGACATTATAATAGATGTTCATATAAATAAAGAGATCTAAGATAACAATCTTCAAATGCGTAAATGCAGTATTTTATAACAAAGAATTTCATAAATGAATGAATTCAGAGAAATTGTATCTCTTTTTACTTTAAGTTTTGATTATTTTGAATTAATGATTACGATAATGACAAGTAATATAAGAAAAAGAGAAGGAACTATAGCAAAATCACTATATTTATTTACAACATAGTCAGAAGTACCAGAGATTTATAATTTATTAAAGAATTGATTATCATTCGATATGAATTTATAAAAGAAACTTATTTTTTGATGATAGAGAGTATAAAGTAATATATTCTGCATTAGACATTTAATATGTTATCAAATATATTTTGGTTAATTTAAGAAGGTGAACGTTTAGTCTATTAGTTCTTATTAACTATTCAAGGTAAATTAAAGAGAATAGAATGGAAAGAAAAAAAGATTGGCGTTGAATAGATAATTAGAGGATTACGCTTATCCGGCTCCAGATACAAGAAATACATCTTGTTGCAATCTAGGAAGTTTAGTAAAGATTTCATGGTTGGTATTAAATACTGATCCTAATACTCCATTTGAATATGCAGAAAGTGAACCTGATATACCAATATCTTCAGGTCTTTCATTACCAAAGAAAACAGCAAATGTTGTATTACCATTATTGTTTATATTTTCTATATAATGAAAATATCCTTGAGGAATAAAGGCAATTTCTCCGGCAGATACTTCAAAAGTATCAACATGTCCTAATTCAAAAGTACCGGCATCTCCACCAGGACTAAATTCAGTTAGCCTTGCTTTTCCTTCAATCACATAATTTAATTCTGGTGCATTGGGATGCCAATGAGGTTCACGGACACCACCCTTTTTTTAAGTTAATAGACCAATAGCCATTCCTTCAAGGATTGGGAATGAAGTCCTATCTACCATGGTTCGACTTCCCATGGTATTAGCAACTTGGGGCGACGTTCCATCCAGATTAAATTTATGATTTCCAGTTGATAATTTTTTTACTCTTTGTGACGTACTGTTTGAAACATTTCCTTACCCATTTCCATTTGATGCAAAAACCTTACCCAATGGAAACAATGCTGGTATTGTAGCAAATGTTCCAGCTACACCTACTAATTTTAAAAAATCACGGCGTGACAGTTTTTCATCAGAATCATCATTATTTTTAGATGAATCTTTAGACATAACTTTAGGTATATAACTCAATGTTAATAAATATTATAAGCTAGAATATTTTTAACAGTATTGTTTGAATGATTTGTTATAATCAAATAAATAATATAGATTTATCGATTTTTTACTTTTATTCTTTTTAAAAATTAGATTATAGATTAAAAATATTGTTAAAACTACCTACATAAAAGAAAGACAAAAAATTATAAATGATTGGGGGAAGTGATTTAAGGTGAAAAATGCAATATTTATTTAGTTTGGAAAGTGTCATTAATCTCCCAAATATAGTAAGTATAAATTTTATATCTTTACTATTAGATCTACTAAATTACTAATGTGTAAAATTTCTAAATGCATAATTTTTTTTATATTGTGATTAAAATCTCTTTTCCCTACACATTCAACATTACTTTTCTAGGATTTATTTCAATTAACATAATATAATATGATAATGAATATACAAATAAGAATATAACAATTAGTTAAAGAAATAATCTAATTTTATATCCTATCATCTCCACAGATGAAATATTAAATTTCGATATAGATTTTAATTTAAGAGATTTAAATTTATATTTTCGAATTTTTCTTTATCGTCTTTATTATAAAATAAATATACCTCCGTTTTTAAATTATGTTTAAAATTTGTTGAACATGCAAGATCAATAAACTCTCCAAATTTAATATTTTTCATATTATTATATACTTTACTACTACATAAGATATAACCTCCTTTAGCATAATTGACAATTCTATGGGCTAATATTACATCAGATCCCCAATAAGCGATTTGTCCATCGATTTGTTTGACTGGTTTACTAATGCCACAAGAAATTGCAGTATTTACTATAATTGTTTTTGAATCAATTTCATTTCGGGTATAATTTTTGTTATTTCGAATCTTTGTGTTATGTTGGTTTAAGTATTTTTGAAGATCAATTGAAAATTTTAATGCACTTTCCCCTTTATCAAAAATAATAAAATATCCATCTCCGGTTGAGTTTAGGTATCGTATTTTATTTATTCCTAAGATCTCAGAGTTAGGGTTTAAAATTTTATTAACACAAAGTCTTAATTTTTCTAATTTCTCAATTTGAATATCCAATGGAATATTTTGAGAAGAAGAACCTTCTAGATCGATGACAAGATAATAGTAGTAGTATAATTTTTTTTTTGAAATCACCATATGTATGAATCATATAAGACTATATCTTTCTTATTATTATTCGGATAGACTAATCATACAAAATTAGAGTTGGAATGATGTAAAGAGCTACAAAAGTTAGCAAAATTAATATTTTTCCTTTTTCCTATATTGTTAATCTCAATTTTTTCTTTATCGTATTTCATTTTACCATATGCTAATTTACTTTTATTTTATTAATATGTTCGTATTATGTTATAATATTAAGTATACATTTTTTTTATTGAATATTTATTTGTATACTTTAAATAGAATTTGTAAATATCCAGTTGGTATTGCCAATTATTATGCCTTATTCATTTTTCGTAGTAATTTCATAACTAGCTATTATCAAGAGAGTTTAAAGCTATTACAAAGCGATAACGAACGTCACTTTTTAGTATACGTTCATAAGCATCATTAACTTTTTGAATAGGAATAAGTTCAACATCGCATCCTATGTTATGTTTACTACAAAAATCAAGCATTTCTTGAGTCTCAGAAATTCCACCAATTAAGGATCCCGCAAGATTTCTCCTAGCACTTATCAATGAATAAGCATTGAGCAGAGAATCTTTTTCTGGTACCCCTACTACTACCATCGTTCCATCCAGTCTTAGAAGGTTTAGATAATCATTCAAGTTAACATTAGCTGAAACCGTGTTGATCATTATATCAAAATATCCTTCGAGTTTTTCAAAAGTTTTGGGATCTGATGTAGTATAAAAATAATCAGCTCCCATTTGCTTTGCATCTTCTTGTTTTCTAAGAGAATGGCTTAGTACAGTTACTTCTGCACCAAGTGCATGTGCTATTTTTACACCAATGTGACCCAATCCACCAAGGCCTATAATTGCGATTTTTTTTCTTGGACCAGCTTTCCATTTCATAAGAGGCGAGTATAGAGTTATTCCTGCACAGAGAAGAGGAGCTGCATGTTCTAGTCTAAGATTCTCAGGCATTCTAAGAACATATTTTTCATCTACTATGATTTTATTAGAATATCCTCCTTGAGTAATAGTTTTCCCATCCTTTTCTAATCCGTTATATGTTGTGACTAAAGAATTACAGTATTGTTCAAGCCCCTTCTTACATGCCTCACAATTACGACAAGAATCTACAAAACAACCTACCCCTACTTTATTACCAGTTTCAAATTTTGTTACTTTGGAACCTACCTGTGAAACAACACCGACTATTTCATGACCTGGAACCATAGGATAACTCGATCGTCCCCATTCGTTTTTCACTTGGTGAATATCTGTATGACAAATGCCGCAATAATAAATATCAATCATTACATCATAATCAAGTAGATATCTTCTTTCAAAAGAAAAAGGAGTTAGAGGAGAATTAGCATTTAGGGCAGCATATCCTTTAACTTGAACCATAAAACTTTGAGTAATCAAGAGAGGGTTATGAACTTAACCTTTTTTGGTTATCATATCAAATTCGTAACAAAAACATATTATTGTGTTTGTTTCCAGTTTAATTGTATCACAATTATTATATTTAAATAATAACGACTTACAAATTTTCCCTAACCATTTAATATAAATTGAGATTTGTACTCATTGAATAGATAAGATAAGGTAACTATGAAAGTAATGATACATGAAATATCACTATGATGAGTTATAGCCTATCATAACCTATTTATGAAAGTATTTGAAAATTTTCTATAATATCTTTGTATGACCCTAGATATTTTGCAAACTCAGCAAGTGTCGATGTATATGAAAGTTTGTATAATTTAATACCTTCCTTGATATAGACATCATATTTCATTATATCCTCTGGAGGACCACCTATAGTGGTCAATTTCGTAGAGTAAATGTGTTGAAATGCATCTTTATCACCGACTTTTGTTTGGTTTATTTCTACAAGTTGATAATCACTAGAGAAGCTTTTTGTTTGATTTTGCTCTTTAGTATAATTTTCCAGCGATGGTACTCCGGAACCTATAGTAGAAACATCAATTGATATTTCAGGAAGTCTAATGCACGGTACTGCTGTACATTCAGTTATAGATTTTGTATATAAATTAGATCCTTCCACATTCCACTCTTCAGGATATGGAAATTTTACTCCTAGATTATTATCTTCAAAATTTTCTGCGTGTGATAATTCAAAAATCTTATCACTAGAACTCAACGATATAAATACAATAGCGATAATACCTATGATATAACCCTTTTTCAATGTATATAATAGTTCTTTATGTTTATTATTAATTTTGTCAATTTTTAACGCATGTTTAAATTTAACCACAAACTAACATTGTAAAATATTCCATTCTATTAACTTTTGGATAGATATAGAATATTTTTGATTAACTATCACTGAGAATAAGAGCAACCACCAAAATAGCAATGTTGGAATAATAAATTGAGATTGATATTCCATTAGAAAGAATGATAGAGACGACAATGATATTTATAAATATTAAAAATCTCTGGTTATTTTCTGAAAATCTAAAAATTGTTACGATTGCCTTACAAATATTAGAAGACTTTCGGTAAAAGAAGTTTTATTAAATATCTGAAATATTCCACCTGTATTAATAATTACCAAGTTGTTAATTTATTGCAGTATACAGAAATTAGCAATGAATTAAAACTACTGTTGAGATTTAACCATTTGCGAAGATAACATCATGTTTCTCGTCAAATCCGTAACTGGATTTAGAGAGTTAACAAATCAATACATTTCAATCTTTTTCGTGCTTATAAAATATATTTTAACATCTCACCTACCTGATTAAGAGCGTTTAACCGCATTCGCGATTCTATGACTTAATGATAACTATAAAGACAGATTTTTAAAAAATATTTTTAGGTTTTCTGAATTTATGGATTTATGTAATAATAATGTTTTGATTGGAAATTTTATTTACGTAAAGACGCTTCATATTAATCAATTATATACTAAAATAAATAAGCGTGTTATTAGAAGAAACTTAAGTAATATCTCTAGAGAATGGATTTGAAACAATATAGATAGAAATTATATTCAAAACTAAAGTTGTACCGCATTAAAAGAGCAATAAAATTAATTGTAATTGTTTTATTAAATCATGAACGTAATTAAATATTATAATTTAGATCAGCATGAAACTACTCAAACAATACACATGTTAATCTATTAGACAAGATAGTTATGTATTAATTGATGTCAACATTCATACTTGAAAATTAAACAATAAAAGATATGTTGAGGGATATCGAAAATACGAATAGTAAATTTTATGATGCTTTTGAGAACACATCCATCGATTTTATGGAGAACATTTGGAGCCATAAGGAAGATTGTATATGTATACATCCCGGTTGGCAAATGTTTGTTGGATGGTTAGCCATTCATGAAAGTTGGGTGACAATATTTGAAAATATAGAGAATATCAAATTTATTATTACTAACACAAAAATTAGAATATATGATAATGCTATTTCAGTGGTAACTTGTCTAGAGAACATAGAAACTATAGAAAATTATAAAAGAATTAAAACTGGAGTAGTTGCAACTAATATATTTGAATATGATAAGAAGAAGAACAAATGGCTAATGATACATCATCACGGATCTTCTGTATTAAATTACTTCCCCCCTACTACATAAGTTATGGATAACAACCTGGGATATTTTGTCTTTTTATATAACCAAAAATTCAAATATCTATACTAACATACATTGATAATATAAATAAAGGATAGAAAGGTTTATTTTTTATGATCTAGCCTGCTTTATTTTTATGTCTAAAGTGATGTATTAAATGCTGTCTAATATTGTTTACCGTTATAAATTGATTTGTTAACAATACTTTTTATTTTTATATTATAATTTATTTTTTATATGATTTATCATCATGAATGGCTCTATTAATTTAAGATAAAAACTCACCTCCTCTAAATCAAATTGTTGAGACCATTGCTGTGCTAGTTTGTTGGTCTGTGTATTGTTTCAACAATACATTTTACTTCAATGAAATAGATTTATTCGTTATGTAAATGGAAGAATAATTATAATCCAGTTTTAAATAACTATGTAAATAAAGAAATAGCCTACCAACCTTTTTTATTTTTCGTATACTATCTATTGGTTCTATTCTCTACTATTCAATAATCCCATACTCATCGGTACAAGATTTGCTTCTTTGAGGGATTTGTTAATGCAGACCAGTTTCTCGAGCAAGAGAAGAATAGGGAAATTGCATGATACGATAATAATACAACATTTTTTTGGTTTATATGTAGACGACTAAAATTGATAACAATAATCACCTTAACAGTACTGTCCAACAAATAAAACAAACAGTAGTAGTTATATCCACAGTATTTTGCCATGTATCTCTAACACCAGTTTGAAGGTATTTTCCTTGAATTTTTCTCATTATATTTAACTTTTTTGGTATAAATTGCACAAAGTTTTAAATTTCGATGGTGAGATACGTTTATTATCATTTATTAATTTTAATTTTAATTTTTGTCAGCGTTTATACTAAATTATATCAAGATTAAGTAAATAGGAATATGATAACAACAAAGGTTTTTATCTCGAGCTTTTTAGAAATGTAATCGATTATCATTATTTATTAAAATCCTCAGTTTGTCTTGTGATGGATGTTCTATTTACTCCCCCCCAAAAATATAGGAATGGTTGTCTATCCTCAATTGTATGAAATATTCTTTAAATCTATGGAGGGGTTATCGTATCTATACTACAATAATAAAATCAGAAAATGTATTTCATTTTAACGACATTTGTAGATTAAACTAAAAAGTGTTATTTAATCTCTAATCCTATAACTGTAAAACGAACAATAAAAATAATCAACAAAAAAATGGTGAATTGACATATTGAGCATAGACTAGAATTGAATTATAATAGATGTTAAATGAATTGTGACCCAGTCTCAACTAACTAACTAATCATGACAAAATTAAGATTATTCAACTGAATTTAAATCTTAAAGTTAATTCTTAAATATTATTATCATATCATTACTACAAGTGAAAAATAAAGAAGAAAGTAAATCTCGTGGCATTCTTGAATATTTCCTGAGAATTGTTCCTGCGAATGTGATGCAGATGTATGATGGTACTAAGGTTGAACAAGATATCCCAGAGGTAATGCCTTTTTTCCGTTTGTGGGCTAGGAATGCGACAATATTATGGATTATTCATATCTCATTAGGCTTGATAGCCACAATTCTAACAATAATCATCACAGCGCTGGCTACTACGCAGGAGATGGGAAGTACTATTGCAATTTTAGCAATTATTGCTGCCATCACTGCAGCATTACTCACTACCTTGGATATAGGTACTAAATCTAATAACACCAGAAATGCATGGAGAAAGTTGAATACTGCTATGATGAAATATAATCAGGGTTTATTTAATAAAGAACAAGTAATTAGTCAATATGAAGAAGGAGAAACTATGATAGCAGGAATCACTTATACTCCTATACCTAAACCTCAACGTGATCAAGAGACAGTTTAACGATTTACTAATAGGTATGAGGATATGACCATATATTCATTTTTTATTTTTTACCGGTGACCAAAAAACTAGTCATATTTAATAACAATTAATTCATTATTATGATATAAGTAGTATCAGTTATTTTTTTTTATCCCAACAAAATGAGATTTAACTAACTAATGAATGAAAGATAATTCAAATTTCTGGTTGGAATAGTTAAATCTAATTTCTAAGTAAATCAATTTAGTCGATATAAAAAGTAAATTTATCGAATAAATTGGTTAAAATACACTCGATCCTTTACAATTTATATATTTTTGATGATAGCAAAATTCCATGAAGATACTAAATGCTGGACCTGGGTTTACTCAACCTATGACTGAAGATGAAGCGATGAAATTTCTTAGCAGTGGTAAGAGAAATATCTATCTAGGTACAATTGATAAAAGGAATGAACCTAATATACATCCGACTTGGTTTCATTTTGATCCTGATAAGATGAAAATTTATGTTGAAACTTCTAAATTTTCAAAAAAAAGAGAGAACCTGAATAATAGTAATATAGTATATTTTTGTGTTGATGATTCAACCCTTCCATATAAAGGGGTACGTGGAAAAGGAAAAATAAATGTAACAGAAGATATCGATTTTATTATTTCAATCTCTGAAAAAAATATGATGAAATATCTGGGGAGCTTGGATCATCCAATGGCTAAGGTTCTATTAGAAAGTGCAAAAAATGGAAATTCTGTGTTAATTGAAATATCACCATTATATTTATCAACGTGGGACGATGGTAAAATAACTTGATTAGTTTATTCCATATTAGGTCTCAGTTTACTAAAGTAGAGATAAAAAATATACGAGTTGGTATCGGCTATCCTACTTACATGATTAATCTCCCTTATTTTGTTGAAAATAAGATAATACTTTTTTTGTAAACATTTTTATAAATTCAATTTCATCTGGACTTGTACTATGAGTATACACTTGCGTAAAACCAGCATTAAAGTACTCTTCTATTGGTTTTATTAGATCTTCAATAGAGGTAACTATTAATACAGATTTTTCCAATTTTTCATCTGATACTTCTTCCTTACTAACCCTCTCTAATATTCTTGGATCGTTTATATCTCTGTCGAAGGCATTTTCGATTTTTGATGTCCTCCAAAATTCACATGACCTGAATGCTTTGTCATAGTCATCCGAGTATGAAATTTTAGGTGTAGCGATTTTAGCTAAAGATGTTGGATCTTTTCCAGCTTCTCTAGCAGCATTGTCAAAAATTTTAAATGTTTCGTGTGAATTATCTGGTTTCGAAGTAGTGATTAATCCATCGGTTAATCGCGCTGATGTTTGAATAGCTTCTTCTCCAGACCCAGCCATATAAAGAGAAATATTGGTAGATGGTTTTGTGTATAATCTTGCACTTTTTAAATTAAAATATTCACCATTAAAATTGATAAAACCTTCTTCATCTTCGTCATAATGATAATTTACTTTCAAGAATTCATCTAGTGATTTATCATTTGATGTTTGCCACAATTTTTTGATTATGTGAATAGCTTCTATGGTTCTTTTTAACCGAATATCTGCAGATGGCCAATCAAACCCGACTGAAACTTCATTCATTGCCTCACCTGTACCGACACCGAGCCCTATTCTACCAGGATAAATTACATCTAAAGACGAAAATGCTTGTGCTATTATTGCTGGATTATATCTATATACTGCTGCAGTGACTCCAGTTATAAATTTCATATATTTTGTTCTTTCACATGCTGAAGCTAACCAAATCCACGTAAAGTTACCATATCCATTTTTATGTGACCATGGATGAAAATGATCGCTTGTAAGGGTTTGACGGAATCCACCGATTTCAGCTTCTTTTACAAAATCCAATAACTTTTGCATTGAATATTGTTCTTGTGATGCCCAATATCCGATTGTTTTCATATTTCTAAATTTACAAAATGTTATTTAAGAGATAAAATCCTAAAATAATAATAAAGATTTCAGCATAGTAGTGTAGTTTTTTGTAGAGGAGTATATACACTACTTTATAATTATCTAATATGAATTAAGATAAATTTAATTTAAAATTTATGAACAGAACAGAATACGAATTTTGATACATATTTTTTAAATAAAATGGATCAACAGAATATCCTAGAATTCAAGAATTATCTAATCGGTAACCCTTTTAATGATAACCTGTCTTTCCTTCAATCTTTCTTAAAATAGAGATTGTAATGATAGAGATTTTAATTGCTTTATTTCGCATAATCATCTATAATGATTGTGCGTTCTTTAGTCTCTCCCATTTTTACTAACGATTTTTAGTAACATTCTATCCTTAATATTGTTCGGACACTTTAAATATTAAAATATGTATGCATGTCACCTAAAGATATTGAATATTTCCCTTCTTGGGAACTATTTTGACGTCAGATTGTAGAATAGCTTGGAATGAAGAAATGATGTATTTCCTGCTATGTCTACGTTTATTGTAAAAATGTGATGTATGTTTGTATCTCCATTGTCATTGATAATATTTGGTATTAATTGAAGGAAACTCGGTGGTCCATGCTTCTTTATTATGGTATTTGTGGTATAATTATGGATGGAATCTGTTGTAGACTTGGTAATTGATTTGATTTAACTTTATTCGTAGCTTGAGCTGGGTCTTGAGCTGATGCTGGAGGCTTTCCAGGTGTTATTGTAAATTCATCCCATACTTTTCCTTCATTTGATATCATCTTACAACTTATTGTATCAGCATTAACATCACAATGTAAGGCTCCATTTGAACGGACGTATTGTTTTGGTGGAGAGCCAGATTCACCTGAATCTTGATGTGGATTAGCTCCTCCGTTTCCAACAGTTACGTAAATAAAATCTGTTCCGGAAACAGCATTCATTCTAGCGTAAAAGTGGTTATGACCGCCTAATATCATCCTAATTTTATCATATTTTTTAAACACATCAAAATATCCTCTATCAGCATCTGGCTTCAATGGGTTCCCTGGAGTGGGAGTGAATACTGTTTTGTGCCCAAAAGGAATAATATGATCTACCGATGGATCTGCTTGTGCTTGTGCTAATAAGGGATCAATGGTTGATGGATCATTTTTTTCCGTATCAAAAGCTACAAAAGCAACATTGCTTACCTTGTAAATAAATTCCCATTTACCTTTATTGAGTGGCCATAAATTAAGAAAATCATCATTCGGCTCATCATGATTGCCCAAAGCTCCAATAACATTGAGATTATTAAGAGCATCCATATTTTTAGACCACCACTGTTCTGCATTTCCATTATATGAAAAGTCACCAAGGATCAGAACTATTTCTGGATTGTTTGCTGCCATGTTTTCATCGGTATTAGTATTATCTCTAAAGTCACCTGCTGCTGTAAAGTGGAAAGGAACAACTCCATCAGATGGCTGTGGTAGTGGAGGAGTATTTGGTACACAGTTGTTTGTTACTGTATCAAAGTGCTGACCTGCTGGACATGTTATTGGTGAAGGAGGTGGTGATGTTGGTTGTGTTGAAGTTGGAGGTTGAAGGATATTTAATACACAGCTGTTTGTAACTGCATCAAAGTGCTCACCTGCTGGACATGTCATTACAGGAAATAGCCCATCCTCAATTGTTCCTATTCTTATATCTTTTATTGGCAAGAAAGCATCACTGTTTGCTCTAGTCCAGATATGATGTTTCTTTATGAATGATGGTCCCTTTTCTATCTGTTCTTTATCTTGTCCATTAGGTACGTTCCCTGGGTTCCATCCATTT
>JBHIVA010000004.1:0-74959 GCA_042138015.1 Nitrososphaeraceae archaeon | reverse complement strand
CCATTCATAAACATTTACAGGACATGCTTCTATACATGCACCATCACCGATACAAATATCAAAATCAACACATACACTATCTCCCCAGATACCCAATTGTCCTGGAGGGTCTACCGGACCCCATACAGATATTCCTTTGAACTTGCCAGTTTTTTGACGACTAGATTTGAATGATGTATTTATTGGGCCTTCTACTTTAGAATGATCTGTACCTGAACCAGTAAGTGATATGGAAGTTTCACCTAGTTGTTGAACTTCAGATACTATTTCAGACCTAGGAGATTCATTTACCGAACTTACTTTACTAGTTTGGACCATGGTGCTTGGAATATCCTTTATTGACAGAGTTGAAATTAGTTTTTGTCTTTTCATCACACAGAGTTGTTCATGTACCTCTTTCATACTTCCCAATGTAACAGGATTTGAATGCACAAGCAGGGAACCGCAATCAACACACACATATTCTTGGGACACAGTTTACTATTCTATTGAGCCATTTATCAATATTTGGTTAGTTAATTCATCAAAATAGTAGACTTTTACCAATCTTAAGAATATAGATTGTATTATAATAATCATTTTCTTTAACATTGGCTTTTCTATGAAATTTAGTAGGCTTAGGTATATAGTTTGAGAGGAGAAGAAAAATGATACTTTATAGAAATAACTTTATTATCAATTATACTAGATGAGGTTTAGCTAGCGGTGTATAACGTTAAAAATATTCACTTCAAAAATATATATTTTTAACCTAAAAAAGTATTATGTATAGAAAATATGTACATAGACCAGTGTTCTCTATTAATTTTAACTATCACACATTTAAGTATTAAAATATATTAATTACTAAAAAAAGGGACAAATACTTTATTTTTAAACCTAATTAATTATAACTACTTTTTCGGATAATTTTTATCTTATAGTATTAATTTACTCTATCACGAGTTAAGTTTTACAGTATATCTACAAAATTGAAAGAGTTTGTAAATTAATGTTGCATGTACTATTAAAATAACCTAATAGTTGCCATTAAACTAAGAAAATTTAGTAGCAAATAATGATAACCAAAAAATATTCTATAACCTTTATGGTGTTGGGTGTTACTTTAATTGCAGCAGGATTACTTGTCTTTTCTCCACAGACTGCACTTAGTCCTGGTTGTCTACCAACTTTGTAAGAGAACATATACAAAGTCCAAATACAGCACTTGAAAATGCAGATACAGAAAAGGCTATGGTTCAACTACAACAAACAGAAGAAGCAATTGCAATGACATATGAAGAAAAACTATAGTCTCCATAAAATGAAACCATGAATTATCTTAATCATCTCTGCCATGATTCTTTAACAAAATCATACTTTTAATATATACTTACTAATTTTAGCAAAAAACAAATACAAATTAATCATTTTTAATCACATTATTATTCTATATTATTTCCTTTCATGAAGAATATACAGTTTGACAATGTGTTTATATAAATTGAACATTTGATTTCTTTATATCATTAGAATAAAATACTTGTAATTTAATAAAATAATTCTACAAGTGTTTGGATTAGGATATTCATATTGGGATGAGGTTATTACTGTTCTTCGAGAAGTCATCCCTGTTTATGATAAGGTCAATAAAGTTATTTCTCTAGGGAAAGACGAATCTTACCGACTACTGGGTATAAGTAAAAATTTACATCCTGGTGATCTTATTTTAGATGCAGGTTCAGGTTTTGGAAATATGTCAAGAACGGCCTCAGAATGTACAGGCGATAAGATAAGTATAGTCATGTATGATCCAATTTTAGAGATGCTGAAAAATTCAAATTTGAATTTAGATACAATTTTTTCAACCACCTCTGGAATATTTGAGTATTTACCTTTTAGAAATGAAACATTTGATGTGGTAATGTGTGGTTATTCATTGAGAGATGCAATTGAACTTGAAATTGCTATCTCAGAAGTACATAGAGTATTAAAAAAAAATGGTAGATTTATTATTGTAGACCTGGGTAAACCCGATTTACTATTTATAAGAATTGGTGTAAATTTTTATTTAAAATATATTCTTAGATTATTAGCTTTTTTGGTAGCTGGAGAGAGTGGATTAAGATTTAAGACATTATATGGAACTTATACAAAATGGCCTAGAAACAAAATCTTATGGTCGTTATTATCTACAAAATTTTCAAATGTTAATTTTAGAAAGAAATTGCTTGGAGCTTCTATTATTGTATCTGCTACTAAGTAAAGGATATATTAACTATGAATTTTTAGCTTCAAAAACAACTTTTTAATATATATTTATCATATCGTAAAATCTACTTTAATGAGTTGAAGAATTTAGATAATTTTCTTCATATTGTATGTCTTACATAAATTTTTTGAGTCTAGTGTAAATTTGATTTGTAAAAAATGATTGAATTACTAAATAATTTTCTATTCCTCGTTATGTTTATATTCACTCTTTAGACGAAATATTCAAAGAAATGTGTAAATCAGCTATATAAACTCATATTGAAAAATTGAGGATGTTTTGTAGATAGAATTATAGTACCTTTTCTACTATGTTATGTGTTAGTGTATATTCTAAAATTCACTATTACAACCAAAGATTAGGCAGTATATCTTGATTTTAAAATCTGCCTAGTTACTAATATTATTCCTATTATTGGAAACAAGGAAATAAACACATATGGAAATATTGCCAAAAATATGGAAGGTTCAAATATATCCATATAGATTCATCTTTTTTGTATTATTTAAATTTAGAATATGCATCATTAAGATAACCATCTAGGATTTTCTTCCATTCAGGAAATTTATTGGGATCGTCAGGATAGTTATAATAATGTCCAACAAGGCGTTTATTCAACTGAGATGTAAATTTCAAATCTTCTGCCAAGGTCTTATTCAATGCACCACGAATCAACATTCCAAGTTTATCTAGCTTACCAAATTCAGGATGTTCTCCACCAGTTATTTTTTCGATATCGAATTTTGATAAAAAATATTTCATTCCGTAATCTATCTGATCATTTGTAAGAGTTTGAAGCAATCTACGAAAAACTTCTAGTCCAGCTGTTTTATACCCATAATCATTGATAAAATCTTTGTTGTACTTCCAAAGAGTTTTTTCAGAAAAATCTGAGGCTTCTATTGCTTCAACAGCATCCTTTCCAGCTATCGTTGCAGCGATTATCGCCGGACCTATTCCTCCCGCATCTAATGGTTTTGGCATCCAAGCAGAATCTCCTACCAACATGTATCCATTACATACAAGACAATCATTTTGTCGCCGTACTGACACCTGCCATGTTCCCCATGTGTTTCCCTCATCCTCTTCACCAGTAGGAAATTCAGGTTCCGAAATGATAGGATTTATCTTTACATATTCATCAATTAAATTTTTTAAATTTTTATTAGTTCCAGATTTTTTGTTATATAGCTGAAATGCTTTTTGTTGAACACCTAATCCAATATTTACTTTGTTCTCTCCTTTGGGAAAAACCCACGCATAACCTCCAGGTGCTAATACTTGATCAAGATGAATAATACAGTAGTCTGGATCAAAATATGTCTTATCGTCATTAACCGGTTTAAAATTATAAATATATCTTCCAGTAGACTCCAAATCGTCCCTATCTATTTTTTTCTGAATGAATGAATTGACCGGCAAGTTAGTTCGTAGGACTGAGGTTACCCCGGTACAGTCAATTGTTAATTTAGCAGTTTTCTTGAAAACTTCTCTACTCTGAATATCTTCACCTTCAACACCAATTATATAATTATTTTCAGATATTAATGACCGTAAGGCTATTTTGTCAATGACTTCGATTCCCATTTTTAATGCATCATTTAACTGACGCTGGGGCAAAACTCTTCTGTTAAGAATATAACCATCACCGTCAAAAGATATTCCTGTTTCATGGTTTGGTGAATAAGCTATAACACCTTTTACAGGATGTTCTATTTCGGGAGACCCCCATGATATACCAATTCTATTTGCCATATAATCAACACTATTTTTACCAACAGCATCACCACAGATCCATCCATTCACGGTTTTTTTACCTAGATCAGAAAAAGAATTCCTGTCTATAACAAGAATTTTTAATGATTGATTAGAATAAAAAGCAGCAGACGTAGCAACAATTAAACCTGATAGACCCCCACCTGCTACTATAATATCATAATCATATTTATTTTTCAACATAAATAAGAATTTTGAGATTTTACAATATTTATAGTTAATTTAATTCTCACATATTCTATAAATAAATTGATTTGTTTGAAAATTTTTTACATATAATTTAATTGATCAGTACTATGTGTATCCTATCAATCCTCGTTATTCAAACTACATCTCCTGCACTTAATGGAGAAGATAATCAATGTATTATTCGATATATTTGAGAGAATGTGAGAGTACTATATTTAAATCTGAAATCGATCCTAAAAGCAAGGTTTAAAATTTTAACGACCCAAATAATAATATAAAATACTCATGAATACTCGATTTGTAAAGAAAAATTTAATCAGGATAGATCTATGTGACAAAGGCTAAAAATTTTATGGTATCTAGTATAATTTATTAACTTTAAAATAAAAAAATTCTACGCATTTATTCCGTTATTTATTTTATATAAAATTAAAAGGTATCTAATAATGCTACTATTTTAAGAAACATTTTTACCTATAAAAATTTCTTTTATAAATAACAAGAAGTGTAAAAATAATCACTTATTCCAAGAGATATTTGATACTAAAAATAACTAATTTGTATCCTTATAAATAAATTATATTAATGTCTTATATAAAATTTCTTTATCACCCATTATACTATTTTAAAAACTGTTGTTAGAATAATCATTTTAATCATCTATAATTTAAAAAATATTTGTAACGTTTCTCCACCTCTTTATTATTTCCTGCCAATACAGAGTTAATTTCTTTTTCTAATAAATTTTTTGCGTGTGATTTAAAAATATTTCCTTGTTCAGTATTTGGGAAAAAGGAGAGAGTATATTCAAAATGTTTCATAAATTCAACTACTTTTTCTCGGAACTCAGGAAGTGAGGGATAACCTTTGTTTAGGATTTTATACCATGACGTAGCGCATGCAGTTGAATATAATTTTGCAATATCCTCTATAAGTCGTTCGATCTCAAAAAAATCTTGCATAGATTATTTATTATTATGATCATATATATATGAAATCCATAAAATAAATAAATTTTATCGCGTTTGTGATTTTATAGTAATAATTATTTTTGAGCTACATAGTATCTCCTTACACCTATTTCTGATAGTAACTTCCGTTACCCCAGCTAAGCCAGAAACATCAATTTGAAGAAGATTCATTCCCAATAGAACAGCTGCTAAGTAGATATAGGCAGCTGCTATTCCATTTGGAGATTTTCCATCTGCCATCAAATTATTTGAAGTTTTGTGTGCTAAATCGATCGCTAATCTTTCAATCCTAGTTTCAAGCTTTGCTAAATTAACAAGCTTGGCAATATAATTATCTATTGATAGGTTTGAGAAAACAAAGTTACTAGGTGGTTTATAATTAATATCCTCATATGTGTCTATTTTATTTGACTGTAAGTTATTCTTAATATTATTTAAATCTGAGTTCACAACAGAGGAATATTCTAAAGTATTATGTAATTCATCTTTTATGTGTTCACCTTTCGTTAATTTATTGCTATATATTCCTAATTCCATAGACATTATTCGATAATATTTCGAAGCTAGTTTAAGACTAGATCTGTCATTTGGAGAGCTTCCCGAAGCAGTTACTATTTCTTCAAGTGAACGAACAATGGAACATCTCTTACATGCTAAATAAATTGTTGCAGAAGATATGCAAGATACAGATTTACCCTTTGCTTCATTATTTTTTTCATAAGTTCGATAAATCATTGCAGCAGTTTCGATTAAAATTTTTGGAAGTGAAAGATTTGAACATGTTTCACTAATCTTTGATAACACATTAGATAATCTTCTTTCTTTGGATGACGAAACACGTATTCTAGAATGCCATTTTCTAATGCTAGTCATTTGCTCGGCAACGGTATAATTAATTAGCTTACCCCCATAATCCTTTGACGCAGGACCTATTTCTGTTCTTAATCCATAGTCGTGTTGGGAAAAGCTCGTTGCACCACTTGCACGGGTATTACGATTTTTTTCTTCAAAATCCTTCGATATAGATTCGGGTCCATAATCATTTACTTCATCTAACACCACATATCCACATCTTTCACATAAAAATTCACCTTTACTAAAATCGTGAATCAGATGAGAATTACATTCAGGACATTTATTACAATATTCTAAATATACCATTTCACAATTTATCCCTTATCTTTCTTTTTTTATTTTTCTTTGAATCATAAAGATTCAGCGTTTTTGAATTGGATTTGTAGATTTTGTCACCTTGCATGATCCTAAATTTATCGTCTATCAATATTATTGATGCATATGGAGAATTTATAGGTCCAATTAATTCATTGACTATGCCTATTTTCTTACCTATTGAATTAAAAAGAATAGAATTGTTATTGACATCTACGTTTTCGTCAAGTTTTATAATCAATCTCCCACTCTTAGCTTTATGGAGGATTTTACCTACCACCGTCAATGACAAGTTGTTTGTAGTACTAGTTTTCATATTCTTCTGTCAACAATTATTTATAAAATTGATAAAAATTAAAACTTTCATTCAGATTCGTTTCATTCTCCTTTTTAACGAAATTTTAGAGGCCAATGTCTCTATTACTTTATATTTTTTCATATTTTCTATTTTTGGTATCATAATATATCCTGATCTAACAAAAGATCTCATTGGATATCTTGCATGATCATTTGTTTTATCACTCGTGATATTTAATCCACTATCTATTGCTGCCTGAATTAACTCAGAAAGTGTTGGATCAAATATAGCCTGATCCTTTCTAATTCTCCTTCCCTTTTTCCTAGAAAGATTTTTGTTTAGGTAATCTAACCATATTATAAAATGATCATAATCTTTCAATAATCTTGTAACGTATTTTAACCTATTTTAATATTAATCGTAGATTTCTTGAGATGAAAATGTTTCTATGGCCCATTAAATAATAAATAAACAATCAAGTAGTTTCCTTGACTATAATTCCATTTATAGTTCCAACTTGTCCTGGTCTAGAAACTATTTTTACATGTCCTAACTCCGTTTCTACAATCGCACCTTTACTTAAAACTCCTCTTCTTTCGTAGTCCTTATTAGCAGGATTTTTTAAAGACTTGATAATTTTGGTCTTTATAGTTTTTTTATTCTCGTTATCGTTAACATTGATATAATCTATACTCTTTATCGCTATCTTATAGTTTTTTCCCCGTACACGTCTAGTTATAATATTTCCTTGACCTAATATAGGTTCATTGGGGTATCTATCAATTTCATATTTTTTTCTTGATCTGGCGGGATTTAATCGTCCCCCAGTATATTTTCTTCCACCTAAATTCTCGACAGATTTACGCATAAGATTCGAATAACTAATTCTATATTTAATATTTAGGTTTTGAAATTACACTATTTTTTATTATGTTGATATCAGAAATTCCAAAATAATCCTGAAATTTTTTGGTCGTTTTATAAACTTTAAGTCTTCCAACGTTTTCATGTTCAACAAAACCTAGCTGTTCTAAATATTTGACATGTGTATAAGCTTGAGTACCTCTAATATACACTAATCTTTTTGAGGTAATTGGTTGTTCATATAATACATATGACAAGGTCTTTAACATTGCAGATGAAAGAAGTGGTTGTTTAGCGAATTTTTTAATTACTGGTAAATAACTAGGTTTTAATTGCAAAACATATTTACCATCATTTAATTCTTGAATTTCCAGAGCATGAAAAACTGAATTCACTTTTTTAATCATTTCCGATAATATTTTTTTGACCTTTTCATTTGAGTTGATATTTGTTGCCTTATTTAGTTCTTCCAAAGACATCGGTCTTCCTGATGAATAAAGTGCAGCCTCAATCCTTGCTATTATCTCTTTTTCCGGAAGAACGTTATTCAAAACTAGGTCTTATTATTTAGAGATTTATATTAAGATTAGTTAGTTGAATATTTTTCGTATTTCAATATCATCGGACTCATCATCTTGTATTAGCTCTATCTTATTCTTCATAGCTAAATGCAACAAACAAATAAAAAATCGTACCACTTCTATTGGTTGCATCCTTTTTATAAAGTCACTAAAAATAATAATTTTATTAATCTCTAAAGCCTTTAAAACATATTCTTCATGATCTTCTAAAATTTTTTCAAATTTAACAAAATATTGATCGAAATCGAAATCTTCGATTGGTTCTAACTGTATCTGATTTCTAGTTCTACTGTTAGGATTTGATAAATCTGTAATCATATTTTGGAGAACTTTAAGTAAATCCTCAAGAGAAACCGGAGAGTTTGATGTGAGTCTAAAGGGAAAGCTTATAGGTGTAATATCAGGAATTTCTTTATCCTCAATAATTATTGGGGTTTTTCTTTCCAATGCAATTTTTTCGAGTTTAAAGATACTCTCCACTTTTAATCTATAAATCAATGATGATGACCATATAGCTATACCACATACTCGTAAATCCTTTTGTCCACTGTTATTAATTAAATCTAAAAGGAGTTGGAGTAAATTGGAGATATCAATATCCCATACATTTTGCTTTCCTAAAAGAGAGGTGTTAAATAAGAGATTCAGAGGAGGTTCTGAGAGAGGTTGGTTTGGATTATTTATATTCAACAATAATCTCTCCATTTAGAATTTTAAAAGGATAATGTTAATCAATAATGATAATTAAGATTTCATCCAATCAATAGGAATATCTTGATAAAGGCCATTAGGTAAAATTCTTCTTATAGATATAGGTAAAGCTCTTGACTCGAGTTCTTTTATCGCAAGTGAAATGGAGCTTCTGGTAATTTTATCATCTAGATTTATCATCAACGGAGCTCCAAAAGATAATTGTAATGCCCTTGCTCCCGTAATTCTTGCCTTCTCAAACCTAGTTAATCTTCTAGGTCCTATTATGATTTCTTTATCATTTGGAATAACTTCAATCAATTCAAAGTCTCTCTCTTCATATTCAACATATTTTTCAGGTCTTGTAGGGATTATTTCTTCCGCATTCTCGATATTTACAATGTTTTCCTTTACTTGTTCAGAATTTTCCGAATCCTTTTCTGCAGATTTAGTCTTTTTGGGTTTTTTTATTCGCGACTTGGTTTTTTTAGTTTTGGGCTCGATCGTTGATGTTACTTCAAGTTTTTTTTCATTTATATGACGATCTTCCTCTGATTCAGCGTTATTATCCATACTAACTTTTTTCTTATCACTCAATATCTTGTTAACCAAGAATAGTGCAAAAGCTTATTAGAATATAATTAAACGTTACGAATTTAAGCAACCGCTATAAACAACATGTAACTACAGATAACAATGGAAGAGGTTGGTACAAAGAACCAATATACAGTATCTAGAATTCCGATAGAAATTATAATAAATAAAAAAGGAATAATCAAAGCTGAACTTATACGTCATTTAGCTCCATTGACAATTTCAGAACTACTAAAAAATCTTCCAATAAGAGGTAATATCTATTATCATCGTGATGGTTTTTCCTATATACGCACAAATTTAAACTTAGGAGCAGAAAAACAGAAAAAGGTATTTAATATTGGAGATTTATCTTATCTCACTTCAAGTAGTGCTATTTGTTTTTTTATGAAAGAAACCGGAACAGCTCCTATGAATCACATTGGAAAAGTAATATCGAATATTGATATGCTAACAAAATTAGACCAGAACGATATTTTGACCATACAAGAGGTAATTAATGTATCCTAGGTATTGGCCAGGGAATAAATCCTATGGCCACTATAACCACCAACTCTATTTATTATTCCTTTACTTTCTAAACTTCTAATATAATTATTAGCTACGGAGATTTTAACTCCCAGTGTTTTGGAAACTGCTTGAACTGTTATAGATTTCATTGCTTTTAACTTGCTTATATCATTAAGATCATCTATGAATACTGAAGATTTTTGTTTTTGAGCTTTGGAAATGGTTTTCCCTTCGTCTTTTTTAGGTTTACTCGAACTTTCGTAAGGTAGTTGTGAATTAGATTTAGAAGAGCTCGTCGGGGGGGGGGGTACTCCACCCATAATAATTATAATGTTATCTTTTATCCAGTTTATAAATGATATAGAAATTGATAATCAGCCAATAATATTAAATCTAAGAATACTTAAAAGACCATTTTAGATAAATTGATTAGTGGATTTTTCCTTAGTAGCAGAAACATTCCAAAATATGGAAAAAACAAGTAGTAGAATTATTTTAACCAATCATCTTGTTTCTTTACTCAAAAATACTCCATCTAATAGAATAAAAAAAATGATTTATTTAATTCAAGGAAAATTATACCCAGACTACGAGGGAATAGAGTTAGGATTAGCAGAGAAATTAACTATGCGAGCTATAGCAGATTCTATCGGAATATCTATAACTGAAGTGGACAAGGTGTATTCAAAATTAGGTGATTTAGGAGATGCGATAGCTGAAATATCAAAAACAAAATATCAACAGACTCTTTTTACTGAAAAGATAACTGTAGATAGAGTATATGATACTTTTGAAAAGATTGCAAAAACAATTGGTTCTGGTTCTCAATCTACAAAATTAAAACTAGTGACTAGCTTACTAAACGATGCTACTCCTTTAGAAAGTAAGTATATCATAAAATTTTTATTGGGAAATCTTAGACTTGGAATAGCTGATTTTACGGTTATGGATGCACTATCGATAACATTTACAGGTGACAAATCGAAAAGAAAATTGATTGAAGTTCGTTACAATATCTGTGGTGATCTTGGTGCAATTGCAGAAATTCTTTCCATAAAGGGGATGAACGGTTTAGATGAAATTAAAATTACCCCATTGAAACCTATTCGACCAATGCTTGCCACAAGAGTTTCTGGACCTGAAGAAGTTTTAGAAAGAACAAATAATAGAGTATCTGCTGAACTTAAGCTAGATGGTGAAAGAGTGCAGATTCATAAAGAAAATTCAAAAGTAGAATTGTATTCAAGAAGCCTAGAAAAAATTACTAAAAATTATCCAGATATAGTAAAAGCAGTAAGTAATATCAGAATAGACAATTTTATTTTAGAGGGTGAAATTGTTCCAGTTAATATTTACAATAATATTCAACCTTTTCAGGAATTGATGCACAGGAAAAGAAAGTATAACATAGACGAAATTGTAAAAAAATACCCAATTAAAATATATTTGTTTGATATTTTATTTATGAATAATAGAGATCTTACTACATTTGATTATACAAAAAGAAGAGAAGCTCTGGAAAAGATTTTGGAAAAAAATAATAATAAACTAATAGATCTAGTAAAACAAAGGACAGTAACTAAACTCAGTCAAATCAAAAGTTTCTTTTCCGTGGCTACCAATAATGGTTGCGAAGGTCTAATGTTTAAACAATTGAAAAGTAGCTATAGAGCTGGTTCTAGAGAATACTTGTGGATGAAATTAAAAAAAGAATATGATCACTCATTAGGTGATTCTTTTGACCTTACCGTAATTGGCGCATTATTAGGAAAAGGTAGAAGAACAGGATATTATGGAGCATTACTTCTTGCCACCTATAATAGGGAAACAAATACTTTTCAGAGTACATGTAAAGTAGGTACAGGATTTTCGGACAAAAATTTAAAGTTTCTTTATGATGAGTTAAAAAAATACATAATAAAAGAAAAGGATTCACGAGTAGTAAGTAAGATGAAGATGGATATCTGGTTTAGACCAGTAATTGTTCTTGAAATAATTGCTTCTGAGATTACTTTGAGTCCTATACATACAACTGCTAGTAATTTGATCAAAGAAAATTTTGGTTTAGCACTTAGATTTCCTAAGTTCTCTGGCAGAATTAGATTTGACAAAAATCCAGAAGATTCTACCACTTCAAATGAATTAATAAATCTCTATAAAATGCATATTAAAACAAGAGATTCATAATATCGAGACTTATTTTATGTATAATAGGATCTACGATCTTTCTAAAATTTTAATAGTCAATAAAAAGTATTACATTAAATTACTCAGATAGACACGTATTTATTAATAAGAATCTATATGGTTTTTTTATTTTACAAATTAATTTTAATGCCTCTTACTCTTTAATACCACCTAAAATACTATTTATAGGCATCTATAATCGAAAATTACAATCATTACAATCAGTTCAAGACTAAATCAATATTCAAAAATCAATATCGAAAAAATAGATCAAATTAACAGTATATTTAAAAATATAAATTATCGAAGTTTCTGCTATCTATTTCAAAAGGGATTTTGGATATTTTGATTGTACTTAGCAATATTATATTGTTAAAATTAGGGAAGATATCTCCTACCAGTTTAGCGTAATTTTCTATTGGTTTTCTTTATCGTTCTTTATCGGTTTTAATGGTGGAGGTAGCTTCTCTAACTTATGAGTAGGATTAGCAAGGTAATGTCTAGAAGCACCTTCTCCAGAAAGAACAATATTACATACTAAACATTTGTATTTTATAGCCATATCTCAATCCAGTAGTATGTAATTAACCTACCCTAAAAAGTCTATTGTTTAAAATTAGATCAAGTAAATATTTGAATTTTTAAATTTCATCTAAGTTTTACAATTTCTCGATTATCAGGAACCATAGAGCGAATTCCTAGCTTATTATATATACTACTAGCAACATTTTCTGATTTTGTTCTCTCCCCATGATTTACTAAAACCCTTTTTGGTTTAACTCTGGAAACGAAATTTAAAATTTGGTGATAATCACTGTGTCCACTAAATCCGTCTATTTTTTGAGTCTGAGCCCTTAAAGGAATTACTTTTACTTTACCTAATTTATCCATCATAGACACTTCAGTTGTTGTTCCATCGAGAACACGTCTGCCAAGAGTACCTTTAATTTGATATGATACAAAAATAATCTTGTTATTATCACTTGTAGCTATCTCCTTGAAGTATTCTACTGAAGGACCTCCTTCAAGCATACCAGAGGTAGCCATAATTATCGCAGGGTTTTTATCTCTTAAAACCTCATCTCGTTTACCATACCCATTAACCATAGTGAAGTACTCAGATTGGAACGGATTGTTTCCTTGTGAAACTGATCTTCGAACATCTTGACCAAGATAATGAGCATATGACATATGGATAGCGCTTGCTTCAGATATCATCCCTTCTATATAAATTGGAGACTCGACTAATCTTCCTTCTCGCATTTCTTTATCGATAACTAACATTATCTCTTGGGCTCGTCCAACGGCTGGTACCGGAATTAGAACTTTTCCTCCATTGGTTAATATTTTATTTACACTCTCTGTAAAATTATTATATACAGTCGATTGATCCGGCATAACATCAGAAGCTGCGCCGTAAGTACTTTCAGTTATGAGTGTTTCAACTCGAGGATAATTAGAGATAGCACTATCTAATAACTGTGTTTTGGCAAATTTATAATCACCTGAATATAAAATATTATGGGTACCTGATATATTCATATGAACCGTAGCACTGCCCATTATATGTCCGGCATTATTCATTGTAATAGTAATATCTGGAGATATATCAGTTGGTTTTCCATAAGACAATGGTATAGTGTGTTTAATAACTTCATTAATATCTCTAGTTTCATAGGAACAATAAACTCCATTATTTTGTGCCACTTTGACAGAATCCATTTGCAAAAGGGCCATTAGAGGTAATGTCGGTTCAGTACAATACACTGGACCGTCATAACCATACTTAAATAAAGTTGGTAAAAATCCTTGGTGATCTATATGTGCATGACTAATAATTATTGCATCAAGATCTTCTAGTTTAAAATTAAACCAGTCGATTCTTGGATAAGCATCGATAGTATTATTTTCTCCAGGATTAATGCCACAATCTAACATAATCTTACTTTCAGATGTTACAACTATAAAACAAGATCTCCCTACCTGTTTAACTCCACCTAAACAAAATATTAATACTTCTTTAGAATTAGTAAATAATTTTGAAGACTTTTCTAATAACTTATTTTTTATCACATCTTTTTCATATTCAATTTTTTGGTTTTTATTGTTTGTATTATTATCATGTTTATTTTTGATATTGTTGATTTGATCGGTATTCTCTTCTTCTTTCTTGATTAGAGGTTCACGATATATTCTTTTTCCTAGGTATCGAAGAAAAGTTAAACGTTCCTTAGAGGAATTCTTTAATATTGAATGAATATTTGTTATACTTTGAGATGAAATATGAGATGATCTCCTTAAGTGAACTATCCAACCTGTAGATTGAGCAATATTGATTAAAGTATTTGCATCTATTGATTCAGGTTTATTAACCTCTAGAATAACTTCGGAAGTAGCATCGTCGCAGAATACCGCGGATACGGTAATATCTTTTGAAAGTATCTTTGAAACTAGAATTCTTGTTTGTCCTTCATCCAAACGAATAGAGGGATCTGTCCTGATTATAAAACGTTTTTTCAAAGTTTTAGAAAGGGAAGAAAGATAGTAAGTTAACTCGGTCAGAGCGAATTTAGGATTTTTAGTATATAATGCAATATTAGGTCCTTCAAATCTACCAAATGTAATTTGTGACTCTATTGGAATAGACTTGATTATCTTTTCAACGATATTTTCTTCGTCTCTTATTATTTTAATAAATTCGAAATTAGAATTTCCGGTTTGATTAATATGTTGTTTTTTTTGAGAAGATTGTAATTTATGATTTTTATTATTGTGATAATTGGACAGAGTATTATTTTCATCATTGTCTGTTTTATCACTATTTGATAGCTCTACACCACTACTAATATTACTATCGGTTATTTTTTTATTCAAATCATATCGTCCATTTCTTTATAATTCAATTATATATCCATTTTAGTTAGAATATAAAAAAATGTAACGGATATCAATTGTTATAATACATATAATTTATCAGCACCTTTAATATAGTTTTAGATATTTAAAGAAATTAAAAAATGCTACATGTTGATTATTTCGTTTTGATAATTATCCTACCATGGTATCCAAGGAAGTATAAATACAGTTACGACGATGGCTATCATGACAATCGTTAAAATTGTAGAAGGAGAAATTCTAGAATTCTTTGTTTTTATTTTTTTGCCGAGAAGAGTACCATACCATTGTCCTCCATCTAACATCGCAATAGGTAAAGCATTAAAGATTCCAACGTTAAAATTAATAAACCAATTCCAGAACAATAAATTGGCAATAATAGGATAACTGCTTCCAAAAATACTAGAAGTGTAATAAGGTGCCATGAGATCTGAAAAAGGAACCAGACCTTGTTGAAGTGTTGGAGGCATTAGTATAGCTAAAGGTGAGGCAGTAAATGCTTTCTTGTAGACTTTTAGTAACAGTTCTGGGTCAGGATTCAAATTTGTCAGAGAAACTCCCATCACAACATTGTCTTTAGGGGAAACACTAGGAAGTCTTAACAAACTGCTCTTTTCTTGATCATCATTAGAAGTCCATTTGATTTCTATAGAAGATCCCAGGTTATCTTGAAGAACTTGACGAAACTTCGATACATCATTCATTGGTTCACCATTGATAGATCTTATTATAGAATCTTTTTCTAATCCTATTGATTCTGCTAAGGAGTTTTCGTTAACTCCGAGGATTTTTAAGCCTATATCTGCAGGTTGGGAATTAGGAATAGGTGAAAGTGTAGAGACCACCAAAAATAATAACCCTAAAGAAATTCCTGCTAAAATCATATTGTTTAAGGGTCCTGCTGTAAGAATTGCACTCTTTTGTCTAAATGTGGTTTTATTGAGTTCATCTTGTTGAATATTAACGAAAGCACCTATTGGTATTCCTAGAAATAATACTAGACCTGTAGATTCTACCTTTGTATTGTAAACCCGTGCAACTATTCCATGTCCTGCTTCATGTACTACTATTGTAATTATTAGGGCCACCAATGCATATTGCCATGGTAGAATTGGATTTAATCCTGGAATCAAGATGTTGCTTTGCGGTCCAAGATCTCTAGCGCCAGCCCTTGCAGAATCGTTTGAAAAAAGGACAAATATAGAGGTAAATATTAAGAATATCGCTAAAGCAGTAATAAGAGGCATAAGATACGTATTAAAATTAGCATAATATTTCCCAATCTTCGTTTTCGCTATTCTGTCAAAAAATCGTAATCCAAAAGGAGTATGAATAAGTATTAAAGGTAATTTTAATTCAGTCTTGATTCCAGTATTCGTTTGCAAATAACATTGTTTGATCTAAATCATATTTAAATCAATCAGATTCTATTGACCAATTGATATCTTTTAATATTTTGAACTGATGTTGAAAATGGTATCATTTGAAGATTAATCTTCTTAATAGAGAATTTTATGAGAGGGAAACGGTTTTAGTCGCCAGAGAAATGATTGGGAAAAGACTTGTCAGAATAATTAGAATTGATTGCAAGATAATAAAATTGACGGGTATTATAGTCGAAACCGAGGCCTATGGATATGAAGATGATAAAGCCAGTCATGCATACAATGGGATAACTGGTCGAAATAAGTTCATGTTTGGAAGGGGAGGTTTTTCCTATGTTTATTTCACGTATGGGAATCATTATTGTTTTAATGTAACCGCACACATAGATACGAAATGTGCTGGCGCTGTTTTGATAAGAGCTATAGAACCTTTAACTGGAATAAGACAAATGATAAAAAATAGAGGTAATAAGAATAGATTAAATTTGACTTCAGGTCCGGGAAAATTGACACAAGCATTTTATATAGATATAAAGGATAATGGAATGGATATTACAAATAGTAACAGTTCTATATTTATAGAAGATTCATTGATGTCAGATGTTGTACTTTCGACGAAAAGGATTGGAATATTGAATGATAAAGATAAGTATTGGAGATTTATATATGCTAAAAAAAGTGGAGAAAATTTCATAATTAATAAATATGTATCAAGAAAAAAAGAGAATTTTAATTATATGTATCATAACTTATAGCCATATATTAAAGAGGTTCTTGGTTTGATGAAATTATATATCTCCTATCTTTCCAATTTACTGTCCCGTTAATAAACGACTTAATTATACCTTTAACGAATCCCAGAACAATAATAAAACCCCCTATTGGTGTCCCGAGAGAATATACCCAATTAATACTTAAAGTATTCTTATAATGTATTATGCTAGTCAGAATTATTAGAATAATTATAAAAAAACAAATATGACTGAGAATAATGTATGATGTATCAAAAGAAATAAAGAAACTAAAAATAAAAGTGAGAAAAATAAATGGAGACAATATTAAAAAAAATAATCCAATAGTCAACATTAATGTCTTCGTCTTATTCCCTTTATAGAAGGCTACAACTAGTCTATCAATAGCGTCTAATAATTCTTTACTATTTCTTGCCCAATGTGCGGTAACATATTTTTCAGCTCTAATCATTCTCATTTTGTAATCACCTTCTTTTACTTTTTTACCAAGTGCCCCATCTTCAATTATTTCATTTTTTACAGATTCATGAGATCCTATTGCTTCGTATGTCTCTTTTGTTATAATAAAATAACTTCCAAAAAAATATCCTAATTTTGACTTAGGATTATTAACTTTCAATGGAGAATATCTTGTATGTAAGAAAGTAATAAAAATGGGCAAAGTTAAATTGGTAAATATATCATTACTTAATAATTTCGGAAGTAATGTTAATGCCTGTAATTTATTGGCAATTATACATGAAACAGCCATTTCTAAAGTAGTTTCAGAATGAAAAGAATCAGCATCTGTAAAAAGCAAGAGATCGCCTGAAGATTTTAGATAGCCTTGATAACATGCCCAATTTTTCCCAATCCAACCTTTAGGTCTTGTCTTAATATCCAATGTCATGATATTAGAATTTTGTTTCTCATACTCTTTCATTATTGCTAATGTATTATCAGATGATGAATCATTAACTAAAATAATTTCATAATTAGAATATGTTTGCTTTAAGAGACTATCGATACATTTTTTGATGTAATCGGCCTCATTTCTTGCAGGTAATATTATACTAACTTTGGGATATCCTAGATACGTATTTTTACGATTATCGAAATTGATTAACTTTGGTGAATTTATTAATGAATTCGTTGTAGAAATCAACAAATAAAACCAAGCAATGAGTACTCCTACATTTATTGATATCAAAAAATACATTGGAAAAATCAGCTCATAATTCATGTTTTGATATCGTCATTTAATATTATGAACGGATAATTATACTCTTGTCTAGAATTCCCAGAAAAGATCTGCATATGTTATAACATTGGAATAAATAGAATTTTATTCATGAGATTTATGTTAGAAGATTGAAATTCCAGACAAACTTAATATACGGTTGAAATAGTCGCTAAGACAAATACCAATGCTAATAATATTTGATGTGGAAGGCGTTTTGCTGAATGCAGAATACCTTCCAGTTCTGGCTCAAGTATTCGGACCACAAAAGGAAAAGGAAATTTGGGATATTACTAAACAGGGAATACGAGGTGATATAAAATGGGAAGATGGTCTTATTAAGAGGGTACATGCGTTACGGGGAATTAAATATGAAGACGCAAAGAAAATTGGCGAAAACTTGGAAATTATGCCTGGTGCAAAGGATCTTTGTATATCTTTAAAAAATGCAGGTTGGAAAATGATAGCTGTTTCTGGAGGTTTTACAATTATAACGGACAGATTAAAAAAGGAGTTGGGTTTAGACTTGATTTTTTCTAATGAACTCATCTTCAAAAATGGATTGTTATATGATATAGATCTTAAGGTAACCTCAGACAAGTCTTTACATGTAAAACCACTTCTAGAAAAATGGAATATTAAAAAAGAGGAAATTGTGGTAGTTGTAGATGGGGCTAATGATTTAAAATTATTTGATCTAGCTTCTTATACCGTTGGGTTTTGTCCAGTTGATATAGTGAAGAAAATGGCTGATGAGGTTATAGAAATAAGAAATTTGTTGTTATTAAGACATCTGTTGGAAAAACGGTTCGGAAAATCTATTTTACATACGAAAGAAAAATATCTAAGAGATTGCCGATTAACAAGTTAGAGATTATTCCTATTCCTGTTTCAACTGAAATAAAAATCGACGAAGATATTGTAGATTTACTAGTAAGATCCATAAAAAAAATTAACTCCTTACAATTACTAGATAAAGATATTTTAGTGGTTGCACAAAAAATAATATCTAAAAAAGAGGGTAGATTTGTTAATTTACGAGATGTTAGACCTTCGAAAAATGCATTAAAAATTAGTAAGCTGGTTAATAAAGATCCCCGATTAGTAGAGATTATTTTGAAGGAATCAAGACAAGTTGTAAAAATTTTTAATAGAACAATTATAGTAGAAACGAATCAAGGATATATATGCGCTAACGCGGGAATAGACAGGAGCAATGTAAGTGATGACAGTGAGACGGTTTTATTACTTCCAGAGAATCCAGATAAATCTGCTCATAAAATTCGAACTGAAATTAAGAAAAAAACTGGGAAGAAAATAGCAGTAATCATATCAGATACATTTGGCAGACCATTTAGGAATGGACAAACGAATGTGGCAATTGGTATCTCTGGGATCAAGCCAATTAAAAGTTATATAGGTAAAAGAGATATGTACAGAAAAATACTTCTGGTTACCGAAATTGCCATAGCTGATGAACTAGCTGGAGCCTCAGAATTAGTCATGGGAAAATCAGATTATATTCCTTTTGCTATTGTCAGAGGGTTAAATTTTTCTCTAACAAATAGATCGACCAGTAAAGAGTTGAATAGAAATGAAAAGCTTGATGTATTTAGATGATAATCAACATCATTCCGAAACAACCTAACGTAATGATTTATTTGAAACGTTAGTTGCTATGAATCTAAACCATTTTTAACGTTATTCCAGAGCTTGCAAAGAGAAATATATTTTTAATCTCATATTATATGCATTATATTAAGTTTAAATTCCTCTAAATTACAAATATTACTTATATGGATAATGATAATGAATTTAAAAAAGTTATTGATGTTAGAGGTCTCTATTGTCCTGAACCGGTATTTAGAACAAAAATAGAGATGGAAAAAATGGCTAGAGGAGATAAATTAAAAGTTGTTGCTGATGATCCGCAATCGGAAGAAGATATATCTAGATGGGTAAACAGGAATGGTCATGAATTACTTACTATAGACAAGAAAGAACAGAATCTAATATTTATAATCAAAAAGGCTAAGTAATAAAAATGAGTGGATTTTCGTTAAAGACAGAAATACATCAGAAGATTGGTAATACCCCTTTAATAGAGTTATCTACTTTTTCCTCAAAGAATGTAAAACTTTTCGCAAAACTTGAATGGCATAATCCATTTGGTTCAGTTAAAGATAGAGCAGCATATTGGATGATAAAAGATGCAGAAAAAAGAGGGTTGATTCATAAAAATAGAAGTATAATAATAGAACCTACCTCTGGAAATACTGGAATTGCTTTAACTGGAATTTCTTCATCGTTGGGATATAAGGTTGAGATAGTTATACCGGACAAAGTTAGCGAAGAAACAAAAAAAATTTTGAAAAAACTTGGTGCAACAATACATGAAACTTCTGATGACCTCTGTCCAAGAGTTGGTGCAGGAACTGATCAGAGTATTGCATTGGCAAAAGCCATTTCAACTCCTAGACCTGATATTTACTATATGCCCAATCAATATGATAATGATGCCAACTTCTTAGCACATTACGAAAGTACTGGACCTGAAATTTGGAAACAGACAAATGGATCAATAACACATTTCCTGACTGGATGTGGTACTGGAGGCACAATTACTGGAACTGGAGTATTTTTAAAAGAAAAAAATCCTCTTGTTAAAGTTATTGCTGTCGAAGCACAAAAAAATCATCTACTGCAGGGATTAAGAAATTTTGAAGAATCTTCTATGCCTGACCTTTTTAAAAGAAGACAAGAAGTTATAGATGAATGGTTTACTGCAACTAACAAAGAATCATTCAATATGGTAAAGGAGCTTTCCAAGAATGAAAATATTCTCGTTGGCCCATCATCTGGTTCTGTTATGGCTGCAATGATAAAACAAAGAAATAAGACTGAGAAAGGGGTAATAGTTGGAATTTTTGCTGATGATGGAAGAAAGTTCAAAAGTTTATATTTACAACAAAACGTATTTTCTGAAGAACAATATGACAAAAATTTCGAGAAGGCTAAGCATCACTCAAAAGTTTGGTATTAATAACATTTTAGTAGGGACCGATAAAGACAATAAAAATTAAGAATTATGTTAATTTATCGCTCAACCATTTCTCAACATCTAGAGCTGCCATACATCCGTAACCGGCAGCGGTAACTGCTTGTCTATACCTATAATCATGAACATCACCTGCAGCAAAGATACCATCGACACTTGTCTTGGTGTTTTCTTTCAAGATAATATATCCATGCTCATCCATTTCGATCTGACCTTCAAAAATTTTAGTGTTAGGCTCATGGCCTATCGCAACAAACAAACCCCCTATATTTAATTCGGTTTCCTTAAATGTGTCTAAATCTTTAACGGTTATTTTTGATATTTTTTTATCTCCCTCAATTTTTCTTATAACAGAATTCCAAATAAATTTAATCTTAGGATTTTCAAATGCTTTCTCTTGGAGAATTTTGCTTGCTCGGAGAGCATTCCTTCGATGTATTATTTTCACAGATTTTCCAAATTTCGTGAGAAAAGTTGCTTCTTCTAATGCAGTATCTCCACCACCTGCTACTACAATATCTTCTCCCTTGAAAAAGGGACCGTCACATGTTGCACAATATGACACCCCTCTCCCCCCAAACTTTTCTTCTCCGTCTATTCCTAGTTTTCTAGGAGATGCGCCAGTACAAATAAGAATTGATCTAGAAACATATTTCATAGCATGTGTCATGACGATAAATGGTTTAACATCAAAATTAACTTCTATTACCTCATCATCAACAATATTTGCTCCAAACCTTTCTGCTTGTTGTCTCATATTCATCATTAACTCTGGCCCAAAGATTCCGTTTGGAAAACCAGGGTAATTTTCTACTTCACTTGTGGTCATGAGCTGACCTCCAGGAAGAGATCCTGTAATTATCAAAGTTTTAAGTTTAGCCCTAGAAGTATAAGTACCAGCAGTATATCCAGCAGGACCAGAACCTATAATAATAACATCATAAAGTTCCAGATTTACATCTGAAGTATTGGAATTTTTAAGAATCTTATTCTTAGAAGTGTCATCGTTACGGTTTCGCATTAATAATAGTAGAAAAAGATACTCATTAATAATTTATTAGCGTAGATAAAAGAAAATTAAATTTAAAATATGTAGACTGTGGTTAAATAATTACATGACCTATCGATGTTATAGATTATTATAATTTTCTTATAATATCTAGATGTTTTTTACAAAAAAATTTATTGAAGTTCAACCTCAATATTTCTTCTTGCCAATGAGAGTTAAAAAGTCTACACGTAGGATCATCACAAAAAGAATCTCCTTTTATAAAATAATATATAGATTGGATTGCCAATCCTTCTACTATTGAATTTATTCTTTCATCATTATTTTCGATACATCTTCCTCTATATTCCTTTTTGAGGGTTTTCAATATTTGAGGTACTCGATAATAATAGATTAGCTTAAGGTAATAATCTTTAGGCTTCGCAAGACCGTAAATCAAACCAGATGTAGAAATGAGAGTTGGATTTCCACAAATAATCGACCTAGCATGATACTTCCAATCAATTTCATCGAATGAACCAATTAAATCATCAATTATTATTATATACAATTCTGATAGATTAAATTCGAGACCGATTTTACCTAGGATTTCTTGATAAAGTTTTTGCAAAATAATACCATCATACATCACTATATTTTCTTCGAAGCCAAATTCCTTCGCTAATTTATTCTGAAAATATAATTGTTTATTGATGTTATTAGGATTAATAGTGAATTCATCCTTTATCCCCTTTCTAAAAGGTAAAATCTTATTGATATCTAATTGATCTTTAATATTCTTGATGACACATTTGCTTTGAAAGTATTGAAAATCGATTTCTATCTGAGAGAAATTAGATCTCGAAAATCGAGTATCATTTTTCTTTACTTTTGTTAGGAATAAATTGCTAAATATTTTTCTTAAATTGTAAATAATTTCATCAAGATCGATTTTTGTCCATCTGGAATAATTATATAAAAAAACATTGGTTAACATTTTAAGTGTCTATATTGACAATTATAAAAATAGAGAAATGAAATAATAAACAATAAGCTAATTGTGTATTTCAACTAATTCTTTTAATTTGCTTGCTGCAACTTCTGCTGCTTTTTTACCTGAAAGAAGCATGGATCCAAACGTTGGCCCCATTCGAGGCAATCCGAAAGTTTCAGTTACAGACATACCAGTTGCAACCAATCCAGGAAAAACTTCTCCGGTATAATTTACAACTGCATCCTCACTGATATCAACTGCCATAGGATCCATTCCTCTCCATTTCACATAACCCCGTTCCATTAATCTTCTAACAGCAACAGAATCATGACCCGAAGCATCGATTACAACCTTACTTTCAAAGGCTATGGGATCAACGCAAGTAATATTTCTTGGCAAAGCAGAAACAGGCATCCAATTAACTACTACTCCTCCCACTCTCTTATTTTTAATCACAAGATCATCGAATTTTGTTAACTGTAAAAACCTAACTCCTGCATCACATGCAGATGCAATTAATTTAGAACAGGCATGGGGTCCCCACGTTGCATAAAGTCCTTTCCTGATTGTTCTATAAGGCACTCCCAATTCATCCCAAATTTTTTCTGCAGGAGATCTGACTGTAACAGGATTCATCATATATCCACCCACCCAATATCCACCTCCAATGTAATTATTCTGTTCAATGATTAGCGTTCGTATTCCAAGTTTACCTAGTTCTCTTCCAGCTGACAACCCGGCAGGTCCAGCTCCTATAATTATGACTTCCGAATCTGCATAATCATTCATAGTCTCCATAAACATTGAGGCGATTGATCTAGTAATTTCTTTTTCGCTCACATCAGCAAAAATTTTTGGCATATCTATAACTGAATACTTAGATTATATATTACTAATGAATTTATTAATATTAAACTTTTAACACCGCCAATGTTTAACTTTATGAACATATGTTTACCTGAAAGGTGAAAGTTTTTTCAATCACTGATTGATATTATCGTTTAAGGTTTTCTCAGGTAAATTATGACCCCGAATCTTACCATCAATCTCATTTATCATTTTAATGAAATCACTTTTGTGAGAATTAAGATATTCTTGTCCTCTGTCTTTTAACCGATTTAAGTAAAGTCTGAGATCTCTATGTTCATTAAAAAATTTTTCAATCATTAAACTTCCGTGAACTGTGGGATTTATTAACTGATCAAAATATGCCATGGTTAAAAGAACATCCCCCTTTTCAACTGAATCTCTAGATTTATTTAATAGTTCAGAAATATCTCGCAGTTGTTGAATTGGTGGGGTTATTTCTCTCGATTTACCCATGAATCCAGACCTTTTTACCGTACCTATCTTCGATGCGATCTCTTTAGCCACCTCATAATATTCTTCCTTACTGAAGATATTTTTCTTTTCTTTTCGGTTGATCAATCCTTTCATAGTTAATTTCATCAGAGCATCCTCTACCTCTGCTTTATCCATTCCTGTTATCCAAACTATTCTACCAGAATAATCATAACCCAGACGGATAGCTTCTAACACAACTACCTCTACAATTCGTCTAAAACCTTCTTCAGCTTTTGCATTTTCAAAATCTCTATCTCTTACAGCCCTTTTCGCATAAGAAATGTCTATTTCTATCGCCCTTTTGAGAGATTCTATACCATCATCGACTCTTCCATCTAAAACGAGAAAACATGCAAGATTGTACCATGACATTCCATCATTGTGATCGATATCTATTCCTTTTTCACAGCATTCAATAGCTTTCTGAATATTTCCCAGTCGATAATAAGATAATCCTTTAAGATTCCACGCCTCGGAGTTGTTCACATCGAGATTTAGTGCTTTGTCATAGCAAGAAATAGCAACAGTAAACTCATTTAGATGAAAATGAGAGTATCCTTTTTTTATCCATGCATTTACAAAGTTTGGATCCATACGTAAAGCCAATTCAAAGCATCTTATGCCATCTACAAGTTTTTCATTAGCCATGTGATTAATTCCTTTGTTATAAATATCGTATTTTTGAATATCAATAATGTCTTTGGTGGGTTTATTTTTAGAATTTGGTGGATCTTTGTTATCAGATTTTTTGTTATCGTTAAAACTTTCTTTATTTTTCCTTAAATCGTTAGCATTATTAATATCATTAAAATTTCTATCATTATCTTTATCTTCTGTCATTTTGGAAGGTTGTTCAGATAAGTTCATTTTTTTCAAAATTTTCCTTCCTAAAAATATATCCATATATAGAGTAATCATCCATTACGAAGATAAATAGATTATGATTAAAATATATACTCTGTAACTTAATGATTAATGCATTATATTTGATTCTATAATAAATAGTAAAGAAAAGAGGTATGAACCGAAAAAAAAATATAATTTGGTCATCGAATATTATTGTAGGTGTCTGATTATTACAAAATCTTGGGCTTAAGTATTAATGCAACTCAAAAGGATATTAAAAAAGCTTTTAGAGACTTAGCTTTAAAACATCATCCTGACAAAAATATGAACTCTCAAGAATCTAGAGACAAGTTCATGGAAATTGTTGAAGCTTATGAAGTTCTTTCCGATGAAAAAACTAAGGAAAGGTATGATCTATTATTTAATAAAAAGGTACCAATAAACAATCCTGATTTCTCTGATTCAAGATTTAGATGGACACCTTCGGCAGATTTTGAACGATATTATAGTTACGAGAATCTTAAAAGAGGAAATAAAAATGAAGGTTTTAGAGGCGGAATGTGGGATATTACTGAAAAAGCCAACATGGGTATATGGAAGGCAACGATGATTTTATTTGGTGCTTTAGGACTGCTATCAATATTTATTCTTATGAAAATCTAGAATAATAAATTAGGAGCCAAATGTGTTATGGTTAATTAAGAATTGGATTGAATGTATTCTCCAAGATGATAATAAAATTTAGTACCAGGGATTAATGTACGAAAAATATAATATTATAAACATAAAAATTTCAAATATCATAATAAATGATAATAAATTGACATGAAAATAAAATCAGTTTTGACGATCGCAGGAAGTGATCCAAGCTCTGGTGCAGGGATACAAGCAGATTTGAAAACTTTTTCCCTTCTTGGTGTGTATGGATGTAGTGCCATAACTACTATAACGCTACAAAATACTAGCAAGATATCGGGATTATTTCCTCTACCATCAAATCTGGTTGCTGGACAGATAAAAACGATATTGGACGATATCAAAATTGATTCAATTAAGATCGGCGTTGTATATAACAAAAGGATAATTGATTGTATATACAAAATACTGAAGGCCAAAAATATTCCGATTATAGTGGATCCTATTTTCTATTCATCCAATCAATTTGAATTGTTAAAAGCAAATAGTTTGAATTATTATATTGACAAAATACTTCCATTAGCTACCATAATTACTCCTAATATTAAAGAAGCAGAACTACTTTCTAAGAGAAAAATTAAAGATAAAAAAACAATTATTGAAGCTTTAAATTTAATCAAATCATTAGGGGCGAAAAATGTAATTCTAAAAAGTATTAGATTAAAAAGGGAACATTCAATAGATATGTTATTAGACCACAATAATACTATTACTGAATTTTCAAAGCCCTGGCAACTAATATCTGAAAATCATGGATCCGGTTGTAACTTCTCTTCCGCAATCACTTCCTTCATAACGAAAGGATTTGCCATCAAAATGGCTTGTAGGATGGCTAACGATTTTTTACATCGATCTTTGAAGAATACGTTTCACATTGGTAGTGGGTTACCTATAGTAGAGCCTACATTTGTAACCTATTTAGAATCATTTAGATACGAAGTAATATCAGATTTAGCCAATGCAATTGAAAAATTCCAAGAAATTGAGAATGTGGGTATATTAGTCCCAGAAACACAATCAAATTTTGTTTATGCTATTCCTGAAGCCAGTGATATAAAAGATATAGCAGGAGTTAAAGGAAGAATAATTAAAATAGGGAAAAAAGTAAGACCTGCTTCATGTGTTGAATTTGGTGTTTCAAAACATGTTGCTTCAGCACTTTTAGAATATATGAAGAGGAAAACGTCTATCAGATCAGCAATTAATATCAAATATGATATAAAAATAGTGGACATATGTAAAAGATTTCTCATAATTTCTGAATATAATCGAAATCTTGAACCTCAAAAGATCAAGGAGAACGAAGGTAGTTCTGTTAGATGGGGAGTTAGGGAAGCTCTTTCAAAAAATAAAAATGCAAAATTAATATACCATAAAGGAGATATGGGGAAAGAACCAATGATAATTTTATTCGGGAATTCTCCTCATGATATTATTACATATGTTAAAAAAATAATTAGTTTATATGCTTAGGTTATATTATTCTAAAAATTAGTAGACAGGAAATTAATGATTTATAAGTTAATTAACTTCGGTTAGAAATGTAGATCAAAAAATGCAGGCTGTAATACTAGCTGGGGGTTTAGGTACTAGATTGCAACCTTATACCTTCTTCATTCCTAAACCTATGTTGCCTTTGGGAAATAAACCATTATTAGAACATCTTATTGAGTGGATAACAAATAATGAGACAATAGATGAAATAATAATTTGTGTAAGTTATTTACATAGATCCATTGAAGATTATTTTGAGGATGGGGGAAGATTTGGAATTAAAATTTCATATGTAAGATCTGAGAAACCTCTTGCAACAGCTGGACAGTTAAAAACAGCAGAGCCTATACTTCACGATCGTTTTGTATGTCTTTATGGAGATTCAGTTTATAATTTTAATTTGGAAAGGATGATCGAGAATCATGAGAAATCGAATGCATTTCTTTCAATGGCTTTAATGAATTACAAAACACGACTAAAATACGGGTTTATTGAGATTCAAAAAAATAACAAAACTGTTACTGCGTGGAAGGAAAAACCTGAAGTAGGTGGGTTAATAAATATAGGATGTTATATCATGGAAAAGGATTTTTTAAAACTAATTCCAAGGTCTAGTACTATTGGCATGGATAAAATAGTAGAAAAGGCAATAAAAAGAAGAAGACTTGTAAAGGCATTTACCATAGACTCTGGATTTATAGATATAGGAGACAAAAGATCATATCTTGAAGCATATAAGGAATATACTAAAAAGTTAGGAAAAATATAATATTTTAATATTTTGAATTAATTTGTTGCTCGAATTCCTCTATTAATCGGCATCTAATCGTTCTAAAAAAAGAATTAATAGAGAAAGAAACGATAATAACTAACTAGAAACGGAATGGTTGAGATTAATGGATAAGATTAACTTAAATGGTAAAGATCGCGAAATTCCAAAAAAACCTCAATACTATGTGAGAAAAATGAATTATCAAGGATCATTAATGATCAATATATGTGATGAAGAACTTCTAGGGAAAAAAATATCTAATGGATCTCTTAATGTAGATATTAACCGAGAATTTTTCATCGAGCCAATGGATGAAAAACAGATTCAAGATTTATTAAAAAAATCTTCAATAGCCAATCTGATTGGGAATAGGGTAATACAAAAGTCATTAGATTGGAAATTAGCTAAGAAAGATAGTATAAAAACCATTTCAGACATACCGTTTTTAATGATTTATAAGTTTACTAAAAACTATTAGTTTAACTATTCCATAAGTCAATATTTAAAAGAATCTTAACTTCAAAAATACAGTAGGAGGTCAAAGTATTGAGTTATGAACGTAATATCAGAATTCCAAAGGATCGAGTAGGTGCGATTATTGGTAAAAATGGAAATACAAAGGAGGAAATAAAGAAAAAATTCAAAATCGATATTGTTATAGATAGCGAATATGGGGATGTAACTTTAAGTTCCCAAAGTAATGATTATAATATATTAGACTTGAATAAAGCAACTGAGATTGTAAATGCTATTTCAAAAGGTTTTTCACCAGAGCGTGCATTTGACTTGTTTGGTGAGAACAATATGTTGGAAATTATTGATATCAGAAGTTTCGCTGGAAAGTCAGAAAATAAAATGATAAGAATTAAAAGTAGACTAATCGGAGAACGAGGTAAATCACGTAGAACTATCGAAGAATTGACAGGTACTTATATTTCTGTTTATGGACACAACGTTAGTATTATAGGATTGCCTGAACAAATAAATTTAGCTGCTAAAGCAATTAATATGCTCTGCTTAGGTAAATCACATAAAGTTGTATATAATTTCCTTCAAGAAATAAAAAGAAAAGCTAAACTTGAACGAATGAAATTGTGGGAATAAATACCAATATTATAACTCAGTTGTGAATTAATTAAAGGGTATTTTAAAAATTTTTTATCTTTTATATGAAAACTTAATCTTTTAGATAACTACATAATAAAGTCATTAAATAAATTCATTTCTATGTAGGTTAGTTGATCTGATTTTAAGTTTTATAATAAGAATTTAGTAATATCTGGTAGGGAAAAAAGTAAGTTTTTTTTAAACAGACATAATCTTGTTAAAACAGAATCATACGTATAAACATCTATTCCAATGGTTTCTAAAATTATTATGAGATAGAATCCTACTTAGAACCGAATCTACATTTTACATATATTTCACTAAAATATATAATTATTGATACATAAGAATTCATTTTGTCATATATCAGGAAATTAAAAATTTATAATCCAGAGGGATCACATATTTTATTCTTGAAAGATTATATAATTAGTTGTGAATTAAGTATTATATATTTAATAAATTCTAAAATAGTCTCATTATTTAAGTTGTCTGAATTTTAGAGATAGTATCAATACATCCTAAAGAAATCATATTCTTTGAATAACCAAATATATAAATTCTGATCACTTTTTGATTTAGAAACAAACTTTAGAGCATAGGAAATTCTGCCTCAACTTCGATTTTTACTATTGAAATATAATAGAATAAAAAACAATGATTTGCAATTTTTTATTTGTTGATCGTTCAATATTTCTTTTATGTGTTGTAGTTAACTTTGATATTCACATAAGTTTTATTGTGCCTAATCATTAGTGGTTTAATTGGATAATATAGAAATAAAATTTCAAAAAATCTAATTAGACTAGTTTTTCTTGACCCCATCTTTTATACATATTGTGATTTATATCAAATTGATCCAATACCTTTCCTACTATATGGGAGATTAAATCATCAATGCTAGATGGTTTTGAATAAAAACCAGGCATCGCAGGTAAAATTGTTACGTTCATCTCAGAGAGTTTTAACATGTTTTCAAGATGAATCGTAGAAAGAGGTGTTTCTCTTGGAACAATAACCAATTTTCTATGTTCCTTTATACAAACACTTGCAGACCTTGAGATAAGACTATCATCGAAGCCATGAGTTATACTTGATAAAGTTTTCATACTACACGGTATGATTACCATACCGTCAGTTTTAAAAGACCCGCTTGATATGGATGCGGCCATATTGTTATTATCGTAATGAAATGTAGCAAGAGATTTCAATAGGTTGGGATCAGCATTTGTTTCAATCCTGATTGTCTTAGCTCCCCATTCACTAAGTATGAGATGTGTTTCTAAATTTAACTGATTGAGATATTTTAATAGTTTAATTCCGTAAATCACTCCTGACCCGCCAGTTATTGCAACAACAAGTTTTTTCACATATCGTGATGTGAGAATCGATGATAAGTATTTATCTTAATTAAATATTCAAAAAGACAATTGCCATTAAAAAATAATAGTCAAAATATAGGTTATATTTAGGTTATAGATTTAGCTATTATATAATATAAATTATATTAATAATAGAAAGGATTTCTTTTAATCAATATCTATAACTACTACATAGATTATCCGCAATTAATTTTTATAATGCCAATATATCCAAATAAACCAAGAAGATGTTAACTGTCTTTGGAACAATTGCTCTGGATACAACTAGAACTTACTCAAAGACTCTCACTAGAATGTTGGGAGGGGCTGCAACTTACGCCTCTTTATCAGCTTCTAAATATGTTCCTACGAATCTTGTTGGTATAATTGGTTCGGACTTTCCGTCAAGATATATGGAAATATTGAATAGAAATGTTGACACCAGAGGCGTCCTACTTAAAAAAAATGGTAAGACATTTCATTATGATTCCTCTTTTGATAAAACTCTGACTGTCCGAAGATCCAATAGAACAGAGCTCAATGTCATAGAAAACTTTGAACCAATAATTCCTGAAGAGTACGTTGATTCAAAATTTATTTTTCTTGCTAACAACGATCCAACACAAAATATTAAGATTTTAAAATTATTTAGTGATCCTAAATTGGTAATATGTGATACTATAGAATATTGGATTATCACAAAATACGAAGAATTAAACAGATTAATGAAAAATGTAAACGGAATTATAATAGATTCACAAGAAGCCAGATTACTTACACATGAACACAATTTGATAAAATGTGCTAAGATAATTAAAGAAAATGTGAAAGATTTTGTAATAATAAAAAAGGGCGAACACGGCTCGATGTTATTTTATCAAGATATGATTTTTTTACTACCGGCATTTCCTATTGAAAATGTTGTAGATCCTACAGGTGCGGGAGATTGTTTTGCTGGTGGATTTTTAGGTTATTTGGCAAAAAAAGATAAATTGAAGGAAAGTATGTTAAAAGAAGCATGTATTTACGGGAATGTCATGGGTTCGTTCGCAATTCAAGACTATGGAACAAGAAACTTAATCAACTTATCAAGTGAAGAAATAGAAGATAGAGTTAATGTGTACAAACGTTTTATAAATAACAGATAGAGTTCCTAGTTAAAAAATTTTGTCGATAAGGAAGAAAATCCTCCACACATTGATTTATTTTCTTGTATATATTTTTAGAATATATTGTTATCTGTAATGAAGATATTTACTTAGAATTGTGATATATCGTCTTTCATTAAATATTAATTGAGATTTATTATAAGTTATATAATCAAAATCGATTCAACTTATAAAGTCTTAACATTATTCCTCATTATCAAAATGATTACAAAATTCATATCATCAAAAAAAATTATATGATTCAAAATTTCATAGAAAGTTATATTATTATCCTGATTCAGATGAAATATTAATTTGTAATTTATAGAAGTTATTTAAAATAAAAATGGTGTGACAATTAAGGAAGAATAATGGGTAACAAAGATTTTAATTATTTATTATATATCATTAATGAGAAAACGGTAATTTCAAAACAAATAAACATTACATAACCAAAAAACAGGCAAAAATTAGAACTATGTAAAAACAATAAATATGACACTAAAGTAATTGGATACTCCTAATACAGTATTTAGATTTAACTATTTTTATGACAATACTAAGTATAGAGATTACTTTTCAATAGGTTTTTTTATTTCAGAAAATGTTCTAATAATATACCAGACACAAAATGAGAACACTTACCAATAAATCCTATTTAATTTTAAATTCAGAAATTGCCTAAAAGAATGATTAATGTTATATCAAAATGGCAATTGACGAACATAGAAATCAATTAACAGTTATAGTATATTTATAATAAAAATTCTAAATCACCTAACTATTAATTGTGAAGAAACAATAACAGGTTAGTTATGTGGTAATATCATATTGGTTTGCCTTTTTTAAAAATAATTTATTAACGACAAGAAAAACTATAATATTAAATATTTTCAAATAAATCGAATTTACATTTTTTTAGTTTATGACGTTTAATCCGCTCATAATCTAATTTATATTTTTGTGATTTTAGATGTTCTGGTGTTAAATGTAACAAGTTCATATTTTTATTTTCTATTGAAACCTACTATATTTTCTTATCTTAGCTAAGAGATTTTCTGTAGTCTTTATTGGTGAAGAAGAATTTATAATATATCTACCTATTATCAAATAATCTGACCCTGAGGTCATTACGGAATTAATATCTCCACCCTGAGTTATTATTCCAGGTGAGTAAATAGGAATATCGCTACCTAGACTTGATATCTCTTTAATAATGTCTGTTTTAGTACCCCCTATAATGAATCCATCTGTATTACATGATTTACCATAATTATAAAGAATTCGATATAGAGGTATAATTTCTTTATCATGCGAGATTGTAGTGAATGAATCCGAATATGAAATCTTTTTTGAGTTATTGACTATTTTTAGCCCGTAACCTTCAATTGCTCCAGGATGACTCATATATAGCAGAGTTAAAACCCCAAAATCTTTGGCATGAGCATATTCGACAAGTGATTTTGTTTCTGTAACACCTATAATTGGGTTAACTATTACTGCATCAAACCTTAAATTACACAATTTATTAATAGTAATAATATTAGTATTTCCTATATCATTTAGTTTGATATCTGCAATTACAGAAATATTTTTTTCCTTGGCGAAAATGTTTAATTCTACTATTTCTTTTCCTGATAATGACAAAAGTAAATGAAAGTTAATTTTTATTGCACATATTTGATTTCCTAATTCTGAGATCAAATTATAGCATTTTTTAAACAAAAGATCGTTACAATAATCTAAATCTAACGCTAAAATAATTGGAGTTTTTTTTTTTATTGAAGAGTCATGTATCTTATATTTATAAGAGAAATAGTTAATCATCGTTAGTCACGAGCGGATGTTCGTTGATAAGTCTAATAACTTTAAGATAAATATATCCATGCTCTTCTAAATTGTTAGTAAATATTGGTCGTTCCGATTTCTGGCTTGAGTACTTTAGAAATCTACCTGGTTCGTAATCTATATCCAAGTAATAATAATAGGTTAAATTGTCATTATCCATAAAGTTTAAGGAGGTTCCTAAGGAATATTGTTCACTTTTCTTGTTCTTGAATACAAAAATAGGTAATGGTGGTTCATCATATATAGTTTTATAAGCAGCTACTCTTACGAGGCTCGAAAGATCACGCAATTTTATCTTTGTGTAGCTGAGTTTTTTACTCCTTCTAGAGCTTTTCTCCATGATAGAAGGGAGTTTTTCTATGTTAATAATAGGTGAATAAACATATAAAGTATTAGATGCGGTTTCTACTGGCATGACAGTTTCATATGAAGTTGTGCATCTATATGCAAGATAGTGATAGGAAGAAGAAGGATTTGCTGGGTATTCATCTTGATGTGCTGGAAACTTTACATAGTAAATAAGAGGAATCCCGTTTACGAATTCTGTTTGAACCGAAAAGATATTTTCTCCTTTTAGATTTATAGAAAATGAGGGTAAGGGAGAACGTTCCAAAGCACAAACTAGTCTGCCAAAATTGTTTAAATCAAATAACTCAACATAGAATGGTGATTTTAATTCCAAGCAAATATCTTCAAAGAACAAGGTAATTAATATCTATGGTAAATTTCGGATTTAAAGAAAGAGAGATGAATAAAAGATACAGTCCTAGATTATACCGATAAATTAAAATAATTAGATCATATATTATAATAATTTATTTTTCCTTATGAGCACTATTATTTTTACAGATTATAACAAACACTTTCATCATTATTTAGAGTAAGTTCATTAATATGAGTTGGATTGAAAATTTCAAAAAAAGTAATTGGATTGCCAAAATTGATATTTTCTACAATTAATACTAAAAATGCAATAGCACATTACTTATAATTTTCTACTATCCCAAATCTGAAAAGACAGTTAGCGAAATTTATATAAGAATTATGACTTGTACACTCAATTAGATTTAGTTTTTTTATTTCTTAACTATAGATAAAGGTAAAACTATCAGTTATTATTAAAAGAAATATCCTTTTTTTCATCTTAAATGTCATAATACTAAAAAGGTTATAATTTTTACAAAAATAACTGATAAAACTCAAAGATTTAATGGCATATTTTTTAGATTTATATTAAAATAAAATTTTTCGGTTATAATTAATTAATCATAAATCATAAATTTTAATCATCACAGATTATGAGTATTCGAAAAGTGTTTATATTTTTCATAATTGTCCTTACACCAAATTAAATTGAAAATATATATTTTGGGAAAAAATGTATCCTTTAAAAATATAAAGACCTCAAAATACTGAAGTTTAAATTCTTAAATTCATTTAAATGTAAAAAAAAATTTAAATTTGATTGATATATCTAACCTAAGAAAATAATATTCCCTAATTAACTCAATTTTGTAAAGATGAGTTTATCTAATCATTTCGCGAGCTAATTATCTAAAAAATTATTACGATAAAGAAATAAGGATGATTTCTTTATGACAACGTATGAACTATTGCAATGAATGTAAAATAGAACTTCCTTCCAATTCGAGATTTTGTCTGAATTGTGGAAATCAAATAGGAATGAAGAGGGATGTGTATAAAGTTTCTGCTGATAACTTAATAGGAAGAGTTAAGCACATGGTACGAGATGCGAATGTTAGAAAGATCATCGTTAAAGATGATAAAGGAGAAGTACTTATCTCTATTCCAGTTACTTGGGGTACAGCTGGGGTTGTTGCAACAGTTGCGTTAGCTCCATGGCTTGCAGCCTTAGGAGTTATTGCTGGAGTTGTAACTAAATGTACAATAGAAGTTGAAAAAACTAAATGATTATATTTTACATGCGAAAGTTGAACTGATTTTAGATTTTAAAGAATCGGATATATACTATCCAGAATATTTTATATGTATAACAGATAGGATATAAAATCATCTTGAGTTTTAGAATAAAATAGAATTTATATTATTAATTTTTAATATAATTAAAAAACTTAAATGACTTTTGAAGATAATAGAATAAAAATAATTGTTCATAGGGCAATTGACTTTTTAGAAATGTACTTAGAGAACTTGGACCGCACTGAAATAATGAGTTTTGTAAATTTAAAAGAAATAGCCTCCGGTGAAAGAAATCTAAACGATAATGATTTTAATCTTTGGAAAGCATATAGCTGGGTAGAATATTCTATTTTTCAACTTCGATTAAAAAAAAATAATTTATATGAGAATACATCTGTCAAGTCCATTATTAAAAGAGACTTAAAAAAAAATATTGATATTATAACGGTAGTTACACTTCTGAAAGAGAGATTAAAAAAGATCGATTATGATGATTATGAGATGATGATAATAACGTTAAGAGAAGTTAGAGATTTCCTTAGAGCGATACTTAAAAGAACAGTTTTCACAAGAGGGAAGACGTACAAGCCTTTTAATAATTTAAAGAAGTAATATTTTTAGTATAAAGAACGTCATTTTCTTCTATCTATTATTGCATTTATTTCGGCTCCAGTTCCGATAAGAACTACATTAAGTCCTAACTCTGATTCAATATTTTCTACAAATTTACGTGCGTTTGTAGAGAGTTTGTTATATTCTGTGACACCTGAGGTTTCAGGATATAAGACATCAAGTTTAGTCAATGCTATATTAGTGGCACCATTAAGACGAATTGCTTTTTTTGCCATTTTCACATTAAATGGAGAGGACCTACGTTCTCTTCCTGTAACACTTCCATATTCTAGCCAACCTTTTTTTTCCGATTCATTTCTTTCCAATTCATTTTCTAATGGGCCTCCACCAACTCGAGTTACAAATGATTTGAAGACAACGAGCACATCATCAACATTCTTTGGACCTATGCCAACATCAGCACAAATAGATGAAGCTGTTACATCTTTTGAAGTCACAAATGGATAACCACCGTGAAATAAAGATAGAAATGTTCCTTGTGTGCCTTCAAGTAACACATACTCTTTTTTCTCAAGATACGAGTAAATCATAAGTCCTACGTCCGAAATATATTCCTCTAGCTCCATGCGATCCTTTGCAAGTTGTAAGATTCGAAGTGCTCTGTCGGAATTTGCTGGACCAGTACCTGTTCCTGTAGTTCCTATGTTATTTTTCAAATAACCCTCTGAACTATCCCTTAAAATATGTTCTTGAGAAATTATTCCGCAATTAGAATCAATGAAGGTTCTCTTTTGTGTATTAAATCTATTAATTTCTTGTAGTAATATTTCAGGATTTACCAAAACACCTGCGCCAATAGCTAGTTTAGTATTCTTATTCATTACACCACTTGGTAGCATTCGAACCTTGAATGTTTTATTTCCAATTACGAATGTATGTCCTGCATTTGGACCAACGCCTCCTCTTGCTGCAATACTTGGGTTATCTTTATTTACTAAATAAGATACGATCTTTCCTTTTCCTTCATCACCGAAAAAACCACCAACGATTACTCTGCAACCCACGAAGTAGTGTAAAATATATCTATATTTAATTTATGAGCAAGAATGATGAATAAATATGTACGATTAAAAAAATTTCTATAGTAGTTCAGTAAAGAATTCTTTAATGTCTACACCACCTAGAACTACTGAAAATATAATTCAAATATTAGCAAATTTGCAGGATTTTTTAAGAAAACCCATAATCAAGAATAAACTTTCCGATTTTTATAGCTTAACAAAGGAAGAGCAAATAGAAATAATTGGCTTGATACTGAATTCAATTCCACATGTAGATATAAATCTTTTAGAAGAGTTGATGGTGTCCTGGTTTGAAGTTCTTTCTAAATTTGAAAGTAAAAAAATAAACTATATATTAAGTATATATCTTGAGGAAATTTTTAAAAAACCAGCTTTGATCTTAAAACTCGTTCCATCAGTAATAAGAACTACAAAACGTTTAGAAGAAAGCAACAGAGAAATATTACGTATATGTTTCATAGAAGCATTATTTAATTCATCAATCAAAGATGAAATGCTCCAAATATTAGATAAACAGACTAAAGATTTCCTCTATAAAGAAAAGAATATTTAATGCAATTCAAAATACATCTTCTAAAAAAACATTTCCATTTTAAAGCTGAATCTTTTTCCTTATTATGTTCCCTATACTAATGAAATTTCGCGACAGAAATTATTATCTAATATGAGAGACATAAATAGATAAAACTAGTTGTTTAAATCAGAGTTAAGACTTACACTATTCTTATAAGTTATTTGGAAGTTTATAGATATCCCAGTTAGCTACTCACAGAAAGAGTAGTAGATAAGCATGTGATTGGTAGAACAGAACTAGTTATTTTATTTATTTATCTCTTGAGTATAAAAATTAATTCTTAGCATTCGTATTTATGTTCGTTTATATACTCATCTATTATACAAAACAAAAGACATATTAATATACTCTCATTGGTCAATTTAACTTGATCAAGTGCTATACATTACATGTGCATCTTTTTTATTTAAATATGAACGTTATTTAGGGAGAAATAATCTATGTAAGATTTGACTGCTGGTAATAGGGCGATTATAACACTATATGTATAATTAGCCAAGTTATAGAATATTATAACAATTGTCAAAACCAAGGAGATATTCTTCGGAATATACTATGCTCACAATTTTGGAATATCTATATTTAAATTCAAAAAATAGTCCTGTAAGTAAATATCATATAATGACAAAAATTAGAGATATAAAAAAGCAACGTCCGGATAGAATTTCCTTTTTATTAGAAAAATTAGAACAGAACCATTATATTTCATCTATTCAAACATCAAATGCAAAATTCTATAAAATAACGGATAGTGGTATTAATGAGTATGTTAAATGGGTAAAAAATTTTCTAATTTTCGTTAGAAAGAACAACAATATCATAGAGTAGAAAATTGACACAAAATATAGTTAAATTACAATATTAGATTTTTCAACGAGTATGATTTTATTGATGACTTTATCCGCAGAACTAGATATTATATCATAGACCTCTTCAGATATATCTTCTGCTATTATTATTGTAATTCCAATTTTGTTTTTCTGAGAATATCTTTTCAAATGTTTGATAAATGAATTGAAAACAAATTCATCAACTATTTTGTCGTAAATGTTTACAATAATCCCACCGTACTGTGATAACTCTTGTGATAGTTCTTTATTATCATTTACATTTGTTTGGTCTATCAAAATATTAAAAATACCGTCGGAGATTTGGATATCAAAAAATTTTCCATAAATTTGTTTATTCTCTAAATAAGGATGTAGTTTGGTGTTTATGGGTTCTAAGATAGATGAAATGGCAGTTAATACTTCTTTTTTATCTCTATTTGATATCATAACTCTCAGCTCTGTAGCTAAAGAATTTCGTTCAAAAAGATTGATCCATTTATCCATTAGATTTCGATATTTACGAATTGGTTTTAGAATCGTTATAACAATAAAAAGTATAATAATAGAAATAATAATTATCAAAAGGTCCAGAAGTTCGTCCGATAATATAGATTTTAATCCTAGGTCAGCAGATAAATCTATTGATACCAATAAGATCAATCCCATGAGTATGCCGATGATAATCCTAAAGTTTATGGTAATAGTTTTTAAAAGAAATGACGCTTCACGTCCATATTTAGTGGACAAAGTTGGAGAGAAAGCATCAAAATCTCTCGATCTATCATTACTTGCTTTTTCCATCTTCCTTGTCTTAATGTACTAAAGTTAAAAGCAGATATATAAACAAGCCTCGAAATAATTTTTATATATTTAATACATAATATTTATCATTCATGAAGAATTTTTTTTATTAATTTCTAAAACTGTGAAATAACCCCTAAATTAAATTTGATCACATTTTTGAAGTAACTAAACTACTTTTAATTTTCCATTAAGACTTAGACAGTACATAATCAAAGAGATTTTACAATGAACTTGTATTCATCAAATTTTATTTTTATAATCAAGTCATCATGTAGAATAACCCAATAAAAAGAATAAGAATTATTGATCTTCTGGATTCTTTTGAATTTGTTCTCCTTGCTCCAAACCAAAGAAAATCCTTTCATGCTTCTTCAAAGCTTTTCTGTGTTCTGGTAATGACATGTCTAATCTCATTTCGTTGATAACCATTACTGCATAAGTTGTCCATTCTTTCCAGCACGAATTACAAGATGAGTATTTTTGTTGGCTGGGATCTTCTACTAAAGAATCATCAAAAATATTGTTACACTTTGAACATTTTTTATCCACAAAATATTGAAAATATAACTGGCTATATTTTATTCTTGTGAAAATAGGAATGTGAGCTCTTAAACTTCTAACTATTTTTAGTACTATAAGAATGATATTTTTTTATATGATCTCTCATCTGTTCCATTCCAAAAAAACCCAAATTACATTTCTTACAGTAATATTGTCTCCCATTACCGTGAATCACCTGTTCATGTTGCATGGCGAATTCGATCCTTCTAAATCTTTTTTTGCAAATATCACATCTGTACCTTCTAAAAATTAACTCTAATAGTTTCAACATGATTAAATCTAAAATTATTATGATATCCTATAAAAAGAATTTATAAAAAAAGCTTAATCTTTTTTATTTATTTCTTCACAATTAACTTGCGAATCACCTTCTGAAGAACTATAATCCAGTATCACATCGTAATCTTCTCCACAATCAAAGAAATCTACCCCTTTTCCTCCCTCTAGGACATCATCACCATAATCTCCATAGAGTTTGTCGTTCCCATGCCCTCCACTTAAAAAGTCTGAATCGAATCCGCCATAAACAAAGTCGTTTCCTTTATTACCATAGAGTTGATCATCGCCTTCAGATCCAATAATTTTATCATCTCCAGAATTCCCGAATATTTTATCATTTCCAAAACCTCCTTTTAAGGTATCATTTCCTTTCTTACCATATAGTATGTCAGGCCCATCTAGGCCTAAAATGACATTATTTTTCTTAGTTCCAATTATACAATCTGGTGATTCTAAATTTGATGTTCCAACTAAAACCTTTCCTTTGCTGTAATCCGAATCAACTAATACAGAACCATCACAAAAAGAAGATCTTCCATAAACATTCATTAGATCATTAACCATGATGAAATGAATCAAAATAAATATATTAAATAATAATAATATAATTAGATACTTGTTGACAAATTTGTAAGATAAAGGAATTTTTGATTTTGCTGTAAAGTAAGTAATGAATATGGCCAAATAACTGTACTTCATTTTTTATATATAATTTACAAAGTTTATCAATGATATCGAAGAATTTCAGAAAATATTTTATTATATATTTATTGTTACTATTATTAAAGATATTTTTTCTTCCTAATGATCATAATCTTCTAACAACAAAAATGATATTACCAAAATCTATTAAAAATATATTAAAATAGCATTAGTGCTATACTATCTTCTGTACGTTAGTTTTATTTATTAACCATCAAAACAGAACAATTCTCTATAATTATTTAAATGTATAAGTTATATTGATAAGTTTAAGATAATCTTGAGTAAAATTATTTTATAAAAAATAGTCATAGTCAATATAACTCTTAAATACAAAATCATAAGAATGAATTCTGGGACTATATTATCAATTTTTCTTTTATTGATGATTATTATATTACCTAATCTTTTTTTCCACAAAGTTTATTCGTCAGGATCCGAAAACGAGAATAAAGATAATTCAAAAAATATAAAAATAGGTACAGTATGTTCTGACCAATCAGGTCAATTTTCATTTAGTTTGGTTAATAATGGAACATCATTTTCAGTGCAAAATGCAAAATGTACAATTCAACCCGATGAATCTATTGATATCAATAGAGACCTTACTGGTACTTTAAAATCGGATATTATCTATGGGAGAGAAGGACTGGATGTTATTTCTGGAAAAAGTGGTGACGATATTCTTAATGGAGGTAGCAATGATGACGAAATTTATGGGGATGATGGTGAAGATAATTTACTTGGTTCTTCTGGTGATGATTTTTTATTCGGCGGTAAAGGGAATGACAATCTAATAGGATCTTATGGGGATGATTATTTATCTGGAGATGATGGGAATGATGAACTTTATGGTGATTACGGGAGTGATATCCTTAAAGGAGGAAAAGGAGCAGATTTTTTTAGTTGTGGCGAAGATTTTGATATGGTTATAGATTTTGATTCAAAGCAAGGAGATTCGCATACTGATGATTGTGAGGACTTAAGACAAAATCTCAATTAATATATTAAGTAATTGTATATTATTCCAAAATGAAGAAAAAAACACAACAAAAATTAGGAAAATCTTATCACTAGCTTTTTATTTCTGAAACAACTTTTTCAACAGCATGGCTATAATCTGTCATTTTGAACCTTGTTGCATATTCTTTTATTATATTTAACTCCTCAGGAGAAAAACAAATAGGCATTGTTTTTTTATTGTTCATAGTAAGATGTAGTATGTATCGTTTTTTATGTGTTTCCAAACAGTTTAAACTTTCATTACATGTTTCTTAACCTTTTGCTCTTACTATTTTTATTCTATCAAGCACCTTCCAATATTCTATCTCTCCTCCTTGAACAATTTTATCTCTTATCTCATCTTCAATAGAGGATGTTTCAAATACTTCAAAAGTTTCAAGGTCCATTATCTGTAGGGATGAACCAGTTATCGATACCACTTGTCCACTTCTTTTGTCTATCAGTGGAACTTCAACATTGGCAGAAACAGGAGATACCATACCGTGCTTTGATCCATCAAAAACACCTATTGCAGAAACACGTGCTTTAGCAGAACCATGTTTTCCAGGTTTACTATGATCGTATGAAACGATTCTACAAGGCTCGTTATCAATTATAATGTATGATCCAACCTTTAAACTGCCAAGCTCCATTGGTTTACTCATAATTATTGAAAGAGGAAAGATATTGATATATAATATTTCTGTTTGGATCCTTTCAACTTCATTATTTACGAGATATCACTTTGTACTTGTGGCAACATCCCATTTGGGCGAGGAAACTCTTACAGAATGCTTTATCTTATGATATGGAAGAAAAGAATAACAGTAAATTAATGCAAATCCTCCTAAAGGGTCACCTATAAAGCAACTAATTGATGTTTTGAGATTTACGATCTTCGAAAGTTTTTTGGTACAAACTAGTGAAATTTGTTTATGTCCGTGGTCTGCTCTCAGTACTTGAGATAAAAAATCAGACAATGTTGAAGGGGTCTTAAAAAATACCTTTGCGTCATCTACGTATTTTACTTTCTCATTAAATTTCAGTACTTCATCTTGGATAAAAAGGTCTATAGCAATGATATTTGCAGGTATGAATATTTTTTTTGCTATATCATCTCTTATTGCCAAAGCCCTTCCCATTACAGTATATTGAGTTAAACCTTGTTTTCTTATATTCCTCAGCCAATTAGAAATAAATCGCGCAGCTCTACCGTATATATTTTCAGGGTTAATTGGTTGTGGATTCGAAGCAGAGAGTCCAATACTATTATTCGAAATATTTTTTACAAGATTAAAAGTACAATTCTCATCAAGAATTATATCTGCATCATATAAAACTAAAATATCTCCGCTCGACTGTCTAAATATCATATCCCATCCTTTAGCTGCTCCATTTCTGGTTTTATTATGGAAAAGATATATACAAAGATCAGAATTAGCTTTTGCAAAAGATCTAATTAGAGTTGGAGTATTATCAGAAGAATCATCACAGATTATTACCTCCTTCAAATGAAAGGGATGTGGAATTCTTTGAGATTTGAGAGAACCTAATAGATTGAGAATATTTTTCTGTTCATTAAAAGAGATTATTCCAATACTAATTTCATTCATTATAGGGAATCAATAATAATACAATACCCGATAATATTAGTTTTAAAGAAATAACATTTTCATCTTTATTTAAACCTCTACTAACGATTATCATAATTTCAAAAGTATAACTCAAACAAATAGAGTTTTTCTACGTTGAAATTAAAGTCTATTGGTAAGATCTTTCCGGTTTTTCTAGATTTTTTTGTTCTAATTAATTATTGATTATTACCAATATCCAGAAAAAGAAACTAGGAGATGAATTGATTATCTTGAAAAGTTTAAGTTCTGATTTTAACACTTATTTCCTCATACTTTCCGATCGGTTGGGTATATTCTATAAATTTTCATATTAGAATTTTAATCACCTCTGAAAACTAATGAATAAAGTATATTCTAGAATTTAATATCGATAGAAAAATAGAAATCGAATACGCAATGTTTCTTAGTAATAGGTTCATCGTCTAAGTTCAATATAATTAATTAAAACTGAAAATGTAAAAATTAGTTTATTCGATATTCCTAAAGTATATCTTTCATTCTTTGAAATTTTTTTGAATATGATTAGTGTTCAAGTCTAGTAGTATAAAATAGATCGTATTTCCTAGAAAAGAGGATATTAATTCAATACGAAAACCCGAAAAAATCTAAACTAGATAATAAAATTTATGTTAATGAAAAAAAGAATATGAGATAGAATAAAATTATTAAACGAGTAAGGTTTCGAAAGATATTAATTGCATCAAAATTGAGTTTATTATATTATTATATCCTGAAAATTTATAATTGTTATTATTCGTTTTATTTATTTTTAAGTAAAATCACAAGTATCAGCCTCCGAAATTCTGATATCAAATGACCGCTTGATTATCTTAATTTATGAAAGGATAGGATCTTTTAATATAAACTGCTTTTTCCAAACCTTATTTGTAACAAGTTTTAAAGAAAATTATTTACAGAATAACCTATAAAAAGCGAAGTTCTAGTTATGAATTAGATAAAAAAAATAAACAAATCTTAGCATGCTTTGTAAATATGGAAAATTTATTTATATACAAGAGGAAAAAATTAGAATAATACTTTATGAGAACTGAAACCTAAATGCAAACTGGTAGTATTATATAGAAAAATTTAAATTTTCTTTATTTTTTACTAATAGAGATACAAAATTCCTACACTTTATCAAAAATATACTGGGTATAATGCAGAATTGATATTGGAAAGTGGTAAAGTTTTTTCAGGTATTGGATTTGGTTACCCTTCCGTCTGTTCTGGTGAGGTAGTCTTTAACACAGGGATGGTTGGATATACTGAGAGTCTAACTGATCCTTCATATAGTGGACAAATATTATGTCTGACATATCCTCTCATTGGAAACTATGGAGTACCCGCTCGAACTACTTTGGATGAGTTTGGTTTACCGAAATTTTTTGAGTCTGATAAAATACAATGTAGTGGTTTGGTTGTTCATAACCTTTCAGATGTTGCCAGTCATTGGAGTTGTGTAAAAACACTTGATGAATGGTTATATCAAGAAAAGATTCCCGGAATATTTGGAATAGATACTAGAGAATTAACAAAAATAATTCGTCAGCATGGTGTAATGATGGGAATTATTTCATCTTCTAAAACCCATCTTAAAAAGTTGGATGTATCAGCCATTTTCGAGAAAGATAATTATAATAATAAAAATTTTATGTCGACAGTAAGTTCTCGAGATATACAAATATATGGTAATTCGGATGATAGGATTATAGTATTATTAGATACGGGAACTAAATTTAGTATTATTAGAAATTTCCTAAGGAGAGGATATAAAGTAGTCCAACTTCCTTGGAACGCCTCTTTTAGTGAGGTTGTATCGAATAACCCTCAAGGTGTAGTGATTAGTAATGGACCAGGAGATCCTAAAATGTGTCAAGAAACAATCAACACAGTAAAACAATTAATGGAAAGTGCTATTCCAACTCTTGGTATTTGTCTAGGAAATCAAATTCTTGCTTTATCAGCCGGAGCAGATACATTTAAATTAAAATATGGTCACAGAGGCCAAAATAAAACATGTATTAATATTGAAGATAAAAGATCTTATATCACTAGTCAAAATCACGGATATGGAATTGATCCTAAAACACTCGACAGGACAGGATTCGAACCATGGTTTTATAATCCTGATGACAAGACTCTAGAAGGAATAATTCATAAAAATAAACCTGCTATAGCAGTACAATTCCATCCAGAAGCGTCACCTGGTCCATATGACTGTACTTTTGTTTTTGATAAATTTATGGAAATTATTGATTTAAATAAGAGATGAAAATTATCTTATTAAATCTGTTCAAGATGTATGTAAAAATTAAAGTGAGGTGAAAAAAATACCAAAAAATAACGATATAAAGAAGGTTATAGTGTTAGGGAGTGGGGCAATAAAAATCGGAGAAGCAGGCGAAAGTTATCTTCATTAGATGACCGCTAATTTGATTACTCTGGTTCACAATGTCTCAAGGCGTTGAGAGAAGAAGGAATTAAAACAATATTAGTTAATCCAAATATTGCTACTATTCAGACAGATTCTAGATTCTCTGATAAAGTATACTTGCTACCTATTACTCCTGAATACGTTTCTAAGATATTAGAAATTGAAAGACCAGATTCAATTATGTTATCTTTTGGTGGTCAAACTGCTTTAAACTGTGGTACCGCATTATTCAAAGGAGGTATTCTTAAAAAATATGGAATAACAGTTCTTGGAACACCCGTCAGAGGTATAGAAAGGACTGAAGACAGACAGCTTTTTAAGGAGGCTATGCAAAAAAGTGAAATACCTGTTTTACCTAGTTCCCCAGCATATTCTGTAAAAGAATCAATAGATATCGCTAAGAAGATGGGTTATCCAATAATTATCAGAGTTGCTTACACACTTGGAGGAAAGGGAGGAGGAGTAGCACATAATGAATATGAATTACAAGAGATTGTGCATCGAGGATTGTCTATCAGTATGACTCATCAAGTCTTAATAGAAAAATACGTAGGTCATTGGAAACAAATAGAATATGAAGTGATGAGGGATTATAGAGGTAATTCCATCATTGTATGCAACATGGAAAACATCTTGGCGATGCGAGTTCATACTGGTGATAATATTGTAGTAGCTCCTTCACAGACACTTAACAATTATGAATATCACATGCTGCGGTCTGCAGCGATCCGAGGTACGAAAGAGGTTGGTATTATTGGAGAGTGTAATATACAATTTGGACTTGACCCTAAAAGTGAAGAATACTGTGCGATTGAGATAAACGCGAGATTGTCCCGATCTTCATCTCTTGCTAGCAAGGCAACTGGATATCCTCTAGCATATATGGCTGCAAAGTTAGGTATTGGATATTCATTGGATGAATTAATAAATAAGGTCACAAAGAAAACTACTGCTTTTTTCGAGCCCTCACTTGATTATATAGTTTTAAAAATGCCACGATGGGATTTCAATAAGTTTGAGAATGTTAACCGTAGACTAGGGACAGCTATGAAATCAGTAGGAGAAGTTATGGCAATTGGTAGAAATTTTGAAGAGGCGATTCAAAAAGCAATAAGAATGTGTGATTCTGGAAAAATAGGCCTAGTGGATAATTCTGACTTTATAGATCCTAATGAAGAAGAACTAGAAAAAATAGAATTTGCGCTTTTGTATCCAGATGATAATATTTTGTTTCAACTTGTTAGAGCGCTTTCTAGTGGTATGACGATTGAAAGGATAAACGAGCTATCAAGTATAGATCCTTGGTTTCTTAATAAAATAAATAACATAATAAAAATGGAAAAAAAACTAAGGATGTTGGGAGTTGATTTCGATGAGAATATTATAAAAGAATCTAAAAAATTAGGGTTTTCGGATAAACAACTGACCTCTTATCTAAATTTAGATGAAATAACTATCCGTAAATTCAGAAAAAAATTTGGGATAGAACCTGTCATCAAGCAGATTGATACATTGGCTGCAGAATGGCCTGCGCAAACTAATTATCTTTACCTTACATATGGTGGTGATACTGACGATATTAGAATCCCAAAGAGGATTAATAATGTTATAGTTCTTGGAGCAGGTCCTTATAGAATAGGGAGTAGTGTAGAATTTGACTGGGGTACAGTTAATATGGTTATAGGATTAAAGGAAAATGGGGTACATGACGTATCAGTCATAAACTGTAACCCTGAAACAGTTTCTACTGATTTTGATATCTCTGATAGATTGTATTTTGAAGAGCTCAGTTTTGAACGTGTTATGGACATCTGTGAAAAAGAAAAATATCCTGGCGTGATAACTTGTGTGGGGGGTCAAACTGCTAATAACTTAACGTTAAGACTCGCACAAAATGGTATAAAAATAATTGGAACCGATAGCAAGGATGTAGATAAAGCTGAGGATAGAGAAAAGTTTGGAAAATTACTTGATTCGTTAAAAATTCCACAACCTCCATGGAAAAAATTCAATACTCTTGAAGAAGCCTTTGTCTTTTCTAGAACGGTAGGATATCCGGTTTTAGTTAGGCCCTCCTATGTTTTGAGTGGAGCAGCGATGAAGGTAGTATGGGATGATAATCAACTAGAAAAATTTATAAAAAATGCTACTGTTGTGAGTCCGGACCATCCAATTGTTATTAGTAAATTTTTTCAGGAAGCTTCAGAAGTAGAAATAGATGGAGTAGGTACAAAAGAAAATGTAATTATAGGTTCTATTATAGAACATATTGATAATGCAGGAATACATTCTGGCGATGCTATGATGTGTATTCCGCCTTGGAGATTAAGTAGAGACATCATGGATACTATAACCGATTATTCTAATAAGATTGTTCGATCTCTTAATGTAATAGGCCCATTTAATATCCAATTTCTTGTTAAAGATGATAATGTTTTGGTGATAGAGGCAAATATTAGAGCATCTAGATCATTACCTTTTGTTTCAAAATACATAGGAGTAAATCTTATAAATCTTTCCGCGAAAGCTATGCTTGGAAAGTCTTTACCTCAAATTAAAGATCTTTGGCTAAAAACGAGTGGCTTTGGTATAAAAGTTCCGCAATTTTCCTTTATGCAACTCGAAGGTGCTGATATAGTACTGGGAGTTGAAATGCAATCCACAGGAGAAGTAGCATGTTTTGGAACAAGTTTTTATGATGCTTTAAGCAAGTCTTTCACAGCAGCGGGCTATTCATTACCATACTGCGGGACTTCCTTAATTACCATAGGGGGTCAAAAAAACAAAGAAAAATTACTTCCTCTACTTTCATTAATCTCTTCGATGGACTTCAATATTTTAGCAACTGAACATACTGCTGATTTTTTAGAAAATAATGGATTTACTAAAATTCAGAGAGTATACAAAATAAGTGAACCCGATCGAAAACCAAACATTATCGAATTATTATATGACCGTAAAATAGATTTTATAATAAATATTCCTGCCACTGTAACGATGGAAAAATATCTAGATATGCTAACTGATGAATATCAAATACGGAGGAAGGCTGTCGAAATGGGCATTCCTGTAATGACAACTATAGAAGCAGCTATCTCATTTGTAAAAACATTGGAATGGCAAAAAAATAATTCAACTACTATTATTCCTTTAAAAAATTATCTGACAGATACCGAAATTAATGCGATAGATCAATAAAAATTCAGATTTTTTAATTTTCCAAAGTCACCAATATTAGAACCTTCTAAAGTAAGTACCATACTAGATAATATCGCATTCTGTTTATTTAATAAATTAATAATTGGTGATATCGATGTTTCAAAAGATCTATAATTAGAAGTAGAAGAATAAAAATATTTGTTGAATGTTGGAACTATAATCATTTCCATTATACCTTTTTTTTCGAGTCCGTAGAGAGATTCTTTCTTTACCTTGAGGTAGATCCATAACCTTTTTCCATGAACCGTACTCTTAGGATCAAAAAAAATAGGATGGACGTGACCCATTATTATTTTATTTATATTTGATTTTACTTTATTTGGAAGAGAATGTCCATGCAATAACAATGTATCATCAATAACAAGTCCACTCACATTACAGGTTATGACGTTATCTGGAATGAGTCTATTTATATTGGCATCATGGTTACCTGGTACTAATATAATGTCTGTATTTCTCGACAATTTTTCAAAAAAAGTCGGTATTATATTCCATTCTATTGGAGAAATTTCTGAAATTGAACTTTTAATATCACCTAGAATTACTATTCCATCAATTTTGTGTGATTTAGTAATTTCATTAATATCATTTAGAATATTATTTAGTATAGTATTGGAATTGAGAGTAATTCCTTTTTTTATCAATTCATATTCAAACCCCAAATGCAGATCGGATAAGATTAAATATGATTTTTTTTTATTTTTTATTCTCTCTTCAGTTTCTAGTATAAGAGCAGCATAATGATATATTGGATATGCTTTAGTCACATCTTAAAATATGATAATCTATCTTTAATATTCTCTGTATAATATTCCTTTTAATTTATGATTGTAAAGTTCTTATTATCATAATAATTCGTTAAGAATATACTGTCCTAGTCAATTTACAGGTGTGTTAATGTTTTCTTAATTGAAATCTCTCCGTAATCTAAAACTTTAACTGCATCAAGTTATTTTAAATAATTCGATAGCTAAAAAAATCTCATGACTACTAAAGGATAAAATAAAATATAATATTATTTAGAAATTTTTTTTGATAAATCATTTTTTACATCTCAATACAAAACTCCAATTGCCTTTTTCAAACTTGATGTGAATATGATATAAATAAAATTACATGTAAAAACATAGAATTCAGTAAAAAACTTATATTAGAATATTTTATTTTGGGAAATAAATTTGTAGGATCCAAGTAAATTAATTTATTATGAATTATTTATAGCATTGGGTAAATCATTGGAAAAAACAACAATATTAAAACAGTTTTATATTATGAAAATATGAAATGAGACATGGATTTTTTAGAATCCTATAGAAAGGCGGGTAAAATAGCTGGTAGAGTTAGAGATAATGCTAGAAAAAGGATCCACATTGGATCAACAATATATGAAATATGCCAGCAGATCGAAGGAGAGATAAAAATGATGGGAGGAAAACCTGCATTTCCCGTAAATGTGAGTTTGAACGAAATAGCAGCACATTATACTGCAGAACCTAATGATCCCATAGAAGTCAAGGAGGGGGATGTGTTAAAAATTGATATAGGAGTACATATAGATGGATACATTGCAGATACTGCTGTAACTGTTTGTTATGATCCAAAATTTGAACCTCTAGTAATAGCTTCACAGATAGCTTTAGAGGAAGCCTTGAAAATTTCAAAAACTGGGAGCAAGTCCTCAGATATCGGAAAGATAATTGAAATGAGCATTAAAAGAAGGGGATTTGTACCTATCAAGAATTTAAGTGGTCATTCGTTAGAACAATATACAATCCACGCTGGACGATCTATCCCAAATATAGATTCCTTTGGATCGTTTAGATTAGAGTGTAATCATGCTTATGCGATAGAACCTTTTGTAACGTTGAAAAATGGATTAGGTATAGTACATGAGGGAAAAGTTGCGAATATTTTTGCAATAGTTTCTAGAAAACCTACTAAAGATAAAGAAATGGATGAAGTATTAAACCAAATCTGGGAAAAATTTAAATCTCTTCCTTTTGCCCTGAGATGGCTGCTTGATTCGTATGAAGAGAAAAATGCAAGAGACATATTGGAAAAGTTGAGGAAAAGAAAAAATCTCCATTCATACCCAGTATTGATCGAAGGGAATGGTATGATGGTCGCTCAAGCAGAACATACTATAATTCCTACAGAAAAATACGTAGAAGTCATTACTGCCTAATTGATTTGTCTAAATTTAAAACTATATGAATTTAAAAAGAAAGGCCTAAACTTAAAATTATGCTTGAAAAACAAATGAGATATTCTTTGAAATATGGGGTCGTTGTCTAGCTTGGTATGATGCCAGCCTTGGGCGCTGGAGTTCGCCGGTTCGAATCCGGCCGACCCCAATAACATAAGTACGTGAATCTCTTGTGAATTGTAAATCTCTTTCTATAAAAAAAGTTTTGCTAACATGAAGTTCATAGAATTTAAAAATTACTATTATGAAAAAATGTATTTTTAGTAAATGATAAACAGTCATTTATTTTCTAGATTTATCATAATCTAGTAAAAAAAGATATTTATAGATATAAAGATTATTACTAGTGAGCTGAAACAATAAGATAGAAGAAATTATTTACTATTTAACCTTTATAACTATCAATACAGAAATACAGACATATTGTTATCTATAATTCATAACCAAAAAACATCATTAAATTATTTAATCAAATTATTTCTTTTTTACTACTTTACATTTCATTTAATAGTTTTTTAACTTATTATATTAAAATAAATAAATTATGTCTATCATAAAAAATTAGAAATTATCACTAAAGTGTGTAGTAGATTCGTTTACTTGATCTTGTGGTGTTTTATGACTCTTCTTGTAAATATCTTTATGTTCTCTTCTATCATACTCTTTTTCATGTTCTTCCCTTACATGGTGAAGTCTGTCTTTTTCATGAATAAACTCCTTGCCACAAGTCTCACATTTTAAAATAGTATGGTGATGGATATGTCTAGTATGATCAATTAATTCTTCATACGTTTGAAACTTATCATTGTCCAATTCACATTTAAATTTATCATGGTGAAATAAATCCATAAAATCATATTAACCTCCAAATATTAAAACCATTGGAAATAAATGTAATATCTAGAATGACGAGTTATAAATGGGAATAGAAAAGTAATTAAAACTAGGATATAATCTAGTTTGAAGCCTTTTAGCACCAATTATCCACCAGAAGCTATATCTTTATCCCATGTGTTTTGCTGATAGTTATCTATCAATTCATTTATCAATTCATCTAAATCAATGTTCTTTTTTCGTCTCTCCATTAAATCTTCACTAAGTGCCTTCAACCTTCTTAAAGTGAGTTCTTCGAGGTGAATCTCCATCATAGTTAACAAATGAACAGTGACTAAAAATATATTTATCTGATTGATTTAATTAAGTTTCTAGAAACTATTTATGGCATAATTCAACATATTAACTAGTAAATGTACATAATTAAACTCGCTAAATCACCGGACTTTTATAATATTATGATTTTTGATGACCTTGTAAAAGTAATGGCAGAACATCAATGTAACGATTTATATGAAATGAATTTTTATATCCAAACCATACAGAAAAAACTTAAATTTAAATATGCATTACTGATAGTTCACGACCAAATCAATAATTCTGTAGAGGTAAGGAAAATTGAAGGTGATATTTTTTTTGACAATACTAATTAATTAGCATTTGGGCTAGTTTTCCAAAGAATTAATAATAATTAAACCATTGACACTAATGTAGAAATGGGTAGTGTATCTAAGAAAGGAAGAATTTTTTTGGGGAAAAGAATAGGTCCTAAATCTGCAAGACGTGCAAGAAAACCATTAAGTGAAGATTGGACTACAGGAAGAGTACTAAATAGATACTTTGTTGATAAAAGAAAAAATAATAAATTTAGAAGATTAAGAAATCCTAGAAATTCGGAATACTTTAACTAAAAAAAATCGGTGGTAATATTTTTAATCTTATTTCTAGATTAAATAATAGAAGACAGATCTTATTCATAAAATTTTAAGATGTAGAATGAGTCTACTCGATTACTTTCCATTTGAATCAATACGAGAAAAACAAAAGTATGTAATAAAACAAATAGAAGAATCACTAGAAAATGGTATAAAATATATTTTTTTAGAGGCACCAACTGGTTTTGGTAAGAGTCCAATTGCTATTACTTTAGCCAGATATCTAGGAAGTTCTCATATTTGTACTTCTACCAAAGATCTTCAAAACCAATACTCAAGGGATTTTCCTTTTATAAAGGAGGTTAAAGGAAAACGAAATTTTAGGTGTTTGTCGAAGTATTATGATGGAGTCGACGAATCCTGTGAGTATGGACCGTGTCAAAAAGAAGATGATTTTGATTGTATTTACAAAACAAGGCTGTTAGACTATACAGTTAATAACAAAGGGAAAAAGTTTGAAAGTATAACTATTGATCACATACAAAAATTAAAATATTTAAGAAGTCACAATTCTCAGATTAGAATTAAAAAAATTGATTGGGAACCATGTTATTATTTCGATCAAAAATGGATAGGAGCTAAATCTTCTCATTCTATTTATAATTATAAATATTTCTTGTCAGATTTGTATTTTTCTAATAATATTACCAAAAGAGACTTAATAGTCTTTGATGAGGTACATAATATAGAATCCGAAATTTCAGATTTTAAAAGTTTTACGATAAATGGCGAACTTATATCAAAATTATTTCCTAAGCTCAAACTTCCCGATAAAAATGAAGAAGAAGTAGAGACATGGATTAGGTTTTGCGAAGATTATAGAGACCATCTCTTAGAATATGTTAATAATTTTCAACTATCTATTGAAAAAATTGATCCGATTGATCCTTATATAGAGAAAAATATTATAGATTCAATTAATAGGGAAAGAAATCTATCCATAATATTAAACGAAATGAAATCAAATAAATCAAATTGGGTTGTAACTAATATTGAAAAATCATCAAATAATTATATAAAAAAAGTAACCTTAACTCCTTTGGATATTTCAAAATATTTTAAAGAAATTTTGGATAGTAGTTATTATGGGCTTTTCATGAGTGCAACTATATTAAACAAAGAATATTTGTGTAAAATTTCTGGTCTTTTAGAAAGTAAAATAAATTTTATTAGAATCAGAGAATCAGAATTTCCGAAAAAGAACAGACCTATACATTTGATGAATGTATCTTGGCTAAACAACAAAACAATGATGTCAAGTCTCCCTGCCATAGCTAATACGGTCGATAATATTATGACTGTACATAAAAATGAAAAGGGAATAATTCATACAACATCATATTTTCAATTAAATTATATCAAAAATTATTTGAGTCCCCAAAACAAATTGAGGCTTTTAGAAACGAACCCTTTAATTGATAGAATTGAAATATTGCAAAGACATATTGCAAACAAGAAACCAACTGTTTTGATTTCCCCTTCTCTATATCAGGGGCTTGATTTAAAAGATGATCTATCGAGGTTTCAAATACTAATTAAAGTACCCTATCCAGACTTAAGTAATAGAAAAATAGCTGTAATGAAGCAAAAAGATAGGAATTGGTATCTTTGGAATACAGTTATTAGAGTTGTACAGGCATATGGAAGAAGCATAAGGAATACTAATGATCATGCAATTACGTATATTTTAGATAGCAATATTAACTATCTTTTGAAAATTGCAAAAGATATGTTCCCCTTTTGGTTTACAGAGGCAATTATTCAAGATAGTTACAGAAAGAGTGTATAAGAAAATTTCGTCTTAAATACAATTTTATTATTTTTATAGATAGTTAATTTTATTCTATATTACATAATCATATTCTAAAAGCCAAGATTTTATTTCTATTAGTTTTAATTCCTGCACATATTATCTCTTTTTTCTTGATTTTTTTAATATTCTGGTAATTAATTAAACTGGTTAGAAATATATTAGAATAAGAAAGTCGTTAATTACTGAACTTGATTCTGAAGTCAAATATTCTATTTTTACTAAAGTATTTTTTTAATAAAAATAAATCAGGTAATTAATAATATTTTTTGAATTAGTGAGTTACATTATATTTAACAAAACTGACAATATGTAAGTATCATAAGTAGACTTTTTTAATTTTTATACTCGTCTCTAAGTATTATATATTATATTAATTTTAATTTTTTTTGGGAGTTATTATCTGTCTTGAAGAGAAAAGAACTGATTATTTTTATTATTACATTTCATTTTTATCCTACTTCATATCCAACTCAAAATTTGTATAATAGAAGAAAGATGACAAGTATATTCAGATCCTGAAATTATTTCCTCCAGTCATTAATTTGATTATTTCCATAATTTGGTAAATCTTTTCAATAATATTAAGAATCAATAAACTGATTATCATAACATAGAGTAATTTTATTCTCAATTTTTAATTTAAATTTAAAAAACTGTTTAATTTGTATGTTCATAATCTGTTTTTTTCATTAGTATAATTGTGATTTTTTCTAACATAATATAGTATTACAGTAAAAAACCATAGATGAAAATTACCAGTTCTTCCAAAAAATATAAACCTCATAAATCAAAGACTAACATTTTCATTCTAGACATGATGTAAATTCCTAAAATAAAATAGGAGAATGAGATTAATTTTTATAGAAAATCATTTTAGCTTCTACTTGAGGTAATGATTAATCAGATAATCTTTTCTATCACAAACGAGTATTGTATAAATATTGGAATCACCAATCATTATTGATAATAGTGGAATCAAACTTAAACCGGAAAATATGCTAAAGGAAGAATTATACCATTGTATTTATCAAAACAGAATTTTTCTTTTTTATAAAGATAATGAAGAAATCTTACATTGCTATGAGATAGGAGATCCGACTATTATAACCAAGATTAAAGAAAATCCTGATAAGATTAGCGAAATCTTGAATAATCTAGCAGAATATTCTGAACATAATAAACGTCCTTGAAAAAACATTATATTCTACCTCAAACGACATTATAGGAATGACTACAAATAGTGAGGATAAAGGAACTGGGAAGAGAAGTAATGAAATCTTTATTGGTAAAAAGCCATTAATGACCTATGTTACTGCAACGCTTGTTCAATTAGCTAATGAACCGTTAGTTATTATAAAAGCAAGAGGGAAAAGTATTCCAAGAGCTGTGGATGTTGCACAAATTATCGTGAAACGCATGGATACATTAGGATATAGGATTGATTCAGTAAAACTAGGCTCTGAATCGGTTAAATCGGAAGATGGAAGAATAAGAAATGTCTCAACTATAGAAGTTGCTGTTTCGAGAAGTAGCTCCTAGCAAGTTTTTTTGTTTATTTTATTTTCGTAGTTTTCATTCGAATGTATAGGATATCAGTAATTTATTAGGACTTGTTATAATCATTGATTATTACATTGGTAATCTCACAAAATTTTGTTTCACCTTCTGCAATAATACCATAACATTCATCTCCCATATTTACACATATAATTGATTTAGGATTATGTGAAACAAAATTACCTACTGAAAATGAGTCAAAGGGAAAAATATCTGCATTGATCTTTTTGCACATATCAGTTAGTATATAGTTATTATAAGGTATAATATCAAATTCTCCTGAGTTAAATTTAATTTTTGAAAATTGCATTTCAGGGTCTGAATTAAGTTGGAAAGTAGTTGAAAAAGATGGCCTATTACCTTGAACATACATATCAGAAAGTGACGTGTTTGTACTACAGTAATGTTCTTTGCACAAGTAATAATTTGTACATCTCAATTCGAATGATTTTTCGTCCAGTTTACATAGATATGATTTATTATGGATAATCACTGTTCCATGGTTTTCTTCAGATTCTTTTTTTTGAAAATTTTCATTACGTTCATGTAAATTATTGACTTTAATAGTAGATAATTCTAAATCACTTTTTGTAAAATCAAATTTTTTTTCAATTATTGTGACATCCACATTATTACCAAATATAAGACCTGGAAAATGAAGCATTAAAATTGAGAACGAGAAAAATGAAATAAGTAATATTTTATACATTGAGTAAATTTATAAAATAACTATAAATCACTAATGAAAAGATTTATGATAAATCTTTAAATGATAATTGTTATATTGAATTATTAGCTTTCTTTCAACCAGATAAGTTATTACACGAGGATGAGATAAAAATAGAATTGTTGGTTGTTGCTCGATCAAAAGATAAGAGACTTAAAGAATGTATTGAAGTATTTGGATTATGATGAAGGAGTTAGAATCACCCTAAAAAAACCCAAAGAAAAAATTTTTATAAACAAAAATATTCTTCATCAATATGTTGTACAATATTCTACGAATGATTATAATAAAATTAAATATTTTGATAAATTGGATTCATTGATTCACACGATAAAAGAAAAATATCCTATTGAATTTGAATTTGAATTATATTGACATTTACATTTAATAAAAATTTGAATGTGAAACTTTTTTATCCTCTCAAAAATAAAAAGATAATCTTAAAGAAGGAAACGAAAGTTGTTAAGATTTTTCTATGTGGACCAACTGTTTATGACTCGATTCACTTTGGTCATGCCAGGTTTTTACTTTTTTTCGATTTAGTTTATAGAGTTTTTAAGTTATCCAATATTAAACCAATAATAGCTGTCAATATAGCTGATATTGATCCAAAAATTTCAGAAAGAGCAAAAAAAAGTAAAGTAAATTATTCATCTATAGTCGATAAGAATTTTAAAGAATTTTTAAGTATTTGTAAAAAATTATCGATTGATAAATCTTTTATGTATGTCAAGGTTTCAGATTACATCAGTGAAGCCATTAAATTAATAAAATTTCTTCTTGAAAAGAAAATGGCATATTATAGTTTAGGAAATGTCTATTTGAGAGTAGAAAATACACCACTTGGAAAGATATCGAATTTAAAGAAAGAAGATTTTAATGATTTAAGATTTGATATTCACCCCGGTAAACAAAATATAGAGGATATACTACTTTGGAATTCTACCGAGGTTTTTGAAAAATGACTTCAAGGAACATGAATTAGGAAATGGTATCCCATGGTGGCATATTCAAGATATCTCAGTTATAATGGGTATATTTTCTGGAAAGTATGATATTCATGGTGGAGCAACCGATTTAATTATTCCGCATCACGAGTTTATTAAATCAATTCTTTATCAATTAAAGTTAAAAAAGAAATCTCCAAAATTATGGCTTCATGTAGGTTTAGTTTATATGAAGAATAAAAAAAATGTCTAAAACATACAAGAATGTCGTTTTGGTTAAGGATTTATTGGACAAATTTAACTCAAATACTATAAGATTATATTGCTATTCGAAAAATTATAGATACCCACTAGTTTATTCCTATAGAATATTAGAAGAATATGCAATCTTAGAAAAGAAAATTAAAGAAATAATTCTCAGTGAAAAAAGATCGCAAGAAGACGACAAAATTATACAGATATTCATTAACTATCTCAATGATGATTTTAATACATACAGTGCTTTGAGACTATTAAGGAAATGTATAAAAGAAAAAAAATATTATGAAATTAAAAAAATGGCTGAAATTCTTGATCTTCGATATTAAAAAAAATGCAAGAAAAATGGAATTGAATTTGTGTCCAATTGGACTAATATTTATAGAGTGAACTCTGAAACTCAAATTTTTATCAATTCAGTTTTTCCTAATGATTATTTTTTTAATAGGATAATATGCCAAAGTTTGAATGTATCAATCCTGAAAAAATCTATTGAAAATTCAAAATCATTTATAGAAACGTCTGATTTAAAAGGATATTTTTATTTACAATCACAAAGTTAATATCTGACTAAATATTTGAAAAATAATTGCTTTCATTATCTGGATACATTATATACTTTAATCTCTCCTAAAACATTTAGATATATTTTTCAAAATAAACAATTTACAATAGAGGTAAAAGAGATTAAAACATTTAACGAATGGAACGAAATATTTTGCAGATCGTTTTTAATAAAAGTAAATATGTAAAGAAAATTTTGGAGAAACATTATAAAAAATTTATTTTATTGGTGGCAGAAATTGAACAAAAAAAAATAAAAATATTATTGTTGGATGTGGTTTACTATTTGAAAGTAATGGATGTATAGGATTATATTGTTTAGGTACTCACCCAAAGTATAGAAATAAAGGTATTGCTTCATAAGTTATTGAAAAAGCGATGGAATTATCAAGCCTAAAGGGTTTTGATCACATATTTCTCAATACTCCTTTAAAAGACAATTACCTAAATTTTTATTCTAAATTAAATTTCAAGATTATTGATAATGATAGCATATACACTTTAAAATAATTACTTCATGATATTAATGAAAGTTTATAATAACATTAAAACAAAAAATATAATAGCTAATCACATTTTCTTTAAATATCTAAAATGGTTTTTATTAAGAAAGTTGAAATTTATGGTTTTAAGTCGTTTGGATTTAAGAATACTATTATTAATTTTAATAATGGCCTTATAGCAGTAACTGGACCAAATGGTTCAGGTAAAAGTAATGTTTTAGATGCTATTATGTTTTCATTGGGAGAAAATAGTCCAAAAGCATTAAGAGTCGACAAGTTCCAATCGCTGTTCCACGATACTCATAGTAAAATCAATAAATTTATTCGTGTAAGCATTACGTTTGATAATAAGGATAGGGGTATTCCAATAAATTCTGACCATGTCACATTAACAAGGGAAATTGAAGGCAATGCTGGTGATTCTCAATACTCTTTAAATGGTAAAAAAGTAAATAAATCTACTATCACCGAACTACTCCATGTAGTAGTCGCGGTTCCTAATAAAATAAATATAGTACAACAGGGAATGATTACAAGAATTTCAGAATTAAACTCAGAAGAAAGAAGAAGAATCATTGAAGATATATTAGGATTATCTTATTTTGACGATAAAAAAGAAGAATCGATTAAACAACTTGAAGAATCGGACAGACGACTTGATATTGCATTAGCACGAATGAGTGAAATTAGAAAGAGGATAGATGAGTTAGAAATAGAAAGAAATGAACAATTGAGATTCGAGCATATTGAATCGGATTTAAAAAAATACAAAGCAGTCAAGATATCACATGAAATTCAAAACATAGAAAACACAAAATCACGTATTTTCTCAGATTTAGATATTAAAAAATCCAAATCAAAAGAGATCTATATTGAGCTCGATCTTCTCAGAAAAAAAATTGAAAAATTAGATGGAGAAAAATTAGAATTTATTAAAAAATTAGATTTAATAAATAAACAGAAGGCTGAAATCAATAATAAAACTTCAAATATTGTCTACCAAGTTGAAAAATTGAAAGCTATACATAAAGAAACAATTTACAGAATATCAGAAATTAAAAGTAAGTCTAAATCTATTAATATTACATCTCAGGATTTAGAACAAAAAGTTCATGGACTAAGTAAAACCATTGATCTTATAAAAGAAAAAATAGAAGAAATAAAGATAAAGAGGAATTTTCATATAGATGAATTGAAAATTATAGATACTAAAATTTTAAGTGAAAATGAGAAACGCATCAAAATAAATATTCTAAAAGAAAAAATTGAGAAAAGAAATTCTAAAATTCTCGATTTAAATAACATGTTAGAAATTAATCTCATAACAGGTAAAGAGAAACTAAAAATAAATTCTCAAAAAGATCAAGAAATAAAAGATAAAATAAAGTTACTTTCCTTAAATATAGATACTTATTTGGATCGAATTAAAAATCTTCAAGATTACATAAATAAATATACAAAAGAACTAATTAATATACGAAGTCTGAAGGTAAATTTGCAAGAGAGATTAAAACAATACGACAAAGAATTAGAAACTTCAAAATCAATATTGGAAAAATCTCATAATGAATCCTTAAAATTTCAAGAAAAAAATTTCATATTATCTACATCAATGTCTGAAGATTTTTCTATTTCAGAGATTTCAAAAAATGAAGATTTTGATATAATAGGTGTTGTTCATGATTTGATAAAATGGGATAGAAAATATCATAGAAGTGTTATAGCCATTGCAAAAGAGTGGATGAAGGCAATTGTTGTGAAAGACGTTGAAAATATGATTAAAATCGCAGAATTTGCAAAATCAAAGAAGTTACCTAGGATTAGGATTATCCCATTGGATCTAATTGAACGTTCAGCTATGACTCTGTTAGAAAAAGAGAATGTTGCTATAATAGGAAATTTATCAAATTTTGTGACATCTGATTATGATTCACTAGTCAAATTTTTATTTGGAAACATAATTGTGGTACGAACTGCTAAAGATGCTTATATGTTATCGTTTAAAGGATATAGAACTGTATCGATAGATGGAGAATTATTTGAACCCAAATCAACATCTCTCATAATTGATTATAATTCAAGAATAATCAATGTAGTTAAAGAAATAAATCTTGAAAATGATATAAAATACCTCCGATCTCTCATTCTAAAGTTAAAATCATACTTGGATAATAATGTCATGTATTATAATAGGATGAGCAAAATGGATAACGGTTTAGGAAATATAGAACTTAAACTCGAGAACTCTATAAATGAGAATAAAAAAATGAAGAAGATATACGAGGATACTCTATCCAATTTTCGTCTCGAATTAAATCAACAAAATGAGATCTTAGATTTTAATAAGGATGAGACTAATTCAGTATTAGAAAAAATCCAATATAACGAAAAAAGATTCTTGCTCTTAACAGATGCTAGAAAAAGGGTCCATAATGTGTTATTAAATATGGATGCTAAATATAGAGATAATGATTTGAATAATTTAAACATAGAAAGAAACAAAATTCAAACCCTAATTGATTATGAAAATCAGGAAATCCAAGACATCTCGGTAATATTAACAACTAAACAAAATGAGAGAGATTTAAATTTAGAACGGAAGTTATCATTAAATGAAGAAAAAACCAATTTAGAAAAAGAGCTAAAAGATAAAGAAGTATCTGTTATAACAGATAAACAAAAAATAGATCAAGATGAAGTCGTGTTAAATAAATTAAGAAATCAAGAACAAGAAATAATAAATTCTTCGGGAAATTCATATTCAATTCTACAAACTTATGAATTAAAAATAAAAGAATTATTAGAACAGGAAAGAAAAATCTCAAGAGAATACAATTCTTTAGATAGAGAAATTGTATTATTAGAAAAGGAAAATGCTAATCTAGAAGAACAACATAGAAAATTAAATAATGATTTAATTTGGTTAGGGTATAAAAAAGATATTTATGAAATTTATAATATTGAAGAGATAATTAATGAACTATCTAAAGAATATGATTTAATAAAGTCAAAAATTAACCTACGAGCAAATGAAAATTATATTCATGTAATAGACGGTTATAGAGGAATGTCTGAACGCAAAAATGACCTAGAAAAAGAACGTAATTCTATTGTTATATTTATCGATAAAATAAATAAGGAAAAGGAGAACATGTTTATGGATGCTTTTTTAAAAGTTAATCAAGACATCAACAATACCTTTTCTACAGTTGTAGGTGGTAACTCTTGGTTAGAACTCGAAAATCAAGAGGATATTTTTTCGGCTGGAGTGAGATTAGTTGTTCAATTTCCAGGAAAACCACGGAGAGATTCTACATCATTATCAGGAGGAGAAAAAACGATGGCTGCTACAATATTTCTTCTTGCATTACAATCGATTAAACCATCTCCTTTTTATCTGATGGATGAAATTGACGCTCACTTAGATGCAGAGAATACGGAGAGGTTATCCAGAATTTTATTGGATAGAGCACAAAAAAATCAAATAATAATGGTAACATTAAAGGATTCTACAATTTCTCGGGTCGATCAAATCTTCGGAGTCTATCCGAAAAACGGAGTTTCACAAATATTGAAATACAGATATAATAAAAGAGCCGAATCAAGTAAAATTACATTATAATACCTTTTTTTCGTTTTTATCAACAAATATAGGTATAAAATAATAGATAGAAATTAAGTCTTGTAATTAAAACAACGTACGTGATGATTTTTGTCATCAAGAGTTAGGTCTGGTTCTACCTGCTTACATTTATCTATGGCATAGATACATTTATTTAAAAATTTGCATCCTTGAGAATTACTTGATTGATCAAATTCATTTTTGACCTTTATTATTTTAAATCCGGAATAACCCATTTTAGGAATAGCTGAGATTAAAGCTTTAGTGTATGGATGAAGAGGATTATCGATTACCTCACCAATATTACCATGTTCAATTATTTGACCTTTATATAGAATAATAATATTATCCCCTACATATCTAGAAGTTGAAAGATCGTGAGTTATATATATAAAAGATATATTCTCAATTTCTTTTAATTTTTTCATCAGTGACAATATTTGAAACCTAACTGATACATCCAGCATAGAAACAGGTTCATCAGCAATTATCAATTTTGGCTGTAAAACTAAAGACCTTGCAAAACTTACTCTTTGTCTTTGTCCTCCTGAAAGCATATGCGGATACTTATCAGAGATTTCTTCAAAAGGCTCTAAATTAACTTTTGATAATGCAGAATATATTGCTTGTTTTATTTCCTTTTTATTCAATCCTTTATTATGAACTTGTAAAGGTTCCTTAATAATATCAAATACCTTCATACGAGGATCGAGAGATGAGTATGGATCTTGTAATATCATTTGCATCTTTGAACGAATTTTTAACAAATCGTTACATTTTATATTAGTAATATCCTCGTTATCAAAAATAATTTTTCCCGAATCTGGATTAAGAGATCGAATTATCAATCGAGCTAGTGTAGTTTTTCCTGATCCTGATTCACCCGCAACTACAAGTATCTCGCCGTGATGAAGTTTAAAATTAATATTATCGACAACTTTGATCCGACTTTTCTTTCGGAATCCGAATGATTTAAAAGATTGGTCATTAATAAAAAATGTTTTATTTAGATCGATTACGCTTAACAGACTATTATTCAATTTTTTTATACAAAATATTATTTGATAAAAATTTAAATTAAAAATGATATAAATAGAAATTATTGTTTTTTGTCATTTTTTATACTGAATATTCTATCAAAATAATCAGACTGTTCTCTTGTTAACTCTTCTGCTTCAGTTTCAGGAATATTAGCTAGTTTTCTTGCCAACTTCTTTTTATATTCTATTTGCATTTGTCTAGCAATCTGGATTCTTTGTGCTTGAGGAGATCCAGCACCATGCATTGATTCAGTTAGATATCCTACGGCATTCCTTCCCAAAGTCATATTTTCTATTAATCTTAACACCCTGACTCTATCTTCTGTTCTAACGCCTTTCCTACCCTGTAAATATTTTTCGAGAAGTGGTCCCGTGCTGGGGTTTTTAAAGTCTTTTTCAGAAGGCATTGTTACTACTAAACCTCCTGCTATATCCTGTGCAAGTCTGCCTATCTCATATGGAAATCGTGTAACATTATGTTTACATACATTTGCAAGCATGTCATCGTTTTGAAAATTACCTGACTTTGTTTTATATGATTGATGGGATGATGCAATTCCTGCTGCAAAAATTGTTTCATTGAGATGGGTCATTTCTACTAATTTATCCTTAATATGAGATACATTAGAAACCCCGTTATAATCGGCAATAGAAGCTGAAGCCCCAATTAAAACATCACCTAACCCTGTCTTACAAACATAACTTCTTCTATGATAACAAGTGAATCTTTCAACAAGCATTGAAGCGAATTCAAATTCACCATTCATAAAAATAAGTTCATTGGGGATAAATACCTTATCTAAAATCATCATAGCTTCTTGACCTGAAAATTTTGCATTTCCTGCGTCTAGATCACCTCCCTCCATACTTCTCGTATCGCACGATTGTCTTCCATAGATATAGGTAATTCCAGGAGCATCAGCAGGTATTGCTCCTACAATAGCATAATCCTTATCTTCCTTCCTAAGTCTCATTGTAGGCATTACTAGAATCCAATGAGAATTGATACATCCTGTTTGATGTGCTTTGGCACCAGTAATATATACTCCCTTTTCATCCCTTTTTACAATATGGACAAATAAATCTGGATCTTCTTGTTGTGATGGAGATAGACTCCTGTCTCCTTTTACATCCGTCATCGCTCCTCCTATTACTAGATTTTCTTGTTGAATTTGTTTGACGAATTCTTGTAATCTTTGGTGATATTGTGTATTATATTTTTCATCTATTTCAAAAGTAGTAGAATAAAGAGAATTTAAAGCATCCATACCTACACATCTTTGAAAACAGGTACCTGTTAATTGTCCAAGTTTACGCTGCATCTTATTCTGATTAACAAGATCTTGAGCGTTTTCAGCTATATGTAAGAATCTGTTTACTCGTAAACCGGTGAGAGAAGATTCAGCAGATGCTAATTCTGAATCTTCATTTGGTAAATCATAGGTTTCTGCAACTGCATTAATTGAGGGGCGAATCATAGGATGATCTACTGGTTCCTTTACGAGTTCACCAAAAAGGTATATTTTTAAATTTCTATTTCTTAAACTTTCTATATACTCAGCCCCATTTCTAATAGGCATTAATCTAATTAACGTCCGAATGTTATTTATATATTATTAATGATAGACGATAGGATCAAAAAATTATATATAAATTATAGACTATTGCTACTCCAGAATTTAAGATATATATTGTTTTTATGAATCATATAGCCAAGGAGATGAAATTTGAACTATCAAAAAGGGATCAATTTAGAAAGTTAGCCAAACATAAAGGATATCGAAGTAGATCAGCGTTCAAATTAAAGCAGATTAATGGAACCTATCGAATTTTTAAAAAAGGTAATGTCGTAGTAGATATAGGTTGTTCCCCTGGAGGTTGGCTTCAAATAGCGCTGGAAGAGGTCGGTCATAATGGAAAAGTGGTTGGAATAGACTTGAAAAAATTAGATCCTATAGAAGGAGTAATTTTTTTGCATGGGAGTATAGAAGATGAATTTATTAAAGAAAAATTAAATCAATTAACTGATTCTCAGGTTGACGTCATTCTTTCAGACATAGCTCCTAATTTAAGTGGGAATTGGGAATATGATCATGCAAGACAAATCTTTTTGACAAAAAGCGTATTAGAATTAACTAAAAAAATATCTAAAAGAAAGAGTAAGGGAATTTTCAAGGTATTTCAAGGAGATATGCTTAATGATTTAATAATTGAATTAAGAAATAACTTTGAAAACGTAATAATTTCAAAACCATTGGCTAGTAGACCCGCAAGTAGTGAATTATATCTTGTATGTTTGAATTTTATCGGTAGATTAAAGTAGTATCTATAAGAATAGCATCCTATAACAATTTCAACTTGAAATTTATGGTCACAAATACTATCTCGATTCTTAACTAGTATATGGATAAATATTAAAATATAGATAAGAAAGAGAAATTATATTGTTAACTTCAGATTACAAGATTAAAAATACTCGTAGAAAAACCAGAAAGATTTCCAAAATGGAAAGAGATGGGTTTTATAAAATTTTATTTTCTAGAAGAGATGTTAGAACTCAATTTTCAAATAAAAAAGATATACCATTTTCTCAGCTTCTTAAAATATTAGACGCCGCTCATCATGCACCATCAGTAGGCTTCTCACAACCTTGGAATTTTCTTCTCATTAAGGATTTAAGTATAAGAAAAAAGATAAAAGAATCATTTTTATTGGAATATAAAAAATCAATAAACTTGCTAGCATTAAATAAAAAAAGACAGAAAAAATATAAATCTCTAAAATTAGAGGGGATTCTTGAATCGAATATCAATATTTGTATAACCTATGACCCAACAAGATTTGGACCTTTTATTATAGGAAAAACTAGTATACCTGAGACTGGAATATATAGTGTATGTTGTGCAATTCAAAATTTATGGCTAGCTGCAAGGGCTGAAGAAATTGGTGTGGGATGGGTAAGCATATTATCTATTAAAGATTTAAAAAAGATATTGTCTATTCCTAGACATATAAAACCGATAGCCTATTTATGTATGGGCTATGTTTCAGAATTTTCTAATATTCCAGATTTAGAAAAATCGAAATGGTTAACTAGAATTGAGGTAAACGATCTCATATTCCTCGAAAAATGGGGAAATAATTCTGTTTCTAATGTTATGAAAAATCAAATATGATTTGATGTATTGAAGCAAAATATAAAAAAATATCTTTTATTTTGTAAGTAAAACAGGGTAATGTATTATGGTAGTATTGACTAAATCTAGCATTAAAATGTTAATCTATACTACAACAATTTATACAAAAATTATTTAAAGAGTTATCTGTTGCTGGATGTGTTGTTTTATTAATAAATACTAGCTGTTTTATAGATCATAGTTGAAATTAATAAAGTATATGTGACGAAACAACTAACTAAATCAATGATAGTATAAAATAGGTGTGTTTACATACATCAATCAAATTTTTCTTTCAAGCCAGCAAATATCTTCTTCAAAGCTTTCTTAATTTATAGAATTGTCCAATATTGCATCCAATATGGATTGAAATAATTAAAATTCATCTCCTAAGATTATTTTTTGAACCTTTTGTTCAATAAATTAAATGTACATAATATCTCCTTAAATCATGGTATTGTTAGTAACAATATTTATAGTACAAAGTAAATCATTATTTTTATACACATATTAATACCTATGTACTAAGAAACCATCTAATTGTACAGATTTTCTAGTAATTTTCTGGATTCTTATGTTATTTATTTTAGAAAAAGCCATCGTAACTTTACATATTATTACTATTTTTTTGAATTTTCATATATCAATCATAATATCTGTATTGAACTTCATTCTTATTGTTGTGAAGTTAGATTTCTATTTACCTAAAAATATTTCTTAGTTTGTCTGAATGTTATCTATATAACAACTCTGTAAATCTGAATCTCAGTTTAAAGTTTATTCAAAAAAATGAGTGTTAAATTTGGATGGGTATAGGTAATAACAATTTAAATTATATTTTATTTTAAAGTCTCCCTAACCAAGCTAGAATAGAATTTTAATATTTTGAAAAAAATAATACTTTGCCAAATTTTTTATAGATAAGAAAAGGATATTTTATAATATCAAAAAATGAAGAACAGATTATATAAATATAAAATAATTTATTAGTATTTAAATTGATCATTTCTTCTATAACATAATGCTACCCCAATGATGATGTCATCAGAACAAGACAATTTCTTGAAATGGAGCAAAGGACATGGATAAATAACTCTACTAAAATTAATCGAAAAAGTTTAAAGGATTGGCTGACATTCCTTAATAATTTACATAGCGACATTTAAAGATACGCAAAGTATGTCGGACATAAGTATAAGGTTAATTATCTTATGATAACAGTGGTTAGATAGTACTTCGTACTATTTACTTTGAATTTAAATTTGTAAAATTTGATATCATGATATTTTAGGATCATCATAGAAATGGTAATATTTCCCGAAGATATATTAGAATAAATGGAGATTAAACAGAAATATGTTTTAGTATTTCTTGTTGTAGGTGTCGTTATCCTTTCTCTTTTTTTATTTAGTGGTACTAACTTTACGAAAAAAAATGATTTTGATTTGCAAATAGATGCATTAAAGGAGGAGCAATCGTTATTTACACATACTAGAGTTATGATAACAAATACAGGGCTTAAACCGCTTACTAATATTATAGCAAATTATGGTAATATAAGTGAGGAGATAATACCCATTCTAGAACCGGGCCAGAGCTATCCATTAAGTCCTCCACCAGAGAGCAATTTAGAAAAGATTATCCTCACAACTAATGAAGGAATAAATATTACTAAGGAATATAGGTCACCTATAAAAGTTCCAGGAATGATGGGATCGTAAACAAAATGAGATAAAATTTAGGGCTTTTGATTGTCAATAGTGTCAAGATAGGTTTTCCATCCAATTTTATCTAATTTTTGAAATTTATTTCGAACATCTGCATTCAATTTAAGCTTGAATTTATGGATTTTTTCTGCTAAACTAGATGATTCTATGCCTAATATTTGACACGCTAAAATGGCTGCATTCATAGCCCCGTTTATTGCAACTGTCGCAACTGGAACTCCTGAAGGCATTTGAACAATCGATAAAAGAGAATCCAAACCATCAAAACTCGAGCTGTTAATCGGAACTCCGATGACAGGAATTGATGAGAGAGATGCAACCATTCCTGGTAAGTGTGCTGACCCTCCTGCTCCTGCAATTATTACCTTGATTCCTCTTTTCTGGGCATCAATAGAATATTTCATCATTCTACGTGGTGTTCTATGGGCAGAAACAATAGTTAATTCATAAGGAACATCGAAATATTCTAACATCTCTGCTGCATGCTTCATTACCTTTAGATCCGAATCACTTCCCATAATAACTGCAACTTCAGATTTTGACATGTTATATTATATCAATCTATTATGATATCTATTGAATTTTTTGATTTATTTGCTCTATCTAATGCCTCCTTTATAGAACTTCCAGTTGCAATAATGTGCCCTAACTTCCTTTTTGGCATGGTAATTTTTTTTCCATAAATATGAATTTTAACGCCAGGTACAGAGAAGAAATTTTTTAATCCTCTTATTGTGTAATTTCCACATAAACTATCTGGTCCCAAAATATTTTTCATAACCACAGGTCTAAGCAATTCTGGTGAAGCTAATGGAAGGTTTAAGATGGATCGTATATGTTGCTCAAACTGTGAAACAGAACAACCTTCTATTGTATAATGCCCTGAATTATGAGGTCTTGGAGCAATTTCATTAATAAGGATATCGTCGTTTTTTGTTACGAACATTTCTATCCCAAATATTCCCACATCTTTCATACTCCTTGCTACCTTTTCCGCAATTTTTATTGCATTTATTTTAGCTTTAGTAGAAATTCTCGCAGGAACAATTGTAGTATCCAATATGTTATCATGATGAATATTTTCAGCAACAGGAAAAGATACGGTTTGACCAGATTTATTTCTGGCTACTAGTATAGAAATCTCTTTTGTAAAGTCAACAAATTTTTCCGCAAATTTTTCTTTATTATTAAAGTAAGAATATCCTTTATCGATCTGTGTTTCTGAGCATATTAAAAAGTTTCCACGTCCATCGTAGGAGTCTTCTGATGCTTTTATTATTATTGGAAATCCAAAATTTTTGATGGCTAGTAAAACATCGTCTCTTGATTCTATTTTACAAAAATCAGTAACTGCTATTTTATTTTTTAGTAAAAAGGATTTCTGCCTAAACTTATTTTGTATAATTTTTAAAGTATGAGGAGAAGGATAAATCGGATATTTTTTTAATTCAAGATTTTGCAAAGCCGTAGAGTTAGCCAACTCGATTTCATATGTTAGAATATCAGATTCCCTAGCAAGCTCATAAATTTTTGCTTCATCTTTAAAATCACCTATCACAAGTTTATTACATATTGAAGAGGCAGGACAGTCTTTACTTGGGTCGAGAATTACGACCTTTAAAGCCATCCTTTTAGCTTCTTGAGCGAGCATCTTTCCTAACTGTCCTCCGCCTACAATTCCAATCGTCATAGGATTACTTATTGATAAATGATCTAAAACACCATTCATTAAGACAATAAGTTCCATTTGATTAATGGTTTTAAAAATGTATCAATGGAATATCATAATAAATTATCTATTGATAAAAAAAATAAAATAATAGATTAAATAGAATCGGAATGATAATACTAAATGTTGATTACAAAGAACAATGAATAATAAAACATATAGATAGAAAATTTCTCGTATTTAATATTAGAAAAATTTTCATAATGTTTAATTAGAAGATGCTTCTATAATAATGTGTGATAAAAGTTACCCATCAGAATCGATACATTCAATCTTATAGAGGAGAAATAGCTTCTCGCAAGAAGTGTTCAGGTTGCGATGGAAATGGCTGGATTTATGAATTTTATAATGATCCAGTTTCTTGGAGATTATGTCCACACTGTTGCGAAGAAAAATAAATCTAATTTTTTTGTAGGTTATAAAAAATAGTTTATAGAAATATTTAACAATAATGTACAAGAATTACTCTTATGTTAAGAACAGATGAAGCTATAAAAAAATGGTTTCCGCTTGCCGCTATTTCAGCTGGTGTTACATTTGTAGTAACTTTTATCCTCAATCTACCAGTCGAAAGAGTAATTGCCGCTACTGCTCTGGTAGGTGTTATGGTTTTTAGTGGATTTTTTTTTAGATCTTTCGGAAAAGAGAAAGAGAATTATAAATAGTCTAAAGTCCTTGCCATATTTTGATCTTATGGTAATAAATTTTATCAGTTTATTTGAAATAATTGAGTATTATATTATTTTAATTTGAATAGATATTTTATTAACTAAATGGTTAAATTTTCGAATCATATCTATTCAGTTTTATTTTTCGTAGCAATGAGTATTTTGACGATAATTACAGTTCAGACAATTCACTTATTCATTAAGAATGAGATAGGAACTTTAAAGTTTGTAATTTCACTAGCAGTTGAACTAACATTTTTGGTGGTAATAATCAAGGTTTATGATGAGATAGGATGTAAATGGGAAAGCATCAAGATATTACCAATTTCGAAAAAAAAGAATGAAGAAATGTATTCGAAGGTTCAAAATAATTATTATTACAACAATTCTACTAATGTGAAAGGAAAATTCTGCCCTAATTGTGGAATTTCAATTGGAAAGAACATATCTGGATCATATCTTGAAAGAGAAATACTACCTCGATTTTGTAAAAATTGCGGAATACTACTTAAGGATACTAAACCAACAGAGAATAATAAAAATTAATATTTTGATTCAAAATAAATATATCCGGAAATAACTTTCACATGTGTTAATTCTAGATGACCATAAAGGAACTTTGTACTAGATTTATGATTACAGTGGTTTTACTAATTATCATACATCTTTATTCCTTGAGTGAAACAGGAGAAAAAATACTGTCTTTTTCTGAATGGCAAAATAAAAGTCAAATTGATCTAGCAGTTAAAGATCTGAAAGGGGATCGATTATTAAAAGGATTGGCAGAGATAAATGGTTTCGTTTTAAATTTTGATGTTGCCTTGACTGATAAAGAGAAACAGGATGGATTGTCGATAAAATCGTCTATGAAAGAGAACGAAGGAATGTTGTTTATTTTTGATAAACCAAATTACCAAAGTTTTTGGATGAAAGGTATGAAGTTTCCAATAGATATTATTTGGTTGAATGAAAATTTATCAATTGTTCATATTGAAAAAAGTTTGGAGCCATGTGAAACTTTGATTACCTGTCCATCTTTTAGACCAACCTCTGAATCATTGTATGTATTAGAAACGATATCTGGATTTTCAGAAAAATATGGTCTTAAAATTGGAAATAAAATAAATATAAAAATTGGACCTTGAACTCATTTTATAAGCTATTTTTGATCGGACATATACCATTTTTAGTTTTCCTTAAGAGAAATTCATTACCTAGCAAAGAATCCCTAATGATCACTAAAAAAAGTTTTTATTTATGGATAATCTTTTCATTAACCTTATTTTTATTAGACCTATGTGTATACTAATACGAAATACATATTATATTGCTATGAAGAATACAACCTTTTCAAAATACTATGTTCGAAAGAGGAATTGGCCAAAATTTATAGTAAGAAAATTGCTTGGCTATAATACACTTATTAGTATAATGCACGTTTAAAAGTAAGGATTACATATTTTTCAACCTGTTATGTATTTATTAGAAATGGTTAGATTTATTTGAAATATTTGGAGCATATGCTAAGATAATATTACTATTATTACAACCAATAATTATCATTAATAAATATTCTTCAGAAGATCGATTCATCGGAAATTTACGGCTAACTATCCATATTCACGAGTATTAAGTTCAAAGATTTTACATGTTAATCTTAATATTAATTATTGAAGAATAAGATATTTAATAATAATTACGATCCTATTACTTTTCTTCTGGCTTAGCTAAAATAATTAGTTGATCGAAGGATCGTGTACACCTAACACAAAAATATATATAGAAATGACCTATACGAAAATATATTCTTTAGGTGAACAATTCCTTCAACATTGGTTATAATAGATAATAATATTGATTTTTCTTATCCAGAACAGATTTGTTAATGGGAAATCACTAGAATTGATGGCTTTCAAAATAAAATATCTAACAAGGTATTATATATGATCTTCTTTTTACTTCCTTTCTTTAGATCCTTTTTTTTCATTAGTTTCAAAGACCTTTTGCAATAAGGAGATAATTATACTTGATTCTTGTTCAAAAAAAGTTAGGATTTTATTTGTCAAAATCTATCATTATTCTTCCATCCCTTTCAGTATTAAATAAATTCAATAGAGCTTTTTAGACTCTTCTAATGAAAATTCGGCTGTGTTAACTTAATGTTATTTCACCTCCAATTCTGATCAGAATGTGTTTCTGATTCTTGTATTGTATAGATAAATGAATAGTTTAATCCAATTGTATACATGTTGTAGATCACATTTTATACTACTATTCTTGGTACATGGATAATAATCATCAAAACAATCTGTTCTATCTTTAAAATACTGCATCACCCTTTCGATAAGGCTTTTCTCAAAAGGTGAATGTAGTCTATATTTACAAACTTAAAAAATAGAGTTAACAAATAAATTATAGAATTAATTCTGCTAATTCTTTTATTATTTAAGAGAATTAAGCTGGAATTAGTAGTAAAAAACATTTTATATATTTAGATATAAGTATATGTATTAATGCAATAAGGAATATAGACATAACATTCGCAGAAAATGGCCATACTTTAATTTTCCAAGATAATTCGATATAAACAAAATAAACGTAATAAAATAACTTAAATTCTAAAGTAGTTATCCATTTTAAATAAACATAATTGCTAGAAACATAAGAAAAACTTTCTAATCTTTCATTTAACAATTTTTAAAATTAAAAAAATAATACAATGTATACAATATTTAACTAAAATTAAAAAATAAAATATTAGTAACCGAACCTTTAAAAATTATTTAATAATTAAGGAAAATTTTAAATAAATTAGGCTCTGTTAACTTAAGGATAATGTAATCTCAAAGTCTACTTTTTCTAATATGTTCTATGCTCAATTTTCGTAGATTTTTTAATATTTCCTTCTTGAAATTACCTTAACTTAACAGAGCCATAAATTACATCTCATAGTATTATTCTATCACTCATAATTTAATTAATATTTGAATTTTGATTCATTTCTTGGAATATAGTGATTTAACCCTT